>JACRCH010000080.1 GCA_016219115.1 Deltaproteobacteria bacterium
CGTTCTTTACATCTTCCGGCAGTGGATGCCCGGTTGACATCTTCGCGACCACCAACTCAAATTCCAGAACCAGCTGATCGTACCCTTCCTCGACCGGAATCAGCGAGAGTAACGATGAAAGATTATGCTTAACCTTCCTCTGGTGCACATCCTCTTTCGTAATCTCTCCACTTAAGACGAGCTCCTTCTGAGCCTCTTTCGGCAACCGAGAAAGCTCAAAGGCGGTCGATGCGTTGACCTCCCCCGATTTGACCTTGTTGAACGCCTCTTTGCAAAGGTTCAGCAGCCTAAAGTGCTTCTTGAGTTGCGTCCTGGAAAGACACAGCCTGTCGGCTATCTCCTGCTGCGTATAGCCGGACTTGATACAGAGTCTGATCTTATCGACTTCGTAAGCCAGGTTCGGAGACCGTTGAAGATTCAACATCACCCCGAGAAGATCGGAGTCATTCTCCCCTTCCTCCATGATTATCGCCGGGACTGTCTCAAGACCAAGATTCCTTGCTGCCTGGATCCTACGGCGCCCATCGATAACCTCATACCCGTGACCGTTCTTATTGATCATTATGGGGACCCTGATGCCGACTTCCTTGATGCTCTCTACAAATTTTGTTCCGGGCAGACACGTCTCAGTTCTTATGTCCACGACGTTGACTTCCCTTATCTCCATACTCCTTACACCTCCTTTTTGGGGTTTTTAAAAACAAAAAAAGCCACAAGAACGAATTCTCGTGGCTTTTGTTCGTAAATGCCTACTGAAAAAATTACATACTCATATATTACCCCTTCCACAGGCTTTTACTGCCTGAACAACTCTTGACCTGCCAAGCAGATCATTTAACTCTTAGGCGCCTGACCGGATCAAATTATAAAGGGAGTTTGCTTTGCTTTTCTGAGAGGCCGCAAGACAGGGCGATGGTGAACTTCGTCCCCTCGTTAGGGATACTCTCCACCTCTATCGTGCCATTATGCAAAAGGACTATGTGCTTAACGATCGAAAGCCCAAGTCCGGTACCGCCGAGCTTTTTGGACCGCGATTTGCCTACTATATAGAACCTTTCGAATATCCTTGCGAGATGTTCTTTCGGGATTCCTATGCCGGTATCCCATATCTCAATTGAGACATTCTGACCTGAACGCCTTAAAGCGACCCCTATCTCGCCCTTTTCCGTGTACTTTATGGCGTTGTCGATGAGATTGATCAGCACCTGCTCGAGCTTGAAGAGGTCGGCGTCAACCGGCGGCGCGTCGTCCTCGAGGTCGAGCCTCAAGCCAAGGCCCTTCTCCTTCAGCCGGGGCTCGAATATCCTGACCACATCCAGCACGAGCCTCTTGAGGTCGATCTTCTCGAGCTCAAGGCGCACCCCTTCCTCTTCAAGCTTTGATAGAAGAAGAAGCTCGGATACGATCTTCATCAGCCTGTTGGTGTGCTTGAGCACTATGTCAAGGTAGTGGCGGCCCTCGGGGCTCCGCTCCTCCTCGAGGAGCGTTTCGGCAAAGCCCTTTATCGCGGTAAGCGGCGTCCTCAGCTCGTGCGAGACATTCGCCACGAAATCCTTTTTCATCCGCTCGAGGTTTCTTATTTGCGTGATGTCGTGAAGTATCACTACTACCTGCTGGAAACAGCGGAGGAATGTGGCGCTGCAAAGGAGATACCTTCCATCGAGTACAATCTCCTTCACGACATTTCTCTTTTCATCCTTGACCGCCTTCACGAGCCCGTCGAATTCAGGTTCAGATATGAACTCAGCGTAAAGCTTTCCATCAGCGGCTTTGCCGCCGGCGATAGCCTGAAAACCGTCGTTGCTGAAGACAACCTTGTCTTCCATGTCAAGGACGACGAGCCCCTCCTGAATTGACGAGATAACGCTGTTGAGGTTCTCCTTCTGGCACGACAGCTCCATGAACAGTGTACGTATCTTCGAGGCCATCGCGTTAAAGCTGTCCGCAAGGGTCTTGAGCTCGTCCCTGTTCCTGAGCTCCACCCTGACATCGAAGTCTCCCTTCGCTATTTTCTGGGAGGCGTCGGCAAGGTATCTGATAGACTTTGAAAGCCCCCTTGAGATGGCCAGGGCCATCAGCAGGGACAATACCGTTATAACCGCGACTGCCGGGATAATGTTGTTCCTGAGGCTCCCAAGGAGGCTGTTGATGTCTTTGAGATAAAGGCTTACGCGAAGCACGCCGATTGTCTTGCCGCCGCTCTCAACGGGTATGGCCACGTAGAGCATCTCTTCTTTAAGGATGGTGCTGAACCTTAAGGCCTTGCCTACTTGTCCGCCAAGCGCCTCAGCTATCTCCGGACGCTCCCTCAGGTTTTCCATCTCAGAGAGAGGCTTATCCGAGTCAGCGACAACATTCCCTTCTGGGTCGGTTACCGTTATCCTCGTGTTCAGCTCATGGCCGAGCTCCTTGGCAAAGCTGTCCAGTTCGCCCCCGGTTTCAAGCGCGGGCTTGACCTTGAGGTTCAACGAGATAGCGAGGTTTTTAAGGTTGTCCGTGAGGCTTTCAAGGTAATAGCTTTTTACGGTCCTGAATGTAAAAAAAAGGATGGACGCGGTGAGGACGAATATGACGAGGAAGTAGCCGCCGAATATCTTTGAAAAGAACGATGTCTTCATGTCAGGTCTCGAGTTTGTAGCCGACGCCCCTTATGTTCTTGATGAAACTTCCGGCGGGGCCGAGTTTGTCCCGGAGGTTCTTTATGTGGACGTCTATGGTCCTGTCGAGCACGGCTTTCTCAGTGCCCCAGAGGTGGTCAAGGAGCTGCTCCCTCGAGTACACGCGCCCCTTCTGAAGGCTCAGCAGCCTCAGGATGCGGAACTCGGTCGAGGTCAGCTCCACGCGCTCGCCGCTCACGAAGACTTCGTACTTCTCGAAGTCTATCTCGAGCACGCCGCCTATTTCGGTCCTCTTCAGCGCTGCGGCGCCGTCCTGCCTTCTTAAGGCTACCTTAACCCGCGCCACCAGCTCTCTCGGGGAAAACGGCTTTGTAATATAGTCGTCTGCCCCAAGCTCAAGGCCCAGGACCTTGTCGGTTTCATCTCCCCTGGCCGTGAGCATTATTATCGGGAGGGCGGCGAACTTCTCCTTCGTCCTCAGATATCTGCATATCTCGAAGCCGTCAGCGTCAGGGAGCATGAGGTCAAGTATCACGAGGTCGGGCGATTCTTTCTCTATGAAATCGAAAAAGCCCTTCACCTCAAGGAATTCCTTTACCTTGAAGCCGGCCTTCTTGAGGTGGACGGATATAAGCTCGACAATGTCCGCCTCGTCATCCAATACCGCTATGGTCTTGCTCATTTCCTGAAAAGCCTCGGACTTCTGGGTTATATAGGACGCGTAGCTCATGGTATTATAGGATATTCCGATGTTTTTTAAAAGGGGCGCGCCTTAAGGCATCTCTTAAAGGCGCTGAATGACTATCTCCCAGTCCGTCGCGCTGAGCCTTTTTACCTCAAGCACCTTGTGACCCTCGTATTCCATAGCCCTGGGCAGTTCGCTCACTGCGGGCTCGTAATCGACAATTATCCTCAGCACCTTTCCCTCGTCAAGCCCTTCGAGCGCGAGTTTTGCCTTCACGAAGTTGGCCGGGCAGACCGTACCCTTGAGGTCAAGCTCTTTGTCAGCCTTGCGCCCTTCTATAAAGCGGCCGTTGATGTAGGCCTGCGTCTTGGCGTCCTTCGGGTTCCTGAAAAACTCAGCGGCCGGTCCGTGCTCGACGATGTTGCCCAGATAAAAGAAGATGACATAATCAGCGAGCCTTTGCGCCTGCCTAAGGCTGTGGGTCACAAGGATTATCGTGTACTGTTTTTTGAGCTCCAGGAACCGCTGTTCGATATGCTCGGCTGATATCGGGTCGAGAGCCGAAGTAGGCTCGTCCCCGAGTATCACCTCCGGCTCTATCGCGAGGCTCCTTGCAAGGCAGAGCCTCTGCTGCTGGCCTATCGAGAGTTTCGATGCCGGCCCTTGAAGCCTGTCTTTGACCTCGTCCCACAGGCCCGAGAGCTTCAGATACCGCTCGACTATCCCGTCGAGGTCCTTCCTGTGCTTCGTGCCGTGTATCCTCGGCCCATAGGCGACATTGTCGTAAATAGACATCGGAAGGGCCTGAGGCCTCTGGAAGAGGAGTCCTATCTTTTTCCTCAGGTGAGTTATCTCGACATGAGGGTCGTAGATGTTCTCGCCGTCGACTAACACCTGCCCGTTGACCTTGACGTCGTCCTGCAAATCGATAAGACGGTTGAGCGACTTCAGGAAGGTCGACTTGCCGCAGCCTGAAGGGCCGATTATGGCGGTCACCTTCTTGTCGGGTATGTCTATCGAAATGTCGTTGAGCGCCTGCTGCCCTCCATACCAGAGGTTCAGGTTTTTGACGCTTATGTGCGTTTTGAATTCCATTGTCTGTCCCTATTTGACTATGTTTTTTGTAAACCTGCCGGATATTACCCTCGCCAGTATGCTTATCACGAGTATCAGCACGGTAAGGACGAACGCCGAGGCGTATCCCCTCTCCTGCACCTCGGGGAAAGGCGTGCCGAGCTGGAAGAAGACCGAAAGGGGAAGAGTCGCCACCGGCTTGAAGAGCGAGTACGGGAGGTAATCCGTAAACCCGGCCGTGAAAAGGACGGCCGCCGCGTCGCTTATGCCGCGCCCGAACGCTATGAGCACGGCGGTCAGGATGCCGGGGAGCGCCTGCCTGAATACGACCTTCGAGGTCTCAAGCCTGGTAGACCCGAGCGCCAGCGGGACTTCTTTCAGCTCCATCGGAACAGTCTTCAGGACCTCGTCCATGCTTCTCGCCATTATGGGTATGATCAGAAGCCCAACCGTGACTATACCGGCCAGAAGCGACGCCCTGAGGCCGAAAAAGACCATGAGCGTGAAACCGAAAGCGCCGTAGACAATGGATGGTATCCCCCAGAGCACATCGAGTACGAAACGCACCAGCCATGCAAACCTCGATTTTTTCTTCCGATAGAGGTTTATGTAAAATACTATAGGCACGCACACGAGGAACGCGAGAACGACAGACCCGAATCCGAGTATGATGGAGCCGAGTATGGCGTTCAGTATCCCGCCCTCCTTGCCCAGGTAATACCCGCCCTTGGGCGTCTGGATGAGCATGTTAAGGTCAAGCGCCGGAAGCCCCTTTATGAATATGGTCGCTATTATGGTAAGGAGACTGCCGACCACCACGAATGTCGAGAAGAGCATGACGCCCTTGAAGAATGACTCTTCGAGCTTTCTCTTGTCCACTTTAACGCTCCTTCCTGCCGATATACATGAGTATCGACCACCCGGCGATATTGAAAAGCGCTATGACCACAAGGAGGAGGAGCGCCGCGAGCATGACCGCTGAGTCGTAAAGAGGAACCGACATCATCTCGCCGTAGGTGTTCGCTATCAACGCGGGCAGAGGGTAGGCCGGGTCGAATATCGACTTCGGGAATACATGCAGCGCGCTTCCGGCCACCATCAACACCGCCATGGTCTCACCAAAGGCGCGGGAGAGCCCAAGTATAACGGCCGCGATGATGCCGGGCCACGCCTTCTTTAAAATTGTATGCTTTATCGTCTGCCATCTCGTCGCCCCCAGCGCGAGAGAGACCTCCCTTATCTCGAACGGGACCGTCCGTATGACTTCCTCGGCAACGGATATGATTATCGGGAAGACCATCACCGCCAGGACCATGCCTCCGGTGATTGCGGCGTAGCCTGTGTAATTATCAGAGACAAACGGGAAAAAAGGCAGTCTTTCGCTGAAAAAAGGCATGAGGTAGTCTCTTACAAGAGGCACTATAGCGACTATGCCCCAGACGCCGTAGATAACCGGGGAGATGCCGGCAAGCAGGTCTATTACCGGCTTGATCGTATTGCGCACCTTTTTGTGGCAATATTCAGAAAGATAGATGGCCGTAAACACGCTGAACGGCACGGCGATAGATATAGCGATTATGGTTACCCACAGCGTTCCTGCTATGAAGCTCGCGAGCCCGAATTGCCCCTCCGACGGGTGCCATGACAACGAGAACAGGAGGTCCCCTACGCTGGTTATCTCCAAAATCGGCTTTGCCCTCATGTAGAGCCCAAAGGCCATCAGGAAAGCGATATTGAGGACAAACAGGCAGAGGAGGAACATTATCCTCTGCGCGAAGAGGTCTTTGAATTTTCTTATATCCACTTGAGCCCGCCCGGCACAGAAAAGTATAGGTAAAAAGAACCTTCCTTCAATGTACCTTGGGGCTGTTAATGAAGTGTAAAGAAATTGTTAGTTTTGTGTTAATTCTGATGGGAACAGTCAAATAAAGCTGGTTTTTACAGCTCTGACACCCTGTATGATCGAGATTTTTGTCTATCTTTGTGCTCTGAGATGCTCGACATGGCCTTCTGCCTTGCTTGCAGCGGACAAAACACCTATGGCAACCGCCCCTATGACTGCGCCTGCCATAAAAGCCGCACCTACAGCGATGAATATCAAGATGCTCATTACCCTCCATATATCTTTTTTCTGCAAACCGAATCGCGCGTTAACGCCGCCTCCGGATAGGCATCAGATATACAATGTCAGGTCCGATTCTTTCACCAGATTCAGAAACCCTACAAGTCCGGTGCTCTGGTCAACCGAGTCCACAAGTTCGTCCCTGGAGATATTCAAGGCCGCCATTGCTGCGGAGCAGGCGTAAATCTTAAGGCCCCCGAGTCTCACCCCGTAGGTGATGAGCTCGCTGAGGGAAGGGACCCTGCCGGCGCCGACATTACTTTCAAAATAGCCGTCCGTCGGCTCAGAGAAGCCGTCTATCGAGATCCTGTCGATGTTCTCCCTTACAAGGCGCTTCAACGCCCCGTAACTGAAAAGGATATGTGCCTCCCCGCCGCTCGCCGCAACTACATTAGCCAGGCTCAATGCCTCGTGGACCCTGGCATAGCCGCCTGAGTGGAGGAACAGGCAGCACCTGTATTTCTTCTTTTTTTCTGTTTCCTGAGCCACGACCCTCTCCCAGCCTTTCCACTCGTCGCGCGCGGCGTCGAGCCTGTTGGATGCCAACCCTGACCAAAGGGCCTCAAACCAGAACGCGAGGCCCCCTGCCCGCTTACGGATAATCCTGTCTATAAAGCCCATCAGAGCACCGCAAGATAAGACAAGAACACCTCAACGGTAAAGACAGCAAGTAATAAAAAGAACCTCTTCTCGCTCATAACCATAACCTGCCTTCTATTAAACAACTTCAGGCCTGTTCATTGTCCCGTGCATTCGCGCCGATCAATTTCTCAACTTTTGCCAAAAGCTCTCTCATATCTATCGGTTTTGTCACGTAGTCTTTCGCGCCTGCCTCAAGGCCAAGAAGCCGGTCTTCCGCCAGGCACTTGGCTGTGAGCATGATGACCGGTATGCCTTTGAATTCTTTATTCAGCAACCTGCACACTTCCCAACCATCGATTCCAGGGAGCATGAGGTCCAGCAGCACAAAATCAGGGCTGAAGCTCCGCGCCTTCTCAATGGCGTCCTTCCCGTCAAGCGCAGCAGCCGTCCTGTAGCCATGCCTTGTAAATGTGGAGTCCAGAAGGTCGAGGATGTCCGGCTCGTCATCCACTATCAGCACTTTTTTTCTTTCTCCGGCAAAAAGCCCCTGGATGCCTTTTATGGCTTCCTTCTCGTCAGGCCCTTCAACGACCACCGCTATCTCAGAGCCTTCTGGTACGGCAAGGGATAACACCTGTATGACGGAGCAGGTGTCGGCGGACTTGCAGCCGTGGCACAGAAGGATCCTGGACTTGTAATTCTCCGCGAGGGTGACTATATCGGAAGCCGTCCTCAAATGAAGGCCTTGAGCCTCTGTGATCTTTATTTTTGTAACTTCCATGTTTTTCCCGCTTTCAATGACCCGCGATGCAGATGAGGGGACGAAGGGGAAAAAACCTCACCTGCAAAGCGGGTCTGCCTTTGCTAGCCTCAGGCAGCCTTTTGTCTCTTTCTAATCGTATCCGCCCATTCGATGAGAGGCACGCCTGCTTTTCTTGCCACCTCGAACCTGGCTCCAAGCCCTTCGAGCTCCTCCTTGCTGAACCTTTCAGAAAGGATGGCCAGTCCGTCGCAATTGCTCACATGGACGAGTATGCCGAGGGCAGCCTTTTTCGCCAGTGCAAACTCCTCTTCGGTAAGAGCCTCCTTGGCGAGAAGCGTTGCCGCCGTCTTCGCGGTCGATATTACGCCGTCATGCTCGCCAAAGAGCTGGTCAACATACTCCCCGAGCAGCTTTTTCAAGGCCGGGTACAGCGCCTCTTCTTCGTACCTGAAGTGCGGCCCGACAAGGACATTGATGCTCCCGAGTATCTCTCTGGCCTTCTTTATGTCCTTCGCGTCAAGTGCCTCCGCTATGCCCAGGATGCCGTCCCTTACCTTCCTGTGGTCCTCCCTGAATTCAGAGATGGGATCTATCTTTTTGCCAAACCATTCTTTTACAGACATAATGACCTCCCTCGACTATTATTGGTTTTAATTAAGGCTCTGCAAAACCTTTTCACGATCCGCCTTTTTGGCCGGCAGGCTTGTGCCGACCGTCTCAACCACCTTCGAGCCCTCATCAGACAGGGCGAACTCTATGAACTCTTTCACAAGCCCCTGCGGTTTGCCCTTGGTAAAGAGGAAGTTCTTCCTCGTAGCAGGATACCTGCCGGAGCTGATCGCCTTTATGGCCTCCTCACGCGTATTCAGCACCTCATCAGGGTCGGCAACCCCGTTCTCGTTGGAATCAATCGGAACGAGCCTCGCACCCTTTACAACGCCGCCTTCACGCGTAAATACGAAACTGAAGTTGCCGTAGCCGATGCCGATGGGATCCCTCTTGGCCGCCTCGATGAGGCCAGGGTCTCCGTAGATACCTACGCCTCTCAAATCCTCCTGCTTTTTGTTGCCGAGGTACTTGGCCCAGCTCGCCGGGGCTCCGGCAGAGTCAGAGCGGGTGTAGACATGTATGGGCTTTCCGGTCTTTCCAGCCGCATCGTCCCAGTTTGTGGCCTTTCCGGTTATATAGATGTCGATCAGCGTCTTTTTAGTGACGCCCTTTGTAAGCAAAGACTGGAGCGCCGGGTTTTTGTCGCTTACAACCGGCAAAACGGCGTCGTGGAGAACATATACAGGGAATATGCCCTTCTTGATCTCCGCCGGGTCAGGGTCGCGGGAGACCATGCCGATATCGACGAGGCCCGCTATCGCGTCAGCCGCGCCCTTTCCTGCGCCGCCTGCC
>JACRCH010000079.1 GCA_016219115.1 Deltaproteobacteria bacterium
CTCGATCTCATCCCAGCTGGTGTTCTTGAAGTGCGGGTCGTGGCAGCTGGAGCACTCGACCTTGGTGTTCCTGAGGAGGTCGGCGATTGTGGCCGTGCCGCCGTCGATGTAACCCTTGATCGCCCAACGGTTCTGAGCGAGGTTGTTGTTGAAGGCTGTCGAGGCCGAAGCCTGGAGGCCCGTGGTAAGGTTGATGGTGCCGATCACGGTGTTTGTCGGCCTCAAGGACGCTACGTTAGGGTTATAGGTCACTGACATCGGGTGGTCGTTGGAGAGGGTGGTGCCGATGTTGAGCCTTTCGTCTCCGGCGCCCGTTGCGAAAGCGGGCATGGAGCTGGCGCCGCCGGTGCCGCCCTCGTCAGCGAAGGTCCAGCCCTGTGAAGCGCCGCCCGCTACTACTCCGCCCGCGCCCGGGGCGTTTACGAGGTTGTCGAAGGTGGTCACGCCGTCATGGCAGCTCAAGCAGGCCTGTGATACCGAGCCGACGGTGGTGATGTTCGAGCCGCCGATCGTGGTGCCGTAAGCTGTGTAGGCGCTGGCGTTACCCCTGTTCCAAAGAGGAGCCGGGTTGACTGCCGTGTTTGTGTGGTGAGGCGTGTGACAGAATACGCAGATCTCGGTCGTGCCGTTCTGCGCCGTCGAGGTGATGAAGGAACCGAAAGAACCGAGGTTGTGGCGCGATGCGGCGATACCGTTGGCGGCGGCGCCGCCGGTGTAGCTCGATACCGTTCCGTTTGTCCAGCTGTTGGAAAGAGCGTGGGCAGAGCCGGCGTATACAAGGCCCATGGCGGCCGCGATGGCGATGGCTAAATACCTTTTCATTTGAGACTCCTTTTCTGTCGTAGGTTTAAGTTGCTTCTTAAGTTACCCTCTGTTGCTCAGGCATTTTTTTGTGCAAAAAAATGCCTGCAATACCACGACCGGTCATCGGCAGTATCGAGGCAGCCATCGCCTTCTAAGGAGTGCGGGACCCGCCTTGAGCCCCAGGTTCCCTTCTTGGCCTTTATTATATAACAGGATTAAATTATGTCAAGAGAAAATTAATCCAAAATTAATTATTTTTGTGCAGATGCACAGTTTTCCGTCATGAAGCGGTTATAAAACGCTCAAAGTCAGGGGATGGGGAATCCGTGACCGGCTGAGGCTACTCATCTTAACTACTTGAATTAATAGTGTTATTTCTTATTTTAAGGCTGTTGCGACCAGTGTTGTGCGTAAGCCCGTATTAAGGCAATATAAACAGTGCGTCTGCATAGTTTCCCGTCACAAAGAGGGGTGCAAGATCAAAAATTCCGGAATAACCCTGCTGTAACAGGGTTATTCCGACCGGTCAAATCTGACTTTTTAAACAAGCATAGCGAGCGGATACCCCGCAAGCCTTGCGGGGTGGTATCTCTTTAAGCCCAGCTCTCCCTTGATGGGAGGGCTGGGCTCCCGTTGCGCGAAGCCGATGTAACGGGAAGCGGGGAGGGTGAAAACATTTTTTCACCCCTACCCTACCCCATCGAGGGGGAGGGTTTTTATAAGGGCAAGCTACAGGGAATTTTGTGATTTGTTATCGGAAGATTAATATGACCGTCAAAAATCATGACTTTAAATTTTATTTCTAATATTATATATGTAATGGCTAGCTTCCAGGCTGCCCGGACGCCATTGAGGGCTGCGGGGCCTTGAGCAGATGCTTTGTAATGTAGTCTATTGAGCGCGATATCAACGCGCCGCACCGGGTTTTAATATTTCCTTCGGGTTGAATGGGTGTGCCAGCCGCAATCCCGTCGCTTTAGCGGCGGGTCAAGGCTGGCAAATAAAAATGACCTTCCATACCATACCATCAAAATTCTCCGTCATTTATGTATGGCGGAGAATTTTAATTAAGCGCGGCCTGCCGCGTATATAAAAACAGATTTCCCTTTGGGTACCCCGCTGGCAAGGCTTTCGGGGTGGTTCATGTATCGAAAGGACCCTCTAAGGACTTAAATGCAAGTTAGGGACGTAGAAAAAAAGGTGACTGACAGCGCTTTCGGGGCCGATAAGACGCTTGTTTTGTTTGGGGCCCTTCTGTCGGGTCTGGTGACTTTGCTGGTATATATCCCGGCGCTTCAAAATGATTTCGTCAACTGGGACGACAACGAATATATACTCGAAGAGCCTGATATAAGGAGGATCGACTTATATCTCATAAAGAAGATATTCACAAAGGTCTTCCTTTCCAACTGGCACCCGCTTACCACCTTCTCCTACGCGCTCGATTACTCTATCTGGTCCACCGACCCTTTCGGGTACCATCTCGTCAATATAGTGATGCACGCCCTGAACACCTTTCTGGTCTTTTTCCTTGCCGTAAGGTTGACTTCGAGGGCGGGGGCGTTCAGGGGCGGGGCCCGGGACCCGGGCCCCGGCATACTCGATCTCCCGGTCCTGGCGGCGGGCGCCGTGGCGGCGCTCCTGTTCGGGCTTCACCCGTTACACGTTGAGTCGGTCGCCTGGGTCTCCGAGAGAAAAGACGTGCTGTGCGGTTTTTTCTTCATCTTAAGCATCCTTTCCTACCTCAAGTACGGCAACCCGGTATATTCCGGAAGGGCGCTCCATTACACTGCATCGCTCGTTTTTTTCGCCCTGGCCCTTCTGGCTAAACCCATGGCCATAACCCTGCCGGTGGTGCTTTTGATACTGGATTACTATCCGCTTGAAAGGTTCGCGGGCGAGGGGAGGCTCTCCGGGGCGTGGAAGGCGGTATCTGAGAAGGCGCCCTTTTTCCTTTTGAGCGCGGCCTCGGCGCTTCTTACGGTATGGGCCCAGAGAGAAGGGCATGCCTTCGGGACCCTTGAGGAGTATCCCCCGGGGGTCAGGGTCCTTGTGGCGGTACGCTCGTCCGTCTTTTATCTATATAAGATGGCCGTCCCAACGGGTCTGGCGCCGATATACCCGTACCCCGCTGGCCCTGAGCTGTATAACGCGGCGCTTGCCGCCTCCATCGTCATCTTTTCGGCCTTGACCGCCTTTTCCATCCTCATGCTGAAAAAGAGCAGGTCTTTTTCAGCGGCGTGGTTTTACTATCTGGCGACCCTGGCCCCTGTCATAGGGATAGTCCAGGTCGGAAGCCAATCGGCCGCCGACCGTTATACGTATCTTCCGAGCCTCGCCGTATTTATCCTCGCCGGCGCCGCTGTCGGCCGTATCATCGACAGGCCCGGGGGCAGGGCTCTGCCCGGGCTCGTCGCGGCGTTGACAGTCATCGTCTCGGTTATTCTTTCCGTCTTGACGGTCAGCCAGATACGCGTCTGGAAGGATTCCGTGACACTCTGGACGCGCGAGATAGAGACGTATCCGGGCAAGGTCTTTCTGGCTTACCACCAGAGGGCGCTGGCCAACGACGCGCGGGGAGACTACGGAAGGGCGCTTGAGGATTACAACACGGCTATAGCCCTGGGGCCCAAATACGGTTATATGTACAATAACCGCGGACATGCGTTTGAAAAGGCCGGGGATCTCAAAAAGGCCCTGGAGGACCTCAATACCGCCGTCGGGCTTATCCCCAAAAACCCCGGCGTATACATGAACCGCGCCTCCGTCTACCAGAGGATGGGAGAGCGCGGGAAGGCTATAGCGGACCTTGACTCCGCGATCGCCCTCAACCCCGGGGACGCCAAACCGTATACAAGCCGCGGGTTCGCCTACGACTCCATGGGTGAGGCCGAAAAGGCGCTCGCTGATTACGATACGGCGATATCCCTGGACCCCTCTTACGCCTACCCGTACAACAACAGGGGGTTTATATACCATAAGCTCGGAAGGCGCAAAGAGGCGGTAGAGGACTTCAACAGGGCCATCGCTTTGGACCCGTCGTTTGCGAGCCCTTACAACAACCGCGGGCTTACCTACCGCGACCTCGGCGACAACGGGAGGGCGATAGAGGACTTCAGCATGGCGCTAAAACTTGACCCGGGCTCCGCGACCTCATATCTCAACCGCGGCGTCTCCTACGGAGAGCTTGGAAGGTTTGAAAAGGCCATAGAGGATTTCAGCAGGGTTCTTAAGCTTGAGCCAGGTAACGCCTACGCGTTCAAGATGAGGGGGTTCGCGCATCTCAAGACGGGGGATTTCAAAAAAGCTCAGGCCGACCTTGAGCGCTCCGGCGAGCTTTACGGGGAAGACGCCGAGGCGCACCTGGGACTCGGCGTAGCCTGCTACAACCTCGGGGACCGCAAAGCGGCCGCAGAGCACCTGAAGAAGGCATCAAGGCTCGGATCGAAGGAGGCCCTGGATTTCATGAGGTCAAAACGACTCTATTGAACTCCGGCATGTTTTCCGCGGCGGCCCTCCGGCTATTACGCGAGGATACGCAAGGGGCCGGGCGAGATTGCGGGGGCTGCCCCGGACGGAGCGTATCTTAAGTTATCCCTTAAGCCCGTCGCGCGTAAAAAAAAGAGAAAGGCCTTAGAGGGGCCTTTCTCTTTTTTTGCGTATATAGATATCCAGGCGTTTAACGCCGGTTATTTCTTGCTTTTGTCCTTATCCTTGTTTGTACCGGCCGCGGCGAGTCTTGCCTTGTACTTTTCGCCGAGGTACTCGAAGACCTCGACCCTTCTGTTCCAGGAATCCACGACATATACGAAGTCGTTTTGGTCGATGGCGATGCCGGCCGGCAGTACCATCTGGCCCCTGTCGCTGCCGTAAGAGGCGAACGCCATGAGTATCTGGCCTTCCTCGTCGAATATCTGCACGTTGTTGAAAGCGGAGTCAACTACATATATATGGCCTTCGCTGTCAACCCCTACGCCCTTGGGCCTGGCGAACATGCCCGGGGAGTCTCCGAACTGGCCGAACGCCCTTACGAATTTGCCGTCGGCGTCGAATATCTGGATCCTTCCGTTCATGGTGTCGGAGACATAGAGGTAGCCCTTGGGCCCGACCGCTATGTGTGACGGAAAGTTGAAATCCCCCTCTTCCTTGCCTCGCTTGCCTATGGTCTTTATGTACTTGAGGGTGTCGAGGTCGAAGACGACTATGTAGTGGTTATGCGTGTCCGTGACATATAATTTCTTGCGTACCTTGTCGGCGGCGATGCCGGTGGGCTGTTTGAAAGGCACCTGCGGCTGCAGGGTCGCCTCTATAGCCCCGGTTTTACTGAGTACCGTGACCTTGTCGGTCTGGGAGTCGGTGATGAAGATCCTGCCGTTGTCGTCTGTGGCCACGCCTATTGGTTTATAGAAGAGTTTGGCGCCCATGGAGGCAAGGGTAGTGGCGGTCAGCTTTTCAGGGTCCCAGAGAAAGACGTCCGACGCGGCCGTATCCGTGACGAAGATCTTTCCGTCTCCGGAGACGTGTACGCTCATGGGCTTTTTAAGGACTGCCCCGCCTTCGGCGCCAAGGAGTATGTCCGCCGCCCCGGAGCCGCTCTTGAAGTCATTGCCGCCCCTGTAGTCTCTGATATATTTTATCCTTGGCACATCCGGCGGTTCGGGCCAGTAAAGGTCCGGAAGCGGGGCTCCCGCGCACCCGTAGAGAATTACCGGGACGGCGAGTGTGAGCAGTATCTTTTTAAGCGTCGTTTTCATGGGCTTCTTCCTCTGCTAGTTTTTTCCTGATGCCGGGAGGACGGACAGGCAATGCAAAATATTACTATGCCGGCTCCGTCAAAGTCAAGAGTTCATGCCCTCCCGGACGATCCCGGTCTATTTCCACCGTTCTTTTTCAAGCGATTGACCCTTCAACACGATGTGGCACCTGGTGCAGTTACTCCTCGGCCAGAAGGTGTAGGCCACCTTGCCGTGGCACCTCCCGCACCACTCTCCCTTGAATATCTCATCCATGCTTATGGGGTTGGCCCCGGCCTCGGGGATGAATATCTTCGGATGACAGTTGTTGCAGCTGAGCCAGTAGGTATGGATCGAATGCGGGAAGAGCACGTTCGCCATCAGAGGGACTTTCGCCTCTATGAAGATATTGAGGTTCAGGGGAGGCTCATCGACCACGTTAGGGTCGAGCGAGCTTTTGGGGTTTATAAAACCCTTTACCACCGCCGCCGTCCAGTCGACCATGCCTTCAGGGTCCTTGGGAAGGGCATCGAGGGCGACGATGTTGGTGGTGCCGCTGGCCATCCTGGACCTGTTCGAGACCTCCTTGAAGAACTTGTCGTAATAATTCGCTCCGCCGAACTCTTCAGCGTCCTTTTTGGGAGGCTCGGTGTTCGTTATGAGGTTCTCTATCTGTTCACGCGAGCATCCGCTTACGGTCAGGACGACGGCAAAGACCGTAAAAAGCGCTACGATTATCCTCTGTTGTATGAATGGGGCCGACACTTCCACACCGCTCGCTGATATTTAGCAGGCTGTTGAAAAACAGCCTGCATAGGCAATCCATGGATGGACTTTTTCAACATCCTGTTAGTTGTACTTTTGATACTAATAAAGGTTGTACTATAGAGGACCCATTTTTGTCAAGGATTTAATCCGTCCGATATATTGAATAATGTTGACAATTTCCAGATAAAAGGATATTTTTACAGCTAATGGCGGGACATAAGACGATATGGTCCGTTGGCGGCGGCAAGGGCGGGGTGGGAAAAAGCATAGCCACAGCCAATATCGGATGCGGTCTTGCCCGGAGAGGCAAAGAGGTCGTCCTTGTGGACGCCGACCTCGGCGGGGCCAATCTGCACACCTACTTCGGCATAAAGTACCCTGAAAAAAGCCTCGAAGACTTCCTTAAGGGCAGGGCCGCAACGCTAGAGGAGGTAATGATCCCAACGGGTGTCGAGGGGATGCGCCTTATAAGCGGAGGGGGGGAGTTCCTGGGGATCGCCAACCCGGCTTACGCGCAGAAACAGAAGCTCATAGCTCACATCAAAAAACTCGAGGCCGACTATATCCTCGTCGACCTCGGGGCCGGCTCGTCCTACAATGTCCTTGATTTCTTCGCCCTGTCCAACTCCGGCATAGTCGTCCTTGTCCCGGAGCCTGCGGCCATCCAGAACGCATACATCTTCCTCAAAAGCTTCGTCTACAGGAGGCTGCAGAGGACCTTTGCCGACAACCTCCGCGTCTCGGAGATGATAAAGGACGCCACGGACCTAAGAAGCCCGGGCAGCGTCAAGACCTTTTCCGACCTTTGCGAAAGGATATCGCGTGAGGACAGGACAAGCGCCGAGCGGGCCCTCTCGGAGATAAAGAGCTTCAGGCCGAAGCTCCTGCTGAACATGGCGACTTCCAGGGAGGACATGAAGGCGGCGGAGGCGTTCAAAGCCGCCGCCGCAGCGTTTCTGGGCCTCGATACCGACTTCATCGGCGTCATGTACTCAAGGGCCGCGGTCAAGGCCGCCTCAAGGAAGATGCGTCCGTTCATGCTCGATGAGGACGCCGAAGAGTCCCGCGCCGAGATGCTCTCCGTCATCGACAGTCTCGTCGGCAAAGAACCTTCAGGCGCGGCTCCTGCGCATGAGGAGAGCCATGAGGTCTTCGGCTTTAACGACAACGTAAGCCATCTGGGCACGGTCTTCCATGTGCAGACCGAGGTGCAGGCAGGGGCTTCTCCGACGATAGAGACGGTCATCTACAACGGCGGCAGGATATTTTTCTCCAAGAAGTCGCTGTGGAACGAGATACGCAAGACTGACGGGGACGGCAGCCTCCGGGAGTTCGCGGGCAGACAGCACAGGGCGGCCATGGCCGCCATCAGGCTTAATAAGATCACCGTGCAGGGTTGAATGGCATGGAACAGGCAGTGCGTTTGAGATTGGCCGGAAGCTCAAGGGCCTTTACAACGGTCTTTAAGGGGACCCTGGAGGACTGCGGGTTCAATACTGTCCTCAACGACGGCACGGAGCCGGAGCGCTTCTCCGCCCGCGAGGTCTTTGTCTACGAGATAAGAAAGAAGGCAGATATCCTTTCCTTGCCCGAAAGGAAAGAGCCGGAGCCCTTTCTCATATTCACGCAGACCGCTATAGGCACGGAGACCGTCGATCGGCTTAAAGAGGGCGGGCTTGTCGGCGTGATAACAAGCCAGACTGCCCCCGAAGAGATCGCCTTCCTCGTTAACGCGGCATTCTTCTACACCAGGATGCTCAAAAGGAACCCGAGGGTCCCGGTAAGCATCCCCGTAGATGTAAAGGCCGGTTCAAGGGTCATGAAGACGACATCGTCAACTCTCAGCAGGGACGGGATCTTCGTCGTCACCCTGAACCCGCTGCCTGCCGATACCGTCTGCGAGCTGACCTTCGAGGCCCCGCTCTCCGGCAAGAGGCTGACCACGAAGGCGAGAGTCCTGTACAATATCGCCGTCAACAAGGACTTGAACATAATATCGAGCCCCGGAGACCCTTTTAAAAGGATAGTCACCCACCCGGGGATGGCGCTTCTTTTCGCGGACCTGCCGGAAGAAGACAGGGAACTGCTGGAAAGCTACATCAAGACCGTAAGGTAGTCATCCCCCGTACTCTTTCAGTATCCTTACCACCTCATCGTCTTCGACCTGCCTGAAGTCAAGGTAAAGCTGGCTTACCGCGAAGAACATCTCCGGCACAAGCGGGCATACCACTTCGTCTATCTCGTCCATCGTTTTAAGCCTGTCGACCGTGTCCTGAGGGCCGCCCGGGACGGCCACTATTATCGTTGCGGAGCCGGAGGCCCTGGCCGCCTGAACCGCCGAGATCATCGTTGAGCCGGTGGCCAGTCCGTCGTCCACTATTATAACGGTCCTTCCACCGAGGGCAACCTTCTTTTTGACGCTCCTGTACAGCTTGAGGCGCTCGGTCACCGTTTTGAGCCTCTCGCTTTTTTCCTTATCGAGGTAATCGTCCGTCACTCCGAGGCTTCTTACCGCGAGATCGTTCAGGAACGCATGTCCGTCCTCGGTTACGGCCCCAATTGCGAGCTCAGGGTTATACGGGGCCCTGAGTTTGCCGGCCATTATGACGTCAAGGTCCGCGCCGAGCCCTTTTGCGACTTCGGCCGCAACGACGACCCCGCCTCTCGGGAGGCCCACCACGACGGGCTTTTTCCCGGCGTAGCCGGCAAGCTCTTTGGCGAGGAACTCGCCGGCCTCTTTCCTGTCCGTAAATTGCGCGGGTCTATGGGTCATTTGAGGTGTCCTCTCTGTTTTTTTCAGTCTATCCCTTAATGGCGTTTTGTCAAGCGCGCACAGGTCCCAAAGTGCTTGCCGGGAGGTGGTTTATAAGCTATAGTTTTATAAAGTCAAAGAGAGGAAGGTCGGTCATGTCTGAAGCGTTTATAGCCGGAGCCGTGAGGACCCCGGTCGCAAACTTCAACGGCTCCCTCGCTCAGCTCCCCGCTACCAGGCTCGGGGCTATCGTGATAGAAGAGGCGGTGAAAAGGCCCGGGATAAGCCCCGGCTCGGTCGACTGCGTGTATATGTCCGCGGCGCTTTGTGCCGGACTCGGGGCCGCGCCGGCCAGGCGGGCCGCCCTGGAGGCGGGGCTTCCGAACTCGGTAAAGACCGTCCTGGTCACGGGCGGCCCGGCCTCTTCTCTTCAGACGGTCCTTTTCGCCCTCGCGGAGGTCTCTTCAGGCGGGGCGGATATAGTCATAGCCGGAGGGATGGAGAGTGTCTCAAAGTCGCCGTACCTTCTGGAGAAGGCGCGTTTCGGCTACAGGCACGGCAACGGCGAGCTGATCGATTCGATTATAAACGACGGCCTGAAGGACTCTTACGGAGGGTTTCACATAGGCGAGTCCGCGGAGACTGTGGCCGCCCGTTACGGCATCGGCAGGACCGAGCAGGACCTCTGGGCCGGTAAGTCCTGCTCGAAGGCCATAGAGGCCATGAAAAAAGGCGTCTTCGACCGCGAGATAGCCCCGATCATGATACCGGTGGGGCCCGACAGGTTCGCCTCCGTGAACTCGGACGAGGGGCCGCAGAAACACGAGACTTTAAGGCTCTCGACGATCCCCCCTCTGTTCAAGGACGGCGGCACGGTTACCTCCGGCAACTCTTCCGGCATTTCGGACGGGGCGGCGGCCGTCTCCGTTATTTCCGCCGGGGCGCTCAAGCGCTTCGGAGTGACCCCGGTAGCCCGCGTCATCGGGGCGGCCTCCGCCGGGGTCGAGCCCGAGATGTTTTCGGTGGCCCCTTATGAGGCGGTAAGGAAGCTCCTTAAGAAGACCGGCCTCAAGGTCAAAGACATAGACCTCTTCGAGATAAACGAGGACTTCGCGGTCTCCACTCTCGCCATAATAAAAGAGGCCGGGATAGACGGCGAAAAAGTCAATGTGGCGGGCGGGGCCATAGCGCTCGGAAACCCCCTGGGCGCTTCGGGCGCGCGGGTACTCACTACCCTTGTGCACGCCATGGCCGCGAGGGGGGCGAAAAGAGGGGTGGCCGCCGCAAGCTCCGTAGGAGGCTTGGCGGTTGCCCTGCTGGTAGAAAGGGTCGAAGGGCCTCTTTGACGCAACGCCTGAAAAAGTCTTTATTCGATGAAGGATGTTTTCCGGCAGGCTGTTAAGTCTCGATGGAAGAGGCTCTTGTGAAATGTCTGAAAAGACGATAGCGGAAAAGATAGCGGACTTCGGGCTGGGGCTTAAGTTCAAGGACCTCTCCGGGGACGCGGCGCACGAGGCGAAAAGGAGGGTCATAGACTCGCTGGCCTGCGTGCTCGGCGCCTACGGCTCGCCTCCGGCAAGGGCCGCCAGGGCCGTGGCCCCCGTGGTAAAAGAAGGGCTGACGGCATCCGTGATCGGTTCCCTTGCGACGACCCCGGAGCACGCGGCCTTCGCCAACGGGGTGATGATAAGGTATCTGGACTATAACGACACCTATCTTTCAAAAGAGCCTGCGCATCCTTCCGACAACATCGCGCCAGCCCTGGCGTGCGCACAGGCCGCTCGACGCGGCGGCGAGGAGCTTTTAACCGCAATCGTCGCCGCCTATGAGGTGCAGTGCAGGCTCTGTGACGCCGCCTCTTTAAGAAAGAGGGGCTGGGACCATGTAGCCTACGGGGCTTTCTCCTCCACCCTTGCCTCCTCGATGCTCCTGGGGCTTACCGGAAAAGAGACTATAGACGCCCTTGGCATAGCCGGGACGACTTCGGCGGCCCTCAGGCAGACCAGGGCCGGAGAGCTTTCGATGTGGAAGGGGTGCGCCTTTGCCAACGCCGCCAGAAACGCCGTTTTCGCTTCCATTCTCG
This sequence comes from Deltaproteobacteria bacterium, assembly GCA_016219115.1. Classification (GTDB taxonomy): domain Bacteria; phylum Desulfobacterota; class GWC2-55-46; order GWC2-55-46; family GWC2-55-46; genus JACRCH01. The sequence continues at coordinate 11,141 of JACRCH010000079.1, forward strand.
CCAGAAGCGGAATAACCGGCCCCTCTCCCGTATTCGAGGGCGAGTTCGGTTTCCAGAGGCTCGTCTCAGGCCCCTTCGACCTTGACCTTGACAGACGGGAATTGTCTTTTAAAATTTTCGACACTTATATAAAATACTACCCTGCCGAGTACCACGCGCAGAGCGCCATCGGCGCCGCCGTCGAGCTGTCGAAGGAGATAGAGGATGTCTCCCGGATAGACGCCGTTGTGGTCCATACCTTCGGCGCCTCTTACGAGATAATAGGCTCGGGGGCCGAGAAGTGGGCGCCGAAGACCAGAGAGACGGCCGATCACAGCCTCCCGTACTGCGTGGCGGCGGCGCTCATGGACGGCAACGTCACACTTGAGACCTTCTCGGAAGAGAGGCTTGACGACAAGAGGCTCCTTGGCCTCGTCTCCAGGGTCAAGGTCGTCAGGGACGCGGGGCTCGACGCCATGTATCCGCAGGCTGTGCCTAACAGGGTCGAGGTGAGGCTTACGACCGGTGAGACCCTGGTAAGGGAGATGATATACCCCAGGGGGCACCCGAAGAACCCGCTGACGGACCCGGAGGTGGAGGAGAAGTTCAGGAGGCTTGGAGCGTGGTACTTTTCCGATAGTGAGCTATCTTCGGTATTAAGGGCGCTGTGGTCTCTTGAGGACATGTCGGACTCAGGTGAGATATTGAGGCTTTTCAGGAGAGGCGGATAGACTGTGGGACGGATGAGGTCGCTTATAAAAAAAGGGACTCTTCCAGTGCCGGGGGCCTTTAACGCCGCTACGGCCCTTCTTATCGAGGAGGCCGGGTTTGGGGCGGTCTATGTGTCCGGGGCGGGCCTTTCTAATTCCTGCGGCCTCTCTGACACGGGGCTTCTTTCAAGGGACGAGGTCGTGAGGTCCGCCTCGTACATCATCAGGGCCGTCGGCATCCCGGCCATCGTCGATGTCGATACCGGCTTCGGGGGCCCGGAGGAGTCGGCCAGAACCGTCACGCTATTTGAGGCGGCCGGGGCTGAGGCGGTCCAGATCGAAGACCAGGAGTTCCCGAAGCGGTGCGGACACCTCCGCGGCAAAAGCGTCATTCCTGCCGGTGAGTTCGTCGAGAAGATAAAGGCCGCCTCTGGCGCGCGCAGGGACCCGGACTTCCTGATAATAGCCAGGACGGACGCCAGGGCGGTCGAGGGGATGGACAGGGCTATAGAGAGGGCGAACAGGTATGCCGGGGCCGGGGCCGACATCATATTCCCGGAGGCGTTGGAGACCAAAGAGGAGTTCAGGGAATTCGCGAAGGGAGTCAATGCGCCGCTCCTGGCCAACATGACCGAGTTCGGGAAGGGCCCGTATTTGAGCGTTGAAGAGTTCGCTGAGCTGGGTTACTCTATGGTGATTTTCCCGATGACCGCGTTCAGGGCCGCGATGAAGGCGATGGAAGGCGCGCTGGCCGAGCTTAAAAGAGAGGGCACTCAGAAAGGGATGCTCGACAGGCTTGAGACGAGGGAAGAGCTCTACAGGCTCATCAAGTACTCGGTTTAGACATCTATGGACAGGAAGACTCCGAAGATAGAGTGCCTCAAGTGCAGGTATTTTTAC
>JACRCH010000082.1 GCA_016219115.1 Deltaproteobacteria bacterium
AGAGCGGCAAAAACGGCAAGGTCGCCGTCTGCGCCGCAATGAGAAAATTAGTGCATATCGTCTACGGCGTATTGAAGACCGGCAAACCCTTCAACCCCGATTACGGGATACATTTGGCTTGACAGCCAAGACGGTATCTACGGGCCTATCCGTGCCTTACCTGAACATCTTCAGAAACTTCTCCGTCGACACTATCGGAGAGCCTTTATACTTTTTCAGACTTAGAAGGTGCGCGTCTCCGCTTACAATAACGTCTGCTTTTGCCGCTTCGGCGCATGCAAGAAATTTGTCGTCATCCGGGTCGATGCAGACGCCGGTTAACTTTCCGGCGACAGCTATCGGCGCTATATAAGGGAGTAACTCCTCTTGAACTATGCCTTTGATTTCCCTTTCCGTAAGACCGAATTTCGGATAGGCCAATACTCTTAAATACTCCTCCACTATCTCTCTGGAGGCGGCTATCCTAAATGCCCTTTTCTTCCACAGTGTATGGAGACGGGAGGTTTCTCCCCTGAACAGGAGGGCTGATATCACCACGTTAGTGTCAAGGACAGCCCTCTTACGGCTCACGCGGACTTCCTTCTTGCCCAGCGTATCGCCTTGTTGATATCCTCCTCCTTCAGGCCAAGCGCCGCAATCCTGTCCCTGACGCTCTCTATCGTGGATTCCGCCGGAGTCATCTTGACGGGCTTAAGTATTATGGCGTTGTCCTTCACGGTGACATCGAAGTAATCGATCCCCTGAAAGATACCGGCAACCTGTTTCGGCAGAGTAAGCTGGTTTTTTGATGTCTTTTTGGCAAGCATTTTTCCTTACCTCCTTACTGTAAGGATAACATACTGCCACGGATTTGTAAATCATTCTAAATCCCGCCTCTCCAGCTCGGTTTGGTCATAGGATGCGCTGAGGAACGACGCGCATCGTTCGAGTTGCCCCCACCCCTCCACGGCGCCCCTCCCCCAAAGCAACCGGCTATTTATTGAAGAGCTTTGTGAATTCCCCGTACCCTTCTTTTTCAAGGACCTCCTTCGGTATGAACCTCAAGGCCGCCGAATTTATGCAGTACCGAAGCCCCGTGGGCGCGGGGCCGTCGTTGAACAGATGCCCAAGGTGCGAGTCCCCGTGACGGCTCCTTACCTCCGTCCTGCTTGCAAAGAAGCCGCGGTCCTCCTTTTCCACGATATTCTGAGGCGCAAGGGGCCTGACGAAGCTCGGCCAGCCGGTGCCGGAGTCATACTTGTCCGTGGAGCTGAAAACCGGCTCCCCGGAGACGATATCGACGTAAATCCCTTCCTTCTTGTTGTCCCAGTACTCGTTGCTAAAGGCCCTTTCCGTGCCATTCTGTTGGGTCACCTTGTACTGGAGCGGAGTGAGCCTGCTTTTGATCTCGGCGGTGTCCGGCTTATAATATCTTCCGCCGTTATTTTTATTCACCGGTTTTATCTCCTTATCCCATACCTTGTGCAAGAACCTGTCCCTGCCGGAGCGCGACCTGTAGAACTTGTATCTTATAGGGTTCTTCTTGTAATAATCCTGGTGGTACTCTTCCGCCGGATAGAACTGCTTTGCCTTGATCACCTGCGTTACGATGGGAGAAGAGAACCTCCCGGATTCCTCCAGCTCTTTCTTCGAGCGCTCGGCAAGCTCCCTCTGCTCCTCGTTCAGATAGAAGACGGCCGAAACGTACTGCGGCCCCCTGTCCACGAACTGCCCGTCCTTGTCGGTCGGGTCCACCTGCCTCCAGAAAACATCGAGCAGGCGCGAGTATGAGACGCGGGCCGGGTCATAGGTTATCCTGACGGCCTCTACGTGGCCGGTAACGCCAGCGGAGACCTGTTCATACGTCGGGTCTTTTTCATCTCCACCCGTATAGCCGGACGTTGCCTCCACCACGCCGTCGAGCTGTTCTAAGGGCGGCTCCATGCACCAGAAGCACCCCCCGGCGAATATCGCGGTTTCATATCGCGGCTTTTCCGACGCGGCCGAGGCCGATGGGAGAAAGACCCCCATGGCCAATGAAAAAATAAGCGTTTTCCAGATCATAACCAGACCCACCTTTTTTGTTTTTAGCGCGACATGAGACATGGCCGCCTCCTTATTTATTAAGGATGCTCCGAAAAATTCGTTTTCTGTCTGTCATTCAGAGGAGCGACGCGACGAAGAATCTCGGCGCCTGCTGATTTCCTTTAAAGATGAGATTGCTTCGCTTCGCTCGCAATGACGAATCAAGGAATTAATCAGAGCTTCCTTAGCATCGTTCAG
>JACRCH010000089.1 GCA_016219115.1 Deltaproteobacteria bacterium
GTTCAAAAAAGATATTGGCCGTGGATGACGACGGAGTGCTGCGGGAGATGTACTCCGACATCCTGACGGATTACGGCTACTCCGTGGTGACAGCCGTCGATGGCATGGATGCGCTTAAAAGGCTGCCGGACGATACCTTCGACCTCGTGATAACCGATATCAACATGCCCGGCCTTGACGGCATAGGGTTTTATCTTGCGACTATCAGGAGGCATGCCTATCTTAAAGACAGGTTTCTGTTCGTAACCGGAGACCCCGCGGCGGAGAGGGAAGCCGTGGGCGTGATCAGCGAGATGAAAAAGACCTGTCTGACCAAGCCCTTCAAGCTCACGGAGTTTCTGGAGCACGTCAGACGCCTTACGGCTCTCCCGCTTGAGGAAAGGGTTGTGAGCCGGGGCGTGAGGGTAAGGGGCGAGCAGAGGGTCAAAACCGCCGCGGCCTGTTATCTCTTTTCGGGCGGGCTTGAGCGCAGTCCGATAGTGTCCAGGGCTCAGGACCTCTCCGCGGGCGGTATAAGGGTGGAGTACATCGGGGACCCGTTTGATGCAGGAGCGGAGGTCAACCTCAATATTGTGTCGATGGACCTGATGAGAAGGGCCCTTGTGGTCTGGGCCAGGGAGGCCGGCAAAATCGTTACCGCGGGGCTTAAGTTCACCGAGCCTCTCCCTTCTTCCGTTGTCCATGCGTAGCGGCTCTATGGACCACCCCGCAAGCCTTGCTAGCGGGGTACCCAAAGGGAGGTCTGTTTTTATATATGCGGCAAGCCGCGCTTGATTCAACCCGAAGGGAATATTAAAACTCTTTCAAAGCGGCGGGACAGCTTCGGCTGCCCCGTCTTTTTTTGTCTTTTTTGCATCTTTGTCAATGCGCCCTTTCGGGAGTTGCAAGGGTCATAAAGGAGAGGGATTCCCCGATCGGGGTACCGGTAGGAGTTGAGGCGCAGACCTCTGTGCCGACGGCAAAGGAGATGAAAGACGAGGAGTTCGAGAAGAAGATAAAAGAGACCTTCGGGATATGGTGAAATGATGAAAGGCCGGGCAGCTTTTAAAAAGCCGCCCGGCCTTCCTTTATTTTCTGTCCGAAGCCGGACCCTCAGCAGGGCGTGGTTTCGGGACCCCTCAGTCCTCGGTTCCGACCTTACGCCTTGAGTAGAAGTACAGGCTCAGTATGAGGATCAGAACGATAGCCGCGTGGACGGCGAGCTGTATCACCCCGGCCACCCACTCCTCCTCGCCCATCCCGAGCTTCATCTGGGTAAGCAGAATGGATTATCCCTATGTATATGAAGGGGTTCAGGGAAAAGGCCCGCCGGTTGATCTGCCTCATGACCTGCCTGAAAAGCTCCATTATGATAAGGACGAACATCAGGTCGCTTATTATGTGCGAGATGGAGTGTTGTGTGTAGAAGATAAAATCCGTGACGCCCTCGACCATAAGAAGGGCGGCCACGCCTATTATGCCCAGGGCGACAAAGAAGAGTATTATGTCGTCTATGACATTCAAGAACCTGTTTAGATAAGACCTGAAGACGCTGTTTACAGGGAATTCAGGGCCGGTTTGAGAGGTTTTTTCCATTTTGGTTTCCGTTTACGGCCCTTGGATTTTATTGTGAAGAAGGCTGATGCCCGATTTACATACGGGGATATTCTAATACTTAAACCGTAAAAAATCAAGCCGCCGGATGGCGCCCAGGCGCAAAAAAAGCGCGGTTCTAATCGGACCGCGCTTTTTTCCGGTTAAGGCGCTAGTAAGCGCCGCTTCCGGCTGAACCGCCCTGGTCATAACCCACAAAGGGTTTGTGCAGCGGCATATGCGCCCAGATCGAGCATCTCTTGGTCCAGAGGCTCTCGGGGTACTTTGTGGTCAGCACCTGGCATACTTCGCCGAGCGACTCCGCGGAGCCAGTCACCTTGAAGTTAGCCGCGCCGAGGAAGTACTCGGCCTCCGGCACAAGCTCCGAATCCGGGAATTCATCGATAAGCTCCTCGAGTTCGCTTGCCGCTTCTTTGTACCTCTCGATATGGAAGTCCGCGAGCCCTCTTGAAAGGAGGAACTGGGCCATGAACTCGGCCGCAGCCAGACAGCCTACGAACCTCTCAAGCTCTTCTCCTTCCTCGTCGGCGATCACGAACGCCGGGGTCCAATCGACATGGTGCTTTTTGGCAAGCTCCTTGTTTCCGGCGATGTTGATCATTACGGGGGCGGTGTCTCTCTCGATGAGGGCGATGACCTTTTCATCGCTGAATGTGTCGTCTATGGTCTTCTGTGAACCTTCGCATTCGGGACTGTAGAGAAACCTGAACAGGAGTCTTGTCCCGCCTTTGATCTCGTTCAAGGCCTCAGCCTCGTTTTTTCTCCAATTTATGCGGTTCATAAGAGCACCTCCTTGTGATTATTGATATTGATTCTCACTTTCAATAGCTCAATATCTTTTAGTGTAAGTATACTCCAAATATCCCGCAGGTCAAAAACCGTAACAACCATAACCGCCCCCCGCCGATTTCACTTTCCCGCCGCCCCTTCTTTCTTCTATAATCAGACCCATGAGGTTCAAAGACCTGCCTTTCCATGTAAGACACACATTTTACTATGACCTGCGCTCGGCGATGCTTGTCGGGGTCTTCGGGGGCCTGCTGCTCCCCTTCGTCTCCATCGTCGGAAGGAAGATCGGGGCCTCAAACCTCCAGATAGCGCTCCTTACGGCGGCCCCGTACCTCGCCAACGCCTTTACCCTGCTGTGGACGGAAGACATATTCGGCAAGGGTCGTGTCTGGTATGTCGTGTGGCCGTGCGTGGCGGGCAGGGGGCTTCTCGTGGCCATGGCCATGTTCTGGGTCTATACGCCCTCATGGTACACGGCGGTCATATTGGTCTATATGTTTATCACGGCGATCCCCTTCCCGTCATACGCCTCGATAATGAAGACCAATTACCCGGAGACCTTGAGGGGCAGGCTCATGAGCTATGTGAGGGTGGGGACCGCTCTCGTCTGGATAGTCTCTTCGGCTGTGGCGGGATCAGTCCTTGAGAGGGGCACATGGAACTACCGCTACATATTCCCTCTGGCCGCCGTCTTCGGGGTGCTCTCGGCGCTGCAGTTCCGCTCGATAAAGGTAAGGAGGGAGGAGAGGAAGAAAGAGAGCATTTGGGGGATCAGGGGGCTCGGGGTTCCCTTGAAAGACCCCGTATTCCTGAGGTTCCTCGCGGTCTACACGCTCTTTGAATCCGGGATGCTGCTGGCCCTTCCCGTATTCTCCCTGGTGCTTGTCGACGAGGCGCGCATAACGAACTTCGCAACCGGCATCTACGGCTCGGTCTTTTCCGGGATGTGGCTTGCCGGTTTTTTCTTCTGGGGGCGCTTCATGGACAGGACTTCCGTAAGAACTACCCTGATGCTGATATTCACGACAGCGTGCCTCATGCCGCTCCTTTACATCATTACGCGCGACATCGTTCTTCTCGGCGCGGCGCAGGGGGTCGCCGGGTTTGTATTTGCCGCCGTGGAGCTAGCCAACTATATCGTCATCATAAGGATGGCGGAGCCGAAAGAGGTCCCGCACTACATGGCGGCCTCTATCGCCCTCGGGGGCGCAAGGGGGGCGGTAGCCCCGTTCATAGGCGCCGCGGTCTACTCAAGGTACGGCGCCGGGGCCGTGTTTTCCACAGCCCTTTTCCTGATACTGTTGTCGGTCGTCCTTGCCTTCGTGGTCTTCAAAAAAAAGGAGGTTCGCCCGGGTATCGTCACTTAGGCGAGGCGGACTTTTTACTCATTTCAATGAAAAGGAGCCTGATATATAAAAGAGTAAAAAACATGCGTCAAAAGCTTGACATTAAGATTGAAAAAGATATAATTACTATAACTTCTGAGGACTTCCTCATCCACCGCTCTTCAAAACTCTAAAATTGCGGGTCTTAAAGCCGTCAACGGGCTTATTTGAAAACGCATGGCGAGCGCGTTCCTCGCGGCTTGCCGCAGGGAATATTCAATCAAAGACAGGCCGTTGCCAGGCACTTGTGACGGGCCGCCCAACTTCATCGTTTCTCCTCCATCGAACAGGGTAATCCGCTGTAAAGATTTTTTCGCATCCTTGCGCCCATTTGATCGGAAACCCATAACCCTAACCCCTTCGTAAGGGATGAACGCAGGTGGAGCTTATATGGAAGTTGCGTTTCAGCACGGGGATACAGGAATCCAGCGGGATATCGGTAAAGGAGTCAAAATGTTGAAAAATAAGATCAAGGGCAAGATACTCGTGGTCGATGACGAGGAGACCATAGGGATAGGGATCAGCGAGATATTGAAGGACGAGGGGTTTGAGGCGGCCTATGTCGTAAACGGGCAGGACGCCGTGGAGGCCGTAAGGCAAAAGGGCTTCAACCTGGTCTTCATGGACATTGTGATGCCGGGGATGAACGGGCTTGAGACCTTCAGGGAGATTAAGAAGGTAAGGCCGACGACAAAAGTCGTCCTTTTCACCGGATACTTCCGCGACGCTGAAGACGTCATACTCCAGGGGGTGAAGGAGGGGATGCTCGATGAGTTCATAAGAAAGCCCTACTTCGCCGACGAGATAGTAAGGTCGGCGCGCAAATACGCCTGAGGCGCCGGCCTTCCGAAGGCCTCCGCCGGCAATTTTTTCTCGTTAATCACAAAACTCCCGGTAGCAAGCTGGCTGGGTTTCCTTGTAAAACCCCCCCTTGACGGGGGAGGGTAGGGTGGGGGTGAAAAAATGTTTTAAAATTCTCCGCCATAAATGACGGAGAATTTTGATGGCATGGAAGATCATTTGTATTTGCCACTCCTTGACCCGCCGCTAAAGCGAAGGGATTGCGGAGTGGCACACCCATTCACCATCCCCGCTTCCCGTTGCATCGGAAGAGCGCAACGGGAGCCCAGCCCTCGCAATCGAGGGCGGGGATGGTCAAGGAGATACCCCGGAGCTTGGCTATCGGGGTGGTTCATTCCTTTTATCGGCTAAAATCCTTTCAAGCTCAGCATGTATTGTGTTATACTCCCTTAAACGCCCGGTCCACTCAAGACCGAGGCGTTTTTTTTGAAGGTGAGCCCGTCCGTCTCTTAAGACCGCGGGGGTTCTCAGACCGTTATAAAAATAGACTCCGGAAGGGCGCGAAACGCATGGCACCAAGAGCCGTTATACACATAGACCTGGACGCGTTTTTCGCTTCGGTCGAATTGAAGAAAGAGCCCGGTCTCAAGGGCAGGCCCGTTGTCGTCGGGGCCGACGGGGACCCTAAAAAAAGAGGCGTTGTCTCGGCCGCCTCCTACGAGGCGAGAAGGTACGGCGTCCACTCAGGGATGCCTCTTAAGAAGGCGTTCACCCTGTGTCCCGGCGCGGCGTTCCTGCCGGTGGATTTCGAGTCATACGAAAAAGAGTCCGAGAGGTTCATGGCTCTCCTGAGGGACTACAGCCCCCTTGTCGAGTCCTTCGGGCTCGATGAGGCATTTATAGAGGTCACTCCTGACGCCGGGGCCGACCCGTTCCCCAACGCCTTGAAGATTGCCGGAGAGATAAAGGAGCGGATAAGAAAGGAGCTTAAGCTCCCGGCCTCGGTCGGGGTGGGTCCCAACAAACTCATCGCCAAGATGGCGTGCGACATGAATAAGCCCGACGGCTTCAAGGTCATCTACGAAAAAGATGTGGAGAAGACCCTGAGGGACCTGCCCGTCATAGCCCTCTGGGGCGTGGGGAGAAAGACCGAAAGAAGGCTCAACGACTTAGGTATTAAGACCATCGGGGAGCTGGCAAGAACCCCGGTGCAGCACCTTGAGAGGAACTTCGGCCCAAGTACCGGCCATACCCTCCATGAGCACGCAAGGGGGGTTGACGCAAGCCCTGTGGTGCCTTTCCACGAGCCGGGGTCACTGAGCAGGGAAGTCACCTTCGAGGAGGACACGGGTGACATCTACATAATAAGAGAGACGCTCTACGCCCTGGCCGAGGATGTGGCGGCCCGCCTTAAGGATATCGGACGCAAGGCAAAGACCGTGACGATAAAGATACGCTACAGCGACTTCAAGACCATAACAAGGGCGGCGACTTTCGACGCGGCCACGGATTCTCTCAACGATATATGGCCCTCGGCCCTGAAGCTCCTTGTGTCGGTTGAGTTCCCGAAGGCCGTGAGGCTTGTGGGGGTGAAGGTGTCGGGGCTGGGATGAATAAAAAATTTTCTAATTAAATTTAAACAATTCCTTGAGTAAAACCTTCTTGACACAATATATACTGTGTAGTATTGTCTTGCAAGCTACCATATATTGCTTAGAGGGCATATTCCATGGGATTTTCTATCGAAAAATTACAATTTGAGAAAGATAGAAATCTTAAAGCCTTCTCTTTTGTTGATGCAAGAGCAGCTTTATACCGCAAATATGCTGATAAATTAATTATAAATCAAGAACTTACACGCCAGCTTGTTTCTTTCCAGGCAAACAAATCCATCCCATTTTATCGTTGGTTAAAATACAAAGAGGCTTTCTCTTCTGAATTTGTCCGATACGTTTTAAATAAATTCAAGCCAGCTTCAAATTCAATCCCATATGTCCTTGATCCTTTCGCAGGAGCAGGCACGACCTTGACAAC
>JACRCH010000009.1 GCA_016219115.1 Deltaproteobacteria bacterium
CTTTTCTCGTCGTCCACCGAAAACCTCCTTTTCCTGTAAACTTTGAGCGGTTCACAGCTAAGGAGGTTTTCGTATTTTCCCGCAAATGTCAAACTCTGTGAGTCCCCCGGCAGAGCCGGGGGTTTACCTGTTTTTAATTAATTTTGAGAAGACTACATTTGGATTTACATGTAAAACTGTTTTTCGTGGGACTGAACCCGGACAAGTATTTTTAGAAGGAACAGTTAATTTTAAAAACGTATTAATTTCTGAATATGGTGAAGAATATGAAAAGCGGAAGGGAATACTTGTTTTTGAATGGGTAAACTTAGGCCAGACCGAATTTTTGAATACCGATATATCAAAAATAAAATTTAGAGATGCCACATGGGATAATCAGTATGATCTCTTTATGTTTGGAGGTTGGCGTTCACGGTTACATGATGAAAAAAAATGGCGCAATGAACGCGCAAAGCAAAAAGGTCAAGAAGTTGATAATAAATACCTAACCCAGCTCTCTTTACTTTATCGTGAGCTTAAGAAACATTATCTGGAAAGCGGAGAAATCCATCTCGTAGGCCACTTTCACTACGGTGTTATGAATGTGCTTTTGCGTCAAAAAGAAAATGAGCAGTTAAAACAATTTTCGGGTTTAAGGCAAAAAATAAAAAAGTTCTTCTCTTGCTTTTGGCTGAATTTATATAAGTATTCTTCCGGCTTCGGCGAAGACTATGCTTTAGCGGGCACATGGGTTTTAGCTTTACTCATAGTCTTCGGAGTTATCTATTTTGTTTGTGGTGTTCCAAAAGAAAACTCTAATCCTTCTGCATTAGTCCAACTTGCCAATTCTTTATTTTACAGTTTCCAAGCAGGCACGCTCTCAAGGGTCGCATTCTATAAAGAGATGAACATCGGTTTAAGTGCGAGATTTTTTCATCTGTTAGAGTCTATTCTTGTTCCTGCGCAGTTTGCGTTCTTTGTAATCGCTCTTAGAAATCGATTCAGGCGTTAAAACAATTCAGAATCCCCTCGCCTTCCCTGTCAAAACTTCATATAATTTCTTAATCAAAGCAGAAGGCAATTTATGACCGACCTCTACGCCGAAATAGCCGTCGAGCTCCCCCTTGAAGGCGTCTTTACATACTCCGTTCCCCCGAATCTGAAGGACGATGCCGTCCTTGGCAAGCGTGCGCTTGTCCCTTTCGGGAAAAGGACGGTGACGGGCTATATCCTCGGCACGACCTCAACGCTGCCGCCGGAGGTGAAGGCGGCAAAGCCCATCATCGACATCCTGGATGAGTTCCCGATCTTCGACAAAAAACGGCTTGAGTTCTACAGGTGGCTCTCGTCATACTACTTCGCGCCGCTGGGGTCGGTACTCGCTCTCATACATCCGGGCGGGGCCAACATCAAAAGCTTTAGAACCTTCACCGTCACGCCCGAGGGAGAAGCGGTCTCCGGCAGGACAGTCCTTGAAAAAGAGTTGATTACCGCCGCCGCCAAAGGGGTGAGCCTCTCCGCGCTCATTAAAAAATTCCCCAACCGCCCCGTACACTCCGCTCTCAGCAGACTCAAGAGAGACGGCCTCATCTTGGAGAAGACCGTCCTTAAAGGCGGGGGCACGCGCAAGACCGAGAGGTTCTTCAAGGCTTTAGAGCCGACTATGGACCCAAAGACTCTCAGGCGCTCTCCCATTCAGGCGAAGGCCTACGGACGGATACTTGAGGGCGAAGTATCGATGACGGAGCTGAGAAGGACCCTCGGAGAGGTCGCCGGAGCCGTAAAAAAGCTCGTTGAAAAAAAACTGGTGAGCGAAACCGAACGGGAGGTCGCGAGGGACCCCTTCTCGGATATCGCGCCAAAGGCCTCCGACTTCAAACCCAACGACGAACAGCAGGCCGCGATAGACGCGATAACCGAAGCCATCGGGAAAAAGGCCTTCTCGCCTTTCCTCCTCTACGGAGTGACGGGTAGCGGCAAGACTCTGGTCTACTTGAAGATTCTCGAAGAAGTCGTCAAATCGGGCAAAAAGGCCGTCATCCTCGCCCCGGAGATCGCGCTCACGCCGTGGCCCGCGGCCTACCTCATAGAAAAATTCCCCGGCAAAGTCGCCATAGCGCACAGCGGCCTGTCCGAAGGCGAGAGGCTCGACGAGTGGAAGAGGATACTCAAAGGCGAGGCCGACATAGTAGTAGGGGCGCGCTCAGCGCTATTCTCCCCGATAAAAGACCTGGGGCTGATCATCGTCGATGAGGAGCACGAGACATCGTACAAGCAGGAGGACGGGGTCAGGTACAACGCCCGCGACGCCGCGGTGATGCTCGCCAAATACCTCGGCATCACAGTGGTCCTCGGCTCTGCCACCCCGTCGGTGGAGACCTTCTACAACGCGAAGACGGGAAAGCTCACCCGGCTCCACCTGGGAAAGAGGGTGGAAGGCCGTGGACTTCCAACGATAGAGCTCATGGACATGAAGAGCAAAAAAGGGACGGTCCTCTCCGAGCGTCTGAAGGACCTCCTTTTGAAGACCTTCAACGACGGCCACCAGGCCCTGCTCTTCCTCAACAGGAGGGGCTTTTCAAATACGCTTCTGTGCAAGGACTGCGGGCATTCGTTTTCGTGCCTCAACTGCAGCGTCACCCTGACGATGCACAAGAAGAAAGGCGTCCTCAAGTGCCACTACTGCGACATGTCAATGGACCTTCCGGATAAGTGCCCGGGCTGCTCGGGAACAAACCTCGCCCACCCTGGGGTGGGGACCGAGAAGGTCGAAGAAGAGGTCCGGGAGCTGTTCCCCGGCATAAGGGCCGGGAGGATGGACAGGGACACCACCACAAGAAAAGGCTCCTCCAAGAAGATCATAGACGCCGTGGAGGAGAGAAAAATCGATGTCCTCATAGGCACCCAGATGGTCTCCAAGGGCCACCACTTTCCGAGTATTACGCTCGTCGGGGTCATCTCAGGAGATACCTCGCTCAATATCCCCGACTTCAGGTCCTCGGAGAGGACCTTCCAGCTGATAACGCAGGCCGCCGGAAGGGCCGGGCGCGGAGAGGTCCCCGGAACGGTAGTCATACAGACGCTCAACACCGACCACTACTGCTTCAAAAACGCCCTCACCCACGACTACGAGGGCTTTTACAACGAGGAGATCATCGGAAGAGAAGAGCTCAGATACCCGCCCTTCACAAGGCTCTGTAACTTGAGGCTTGAGGGAACGAATGAAGCGAAAGTCGTCAGCGCCGCCGAAACGCTTAAAAACATCGCCTTGAGGCTTCTTGACAAAAGTGACGGCTCCATCACGATACTCGGGCCGGCCCCGGCCCTGCTTGCGAAGATAAAAAACCGCTTCCGATGGCAGATGCTCGTCAAGGGGAGCGATGTCAGGAGCCTGCACAGGTTAATCCACGCCTTAAGGCGCTCATTTGACGCTAAAAAACTTCCCGGCATAAGCCTCCTGGTCGATATGGACCCGCTGACCATGATTTAAGCGCTGATAGAGGCCAGCCTTTACAGACGCAGAGTTCCCGCTGAAATGAACCACCCCGCTAGCCAAGCTCCGGGGTATCTCCTTCATCCCCACCCGATCCTCCCCTCCCCCATCGAGGTGGAGGACTTTACAAGGGCAAGCTACAGGGAATTTTGTGATTAAAACCCTTTGCAAAAAAGACTTCCGCAGGCGGCCTACCTTATGGTTGAATTACCCTTTGTAAAATAGTAAAATATGTTTTTTGAAGTCGAAATACGCTATAATCAATGAAGAAACTGTCGGGTATGAAAAAAACAGTACCCCTTTAACCGCAAATAAAGTATAGAGTGATATGACCATGCTGCTATTGGAAATACTCAAATACCCGGACCCCTTTTTAAAGACAAAGGCGTCCGAAGTCAAGTCGGTCGAGTCCGAAGTCAAGACGCTCATAGCCTCCATGATAGAGACGATGTATCTGGCCAAGGGGATAGGACTGGCCGCCGTTCAGGTCGGGGTCGCCAAAAGGGTAATAGTCCTCGATGTGCCGGATGAGAACGTGGAGGAGAGGCAGAAAGGCAAAAACCTCGTGGCTCTCGTCAACCCGGTGATAGTAAAGGCCGAGGGAGAGACCAAGTACGAGGAAGGATGCCTGAGTGTGCCGGGCATCACGGCCGATGTCATGAGGGCGTCCACCGTCGCCGTCAGGGCGCTTGACAGGGAAGGCAGCCCCATACAGATAGAGGCCACGGGCCTCTTTGCCATAGCCCTTCAGCACGAGATAGACCACCTCGACGGGGTCCTCTTCATAGACAGGCTCTCAAGGCTTAAAAGAGAGATCGTAAAGAGAAAACTCAAAAAGGCATTCGAGGCCGAGAGGGCGCTTTAAGGAGCACCCCGGGGGGGGACTTTCCGTAGAAAGGTCCTGGCGGACGGTGCATACAAGATACGAACCATTTGCCTGAACGGTCGCAGTTGCCGGGAAGGAGTATTTAAATCCGCCGACCGCACGGTCCCTGGCGGACGGCGGATAAAAGTTGCGGATCATTTTGCTTTACAGCTCTTAATCAATAATGGGACCGTTCTAAAATCCGCTGACCATCTGGTCCTCAAGCGGTCTTACGGGTTCATACTACTACGGCTTTCGGGATCGGAATGGGTGGTTCAAAGATAATCTTCATGGGGACGCCGCAGTTTGCCGTCCCCTCTTTAGAAGCGCTCGCGGAGGCTGGCCACCGTGTCATAGCAGTGGTGACACAGCCCGACAAGCCACAGGGCCGGGGGATGAGTTCACTTCCCTCCCCGGTCAAAAAGGCCGCCCTTGGCCGTGGTATTCCGGTATTCGAGCCGCTTAAGCTTAAGGACGAGTCATTTATAAAAGAGCTTACAGGGCTGGGGGCCGATTTTTTCGTCGTCGTAGCCTACGGGAAGATCCTTCCCCGCCCGGTGCTCGACATACCGCCGAAGGGGTGCGTTAACCTGCACGCCTCGTTATTGCCGAAGTACCGGGGCGCGGCCCCCATAAACCGGGCGATAGTCAACGGCGAAAAAGAAACCGGGGTATCGACGATGCTCATGGACGCGGGCATGGACACGGGCCCGGTCCTTCTTGAAAAGAGGGTCGCTATAAGGGCTGACGATACGGCCGAAGACCTGGCAAAGAGACTTTCGATCGAGGGGGCGGCCCTGCTGGTAGAGACCATAGAGCTATTTTCCGAAGGCAGGATAAGACCGAGGGAGCAGGACGGAAGTAACGCCACCTACGCCCCGATACTTAAAAAAGAAGACGGCGCGATAGACTGGCGAAAGACCGCCGTGGGCATAAAAGACCTCATGCGGGGCCTCTACCCATGGCCCGGCGCCTATACGCGCTGGAAGGGTTATACGATAAAGGTCCTCTCCGGCCGGGCCGTCGATTGCCCGGCCGACAAGCCTCCGGGGACTGTCGTCGGGGTCTCGAAAGAAGGGATACGGGTAGCCACCGGAGAAGGCGTCTTCGAGATAACCGAGCTTCAGCCCGAAAACAAAAAGCGGATGCCTGCCGGGGATTTCGTGCAGGGCTACAGGATCGCGGAGGGAGACGAATTTGCAGGGTAATTCGGAAAAATGGGAGGGCAGCCCAGAGAGTATCGCCTACAGGCCGGGTATCGGCGTGTACCTGACGGTTTTGGCCGCGGCGGCCGTCGTGATAGGGTTCGTGGGGTTTTTCCTCTGGTACATACCTACCATCGGATTGAGGAACATCCACCCGGCGCTGCCCTACGTCCTCGGGGCGTTTCTCTTCGGCGCCTGCGCCCTGCTCTTCGGCGGCGCGGCTTTCGTAGCCGGCATGGCGATAAAAGGGCGTGTCCCTTTCTACTCCAAATGGCTCAGGTGGCTCCTCGTCAAGATCTATCTGCCGGTCATGGTCATGGCCGGGGGGATACTTAAGATCCCGAAGATAAGGATAGAGCGGGCCTTCATAGAGATAAACAACCAGATGGTGCGTCTCATGGGCAGGAAGTTCCGGACCGAAAAGCTGCTGATACTCATGCCCCACTGCATCCAGTTCGACGAATGCAAGATCAAGGTCACCCGCAATGTCAGGAACTGCGCCGGGTGCGGCAAGTGCGAGATAGGCGATCTTCTCTCCTTAAGCGACGAGTTCGGAGTAAACCTCTTTATCTCCACCGGGGGCACCGTGGCCCGCAGGAAGGTCTCCGAGGAGAGGCCGGACGCGGTAATAGCCGTGGCGTGCGAGCGGGACCTCACAAGCGGGCTGCAGGACTCGTACCCTCTGCCGGTCATGGCCCTCATAAACAAGAGGCCCCGCGGCTACTGCATGGAGACCGGGGTCGCCATCGAAGAGGTCAGGCAGGCGATAAGAGATCTTTGTACGAAATGAGCCTTTATGGTATAATAAAACATCAGGACGCCTTGACAGAGAGAAGCAGCCGCACTATATTATAAACAGACCGGCAAACTTACTAAATTTCTTTTATTTTCAGGAGGTTCCAAAGATGAACTACTTTAAGACTGCGGTCTTACTCGCTGTTCTGACCGCGCTTCTGGTCTTTTTCGGCAACCTTATGGGCGGCAGACAGGGCGCGGTTATCGCCCTTGTAATAGCCGGGGTCATGAACTTCGTCTCCTACTGGTTCTCGGACAAGATAGTGCTCGCCATGTACGGGGCCAAAGAGGTGACTGAGGCCGAGGCTCCGGGCCTGTATAACATCGTAAGGGACCTTACGATGAAGGCGAACATGCCGATGCCAAAAGTCTACATGATGGAGCAGGAGACCCCGAACGCGTTCGCCACGGGCAGAAACCCCGACCACGCTGCGGTAGCCGTCACATCAGGGATAATGAAGCTTCTGAACAGGGAAGAGCTCACTGGGGTATTGGGCCATGAGCTCGCTCATGTCAGGAACAGGGATATCCTTATCGCCACCGTTGCCGCCACTATCGCCGGCGCCATAAGCTATCTTTCCCATATGGCGTACTTCGCGTCTATCTTCGGCGGCAGGGAGAGCGAAAGAGAGGGTACCAACCCCATAGCCCTCGTCGTGATGATGATAGTGGCGCCCCTGGCGGCCATGATCGTTCAGATGGCGATATCCCGCTCGAGGGAGTACGGGGCTGACGCCGGAGGGGCCGGCATAGCCGGCAACCCGATATATCTCGCCAACGCGCTGAGAAAACTCGACTTCTACAACAAGCGGATCCCCATGGATGTGCCCAACCAGGCCACAGCCCACATGTTCATCGTAAGCCCCTTGAGCGGCGGGGGCCTCGTAAAGCTCTTCAGCACGCACCCTCCGATTGAGGAGAGGATAAAGAGGCTCGAGGCGATGATAGGGCACCACTGATATGCAACAGACCCCCTGAAAACATAAACGGGGCTTAAGTCATGACTTAAGCCCCGTTTCTCAATTTTTAATATTTCCTTCTGGTTGAATGGGTGTGCCAGCCTTGACCCGTCGCTTTAGCGGCGGGTCAAGGCTGGCAAATACAAATGATCTTTCCATGCCATCAAAATTCTCCGCAATTCATGGCGGAGAATTTTAATTAAGCGCGTCTCGCCGCGTATATAAAAACAGACCTCCCAACGGAAACCCCGATAGCAAGAGCTAGCGGGGTGGTATCCTTCCGAAACCCGCCGTCTTAGCCTACGGCCGGTTATTTTATGAATGAACCACCCCAGAGCAAGCTCCTGGGTATCGCTTTCACCCCAACCCTACCTACCCTCCCCCATCGAGGGGGAGGATTTTACAAAGAAACTTTATGAATAAACCACCCCGCCGCAAGCAGCTGGGTATTCGAAGGAAATATCGTCAGTCAGCCTCCGCGGCAAGCCGCGCTTAATTAAACCCCGGCAGGGGATTAAACCAGGCTCTTACTCGTCTTTTCCGCCCTTGTTCGTCAGGAAAAAGTCTATCATCGCCTTTTTGTCCTCTTCGTTCAGATCGAGGAATATTATCCCGTAGCGGTTCAAAGACCTCCTGGACTTATCGGTCTTTTCGGGTAGCGCGCTCTGTACGCCGCCACCCCCCCTTACGACCTCTCCGATGATATTCACGGGTATCTGGAAGCCCGGTATGCTGAAGGAGTACTTGAGGAGAGAGCCGAGCGGAATCTGCGAGCCGGTCTCCACGAGGGCCCCTGAGAGGCTTATGTTTATGGTATTGCAGATGTAGGACTCCGCCTTACCGTCGTCTTTCTCAAGAGATATCTTGCCGAGGACCTTTAGATCGTACCTGTCAGCCCTTGATAGCGTCTTAAAGTTTTTTTTCATTATCACGACCTTTTGCGGTTTTTTCCCATTCATACTGCAGTCCGCCTCATATTCCTGTTTACATCATTAAGGGCTCCCAGTCAATGTTTTATTTCTCACCCTTGTCTTTTTCTGCCAAAAAGCCTTAAATATCGCTATAATTAAAAAATTATAATAATCATTGTATTGCTTTTTTAATGTCTTTTTGTTAGTCTTATCGGCGGGATAATAGCGAGAACTCTTTATTTCAAGGAGGCTTAATGCATAAAATGAATTTTTTAAACGGAAAGGCTTTTACCGCGGCAGCGGCCCTTGCCGCCGTTGTAGCCCTCGCTGCAGGGCCCATCGGCTGCTCAAAGGAGCAGAAACAGGCGGAGACAAAACAACGACAGCCGGCCCAATCGGCGTCAGCCGCCAAGGAGCACTTTGACAAGGGCGTCCAACTGACGATGAAAGGGCAGACCGACGATGCCATCAAGGAGTTCGAGGCGACCCTGCAGATAGACCCCAAGAGCCCCGAGGCGCACAACAACCTGGGCTTCGCTTACTACGACAAGGGTGATGCGGACAAGGCGATAGAGCACCAGAAAAAGGCCCTGGAAGGCGACCCGAACCTTGCCAATGCGTACTACGGGCTGGCCATGGCCCTTGAAAAAAAAGGCGACAAAGAGGGCGCCGTAGCCAACTGGAAGGAGTTCATGAAGCTTGCCCAGCCCCACAGCAAGTGGTGGATGCAGGCTCAGACCCACATAAAGAACCTGGAAGGCAAGGCCCCGGCCAAGGCCGCACCCCCTGCTCAGCATAAAAAGTAACCGTCGTTATCACCGGACTTCCCAGCCGGGAGTCCTCAGGCGGTTCAGATCCATGGGAAAAGCAGTATCATAAGGCAAGCGTCTTGAGTGAGCTTGCCTTTTTTGTTTGATCTATCGCTGACCCCGTATCATAAGCGGCGCTCCCGCCGCCAGGCAGTCTTTCCTCATAAAATGACCGAGCGGATACTTGATATCATAAGCCTTCTTGGAAACTGGGGCTATCTGATCGTATTTCTCGCGGCTTTCCTGGAAAGCTCCGCCTTTCTGGGGCTTTTGGTCCCGGGTGAGAGCATTGTCATTATCGCCGGGGTGCTCTCATCCCAGGGGTACCTCGACCTCACGGACTGTATCATCGTAACAAGCATCGGGGCTGTGCTGGGAGACACCACCGGCTACACACTCGGTCAAGTCCTTGGCCGGGGCTACTTTGAAAGGCACGGCCGGCTCTTTTTCATCAAGGCGGCCCACATCGAAAAGGCCGACAGATACTTCCGGGAACACGGCGGAAAGACCATCTTTTTCGGCAGGTTCATCGGTTTTCTGCGGGCCATGGCCCCCTTCGCCGCAGGGATGTCCAGGATGCCTTACGGCAGGTTCCTCGCCTACAATTTCTCGGGCGCCGTACTCTGGGCCGTGGCGTTCACGCTCCTCGGATACTTTTTCGGCCTGAGCTGGGGGACTATCGAGCAGTGGGCCGGAAGGGCCGGGGTCTTCGTCTTCTTCATACTGCTCGTGGCCGTGGGGTTCGGGTACCTCTACAGGGCGCTCGTCAGGAGACAGGCCGAGATATCCTCCTGGTTCAACGGGAGATACAATCGTCTCGTCTCCTCCCCCTTCGTGACCGCCTTCGTTCGGAGGCACCCCGCGCTCGCGGCCTTCCTGACGGAGAGGCTCTCGCCGGGGAACTATCTCGGAGTCCATCTTACAGCGGGTCTTCTCGCCAGCGCTGTTTTCGTCTGGATACTCGCCAGGATCATGGAGGACGTCATCACCGGAGAGCCGCTTACAATGGTCGACCAGTGGGTCCTCTACCATATCCACTACTTCAGGACACCGTCGGTCAGCAAGACCATGGAGGCCCTCACTCTCCTTGGCGGAGCGTTGGAGATATCCGTCGGAGGCGTCCTCGTATTTGTCTACCTCATTATAATGCAAAGAAGGGATTATGCCGCCGGTCTTGTTGCGGCCCTTCTCGGAGGAGTCGTCCTTGATCTCGTACTGAAGACCGTCTTTTTCCGGCTGGCCCCGGTTGTCAAAGGACCGCTTATCGGGGCGGCGGGCTCGACCTTTCCGAGCCCCCATGCCCTGATCTCCGTGATATTCTACGGGATGGTCGCCTACTTCCTCGTCAGGGACATACGGTCATGGAGGCGTCAGGTCGTTATCTCGCTCACGGCGGTCTTCATAGTCCTTTTGATCGGGTTTACAAAGATATACCTTCAGGTCCATTTTTTGAGCGATGTCATGGCCGGGTATGCCGGAGGGCTCTTCTGGCTTACCGTCTGCATCACGGGGCTCGAGGTCTACAGGAAAAAGTCGATTGCGGAAAGGCCTAAGGGCTGACAACCCCGCAACCGTTACGGACCAGGGGGGCCAAAACCCCAACGGGTCTGAAATGAAAAAGGCCCGCGTTTAGCGCCGCGGGGCCTTTGAAGAGTACGATAGAAGGGCTTATTTGAACGGGTCCTTGATCATTATCGAGTCGTCCCTGTTGGCGCCGACCGATACCATCATGACCTCGACGCCGGCGAGCTTCTCAAGCCTCTTTATGTACGCCTGGGCCTTTTTGGGGAGCTTGTCGAACTTCTTTACGCCCTGTGTCGGGGCCTTCCAGCCCTCGAAGGCCTCGTAGACGGGCTCGCATTTAAGGAGGATGGAAGTCTCCGTGGGGAAATCGTCGATCACCTTGCCGTTATACCTGTACCCGGTGCAGATATTTATGTTGTCGAGGTTGTCGAGCACATCGAGCTTTGTCACCACAAGCCCGTCCAATCCGTTTATCCTGGCGGCGTACCTGGCGGCCACGGCGTCGAACCAGCCGCACCTTCTGGGCCTGCCGGTCGTCGCGCCGTATTCCCCGCCCTGCTCCCTTAACCTGTCAGCCTCAGCGCCTTGAAGCTCGGTCGGGAACGGGCCCTCACCCACGCGGGTCGTATACGCCTTTGTTATCCCGATGACGGCGTCTATCCGGGAGGGGCCTATGCCGCTGCCGGTGGCGGCCGCTCCGGCCACGGTGTTGCTCGATGTGACGAACGGATAGGTGCCGTGGTCTATGTCCAACAACGTCCCCTGGGCGCCCTCAAAGAGTATGTTCTTCTTGAACCCCATCGCCTCGTGCAGGAACTTCGAGGTGTTCTTTATGAAAGGCACTATCCCGGCGGCGAGCGTCATGTACTGGTGGTATATCTCGTGTATCTCGAAGCCGTCCTCGTGGAGGATGGTCTTTATGTAATGGTTCTTCTCAAGGAGGTTGGCCTTGAGCTTGAGCCTGAAGTCCCCTTCGTTCAGGAGGTCCCCGCATTTTATCCCGCACCTTGAGACCTTGTCCTCATAGGCCGGACCTATGCCCCTGCCGGTGGTGCCGATCTTGTTGTCACCCCTGAGCCTCTCCCTGGCCGTGTCGAGCTTCTTATGATATGGCATTATGAGATGCGCGTTCTTGCTTATCAGGAGGTCTTCGGGGCGGAATATCCCCCTGGACTTCAAGACTTCTATCTCCTGCAGGAGAACCTCCGGGTCCACCACGACCCCGTCGCCTATGACGCATATCTTTCCCGGATGGAGGATGCCTGAAGGGATGAGGTGGAATACGTACTTCTCCTTGCCGACTATGACGGTGTGGCCGGCGTTGTTGCCGCCCTGAAAGCGGACGACTATATCCGCGCTCTCCGTGAGTATGTCTACGATCTTACCCTTGCCCTCGTCTCCCCACTGGGCGCCGACGATAACCAGATTTTTAGCCATTTGTTCCCTGTACTTCCTTTTAGTCCTTGACGGATTTTTTGCGCGCGCCCCGTTTTGCCCGGCCAAAGCGGGACGGGCGGACTCAGACGCATCCGTGATTATCAAATATTATCGCGGATTTTTCAATCTAAAAATTCCATGTAGCTTGCTAGCAGGGTTTCCTTATAAAAACCCTCCCCCTCGATGGGGGAGGGAATGGTGGGGGTGAAAACAGGTTTTCACCCTCCCCGCTTCCCGTTGCATCGGAAGAGCGCAACGGGAGCCCAGCCATCCCATCAAGAGAGGGGAGACTTAAGGAGATACCCCGCTGGCAAGGCTTGCGGGGTGGTTCAATCTAAAAATTCTTCTAATGGACCTCCCCGCGGCAAAACCGCGGGATTCCGGGTTAAAGGCATGTTTTTTTTGCGGTCTTTAAGCCCCGGAAGGGTTCATTTCCTCTCAAGGGCCGCAACGATGTTCTCCACATCGAAGGCGAAACCTGTGGCGGCGGCCGGGTAACCGTACTTCTCAAGGAGGGTGTCGTATCTCCCGCCGCTCAAGATGGGTTTACCCACGCCCGAGGCGAAGCCCTCGAAGATTATCCCGGTGTAATAATCGTAACCCCTGACCTCGCCCAAATCAATGGTCACGAAGTCCTTGAGCCCCTTTTCCGTTATTATGTCTACGATCTTCTGGAGGTTCGCTATGGAGGAGCGAGTCTGTGGGTCTGTTAAGAAAGAGGATGCCTTCTTGACGACCTCTTCCTCGCCGTAAAGGGTGGTGAGGTTTAAAAGTATCTGCTTGTCGTCGGCGGTGATCTTTGAGCCGAGGTCTTTAAGTATCTCTTCAAGGCCGGAGGTGTCCTTTATGGCCACGGCCTCTTTTATAAGCCTTCTTTCATCCGGCGAGACCTTTAGCCTCTCGAGGATCGCCCTCAGGAAACCCACATCCCCTATGTCTATCTTGAAGCTCTTGAGCCCCAGGTCCGTCAGCGCCTCTATCGCCATCGTTATCATCTCGGCGTCGGCCTCCGCCGAGGCCGCCCTGGAGATGTACTCGGCCCCTATCTGGAGGACCTCCCTGCTTTTGCCTTCCTTCGGCTCCTCGTAGCGGAGCACGTTCTCGTTGTAGCAGAGCCTCAAGGGCAGCGGGTAGTCCTTCATGCGGGTGGCCACGACCCTGGCTATCTGCGGGGTTATATCCGGCCTCAAAGCGACGACCCGTCCCGTGGACGGGTCGATGAACTTCAACACCCTCTCCTTGAGGTTCTCGCCCACTCCGAGGGACAAGACCTCGACGTACTCAAGAAGCGGCGTGATGACCTTCTGGAAACCGTACCTTTCAAAGACCCGAAGTATGCCGGACTCCACCGCCCCGATCTTTTTCGACTCCTCTGGCAGAATGTCTCTGACGCCCTGCGGCAGCGATATGGTCGTGTGTATCTTCAATGGGACCTCTTACAGCTCGATCACGTTCGCCGAGATCATGTGCGGGAGCTTGAGTATCTTTTCTATGAGCCCCTTTGAAAGCGGCGTGTCTATGTTCCACACCGAGACGGCCTCTTTCCCGACGGAAGTGCGTCCGAGGTGCAGCCTCGCTATGTTCACGTTGTTGGCGGCAAGCAGAGTGCCTACATTGCCGATGACGCCGGGCTTGTCCTCGTTATGGAGGAGCAGGAGGTTGCCTTCGGGGACGGCGTCGAGGAAGAACTTGTTGATCCGCACGATCCTCGGCTCCCTTTTGCCGAAGAGCGCGCCCTCCACGACGTTCTCCTCTTCCTTGGTCTTGACCTTTATCGTTATCGAGCTGGCAAAATCCGTTGGCCTCGAACTCTTCATCTCCACCACCTTGATGCCCCTCTCCCTGGCGACAAAAGGCGCGTTCACGAAGTTGACGTAGAGGTCCAATACCTGGTCTAAAAGCCCCTTTATGCAGGCTATGGTTATCGGGGCGACATCGTAGTTTACGACATCGCCGCTGTACTCCACCGTTATCTCCTCTATCCCGCCCTTCAATATCTGGCCCTGGAAGCTTCCGATCTTCTCTCCGAGGCTTATGTAGGGCCCGAGGGCCGCAAGAAGCTCAGACGGAATGGAGGGCACGTTGACTGCGTTCCTGATGGTGCCGTTCGTGAGGTAGTCCGCGATCTGCTCGGCTATGGCTATGGCGACGTTCTCCTGCGCCTCGAATGTGGAGGCCCCCAGGTGCGGGGTCAGTATGACCTCTTCGAGCTGGAGAAGGGGGTTGTCGGCAGGGGGCGGCTCTTTCTCGAATACGTCGCAGGCCGCTCCGGAGACTATCTTCGCCTTTATCGCCCCGGCCAGGTCGGCTTCGTTGACGATCCCGCCCCTGGCGCAGTTTATGATCTTCACGCCCTTTTTCATCTTCCTGAACGCCTCGGCGTTCACTATCCCCTTGGTCTCGGCGGTAAGCGGGACATGTATGGAGATAAAGTCGCTCTTTTTAAAGAGGTCGTCCATCGATACGAGCGTGACGCCGAGTCTGTCGGCGGCTTCAGCGGAGATGAACGGGTCGTAGGCAAGGACATTCATCCTCAGGCCCAAGGCCCTTGAGGCCACGACGCTTCCGATATTTCCGACGCCCAAAATACCGAGGGTCTTGCCGGTGACCTCGGTCCCTTCGAACTTCCTCTTTTCCCACTCGCCCCTTCTCATCGAGGCCGTGGCCTGGGGTATCTTTCTGGCGAGAGCCATCATCATGGAGACGGCGTGCTCGGCGGTGGTGACGGTATTTCCGCCAGGGGTGTTCATGACGACCACGCCCTTTTTCGTGGCGGCGGCCATGTCGACATTGTCTACTCCGGTGCCGGCCCTTCCGACGACCTTGAGGTTCTCGGCGGCCTCGATTATCTCGGCCGTGACCTTTGTGGCGCTCCTTACGACGAGCCCGTGGTACTCCTTTATCTTCGCCTTGAGCTCATCGGGCTTTAGCCCCGTTATGACATCGACATCGAGGCCGGGGGTGTTTTTAAGGATCTCCACGGCCTTGCCGGACATGCTGTCGCTAATGAGTATCTTCATTATTTATAACCCTCGATGAGTATTTCCTGGGCCGCGGCCACACCACGGCCTAACAGGACCTTGTGGCCGGACTTCGTAAGCGCCATCTCGATGGCTGAGATAGATATGATTATGTCGAAGGTATCGACATACCCGAGGTGCGCTATCCTCAATATCTTGCCCTTCAGGTGGTCCTGGCCTCCGGCAAGCGTGACGCCCATCTCGTCTCTCAGGTACTTTACTAGCTTTCCTCCGTCAACGCCCTCGGGTACGAACGCTCCGGTTGCGGCGTTTGAGGGGCTCTCCGGGGCCAGAAGCTTGAGCCCCATGGCCACGCAGGCGGCGCGGGTGGCGCGGGCAAGCCTGTCGTGCCTCGCGAACACATTGCCTATCCCCTCTTCCTTGATGCACTTCAATACATCGAGAAGCCCGGTGATGAGGGATACCGCCGGGGTGTAGGCTGTGGTGTTGTCCTTGAGGTTCTTCCTCTCCTTCTTGAAGTCGAAGTAGAACTTCGGGCACCTGGCGGTCTCCTGGAACTTCCACGCCTTGGCACTGAGCGCGGCGAAGGCGAGGCCCGGAGGCAGCATGAAGGCCTTCTGGGAGCCGGAGACCAGAACGTCTATGCCCCAGTCGTCCATCGGGAGGTCGAATACGCCGACACCCGTTATGCCGTCGACGATCAAGAGGCAGTCCTTGCCTTTCGTGAGGGCCGCCAGCTCCTTTATCGGGTGCGCCACGGTCGTGGAGGTCTCGCTCGCCTGCACCATCACGGCCTTGACCCTGGGGTTCTCGTCCATGACCTTCCTTACGGCGGCAGGGTCCACGGCACGACCCCACTCTACGGTTATCCAGTGGGCCTTGAGGCCGTAGGCCTCGGAGATCTTGCCCCACCTCTCACCGAACTTTCCTCCGTTTACGACTATCACCTCGTCGCCGGGGGAGAAGAGGTTTACGACCGAGCCTTCCATGGCGCCCGTGCCGGAAGCGGCCAGTATCAGGACATCCTCTTTGGTCTTGAAGACATATTTAAGCAGGTCGGCAGCCTCCCTGAAGATAGCGGAAAACTGCGGAGTTCTGTGGTGTATCATAGGGGCAGCCATCGCCAGAAGCGCTGACTCCGGCACCGGAGTTGGTCCAGGGGCTAAAAGATACCTCTTTTTCATAACTTTAAGACTCCTCCTTTAACAATGAATAGTATTATTACTATCCTCTGTCCGGCTTCTAAAACTAACAAACGGACGGGGGTTTAGTCAAGGAATAAAACGAAATAAAAAAAGACCGCCTGGAGCTATCCCACACGGATTGCAAAACCCGTGTAAAACGCCCAGACGGTCGACTATATTGCTCCCCCGCTCCCCGGTGGTGCCCCACCTTGATTCCGTCAGTCACGGAAGATTTCAGTTTTTATGTGGCAATATAATAATCCCGAAAGGCCGTTTTGTCAAGCGATTTAAAACCCTTGTTTTTCAGTTAGTTGCGCCCCGGTCGTAGGCGTGGGACCCAATGGAGCCGGGCAGGGAGCCAGGGACGGCTCCCTGCCCGGTCTTGGGGTTTCAGAAGGCATTAGCAGGCTGTTTTTCAACAGCCTGCTAATGCAATCCAGGGATGGATTGCCAAATTGCGAGACAAAAAAGTCGAGCGATTTGTGAGATTTGGCTGAATTCACTTCAGACAAATCGTTGCTGAAAAAGCCATGGAAGGACTTTTTCAGCATCCTGTTAGAAGAAGGGATGGAACTCCAGACGGAACCCGCCGTTGACCGGCTCACTCTTCCAGTGAGTCGCGCCTCCGACTATCTTCCAGGAGCCGCTCTTCTTCGTGAGATAGTGCGGCTGCGCTGCCCATGTATCTACCACCACGTACTCCTTGCCTCCCTTGGGCAGGCCGAAGAGCGTGCCCGTACAGACGATGGCCGCCTCGTTATCGACGACATTTATGTCCGTGAAGGCATGGACCGAGTAAAGTTTTTCGAATGTGCCGAACTCGGTGTCCCAGAGGAACTTGAGCTGGGGTTTGGTGGCCGCGTTGTGGCTGTAGTCGTCGGCGTAGTAGGTCATTATCTTGTCGAGGTCCTTTTTCGCCAGCGCGTCCTCCAGCCCGTCATAGAGAGCCTCTATCTCATGCACGGTCTTATCGTCGGCATGCACCATATCTGGCGGCGGAAGGACTATCCGCGCCTTCGCGTACGAGTTTACCGCGAAACCTGAGACTAAAAGACCTGCCGCCATCAAACATGCCATAAACTTTCCTTTGTTCAACATAGCGAACCTCCATGATTAAAAGTTTTTTGTACTTCCTCTCGTCCCTTTACAAACGCCGGATCCCTCCTTGTCTTATTGAAAACATCAAATTTTTCGAGGCAGCCGGCGGCCTTGACAGGCCCCGTACCGCCGGCCTCTTACTTAAGCGTCTTTATGTACTCGATGAGCGCCTTCA
>JACRCH010000081.1 GCA_016219115.1 Deltaproteobacteria bacterium
GACCCCGACGATGAGCCTTATCTGCAACATCGTCGACCCGATAACCAGGGAGGCCTACTCCAGGGACCCCAGGAACATCGCCCAGAAGGCCGAGGCGTACCTCAAGTCCACGGGCATAGGCGATGTGGCTTATTTCGGTCCTGAGCCCGAGTTCTTCATATTCGACGACATCAGGTTCAGCCAGGGTTCCAACCACGGCTTTTATTACATTGACTCCGTCGAAGGCGTCTGGAACACCGGCAGGGAAGAGATGCCTAACCTGGGTTACAAGCCCAGGCACAAGGAAGGCTACTTTCCCGTGCCCCCGACGGACAGCCAGGAGGACATCCGCTCCGAGATGTGTCTGGTGATGGAGCAGGTCGGGATACAGATCGAGAGGCAGCACCACGAGGTCGCAACGGCCGGCCAGGCCGAGATAGACATGAGATTCGACAGCCTTGTAAAGATGGGCGACAAGCTCATGTGGTTCAAATACATCGTCAAGAACGTCGCCAAGAGGTGGAAAAAGACCGTCACCTTCATGCCCAAGCCGATATTCGGCGACAACGGCAGCGGCATGCACGTCCATCAGTCGATATGGAAGGGCGGCAAGCCCCTGTTCGCCGGAAGCGAGTACGGCGGCATGAGCCAGCTCGCCATGTACTACATCGGCGGCATCTTGAAGCACGCAAGGGCCCTGAACGCCTTCTGCAACCCGGGCACGAATTCCTACAGGAGGCTGGTGCCCGGATTTGAGGCCCCGATAAACCTCGCATACTCCAGCAGGAACCGCTCGGCGTCCATCAGGATCCCGATGTACTCGCCTTCACCCAAATCCAAGAGGATAGAGGTCAGGTTCCCCGACCCGTCGGCCAACGGATACCTCGCGTTCGCCGCGATGCTCATGGCCGGGCTCGACGGCATACAGAACAAGATCAACCCCGGAGAGCCGCTCGACAAAGACATCTACGGCCTTTCGCCCGAGGAGCTCTCGAAGGTTCCTTCAGCCTGCGGCTCGCTTGAAGACGCTCTGAACGCCCTCAAAAACGACCACGAGTTTCTTTTGAAGGGAGATGTCTTCACGCAGGACGTCATAGACACATGGATAGAGTACAAGAAGAAGTCCGAAGTGGACCCCATCAAGTTAAGGCCGGTCCCCCACGAGTTCTTCCTTTACTACGACTGCTAAACCCCGGAAGTAAAAAGCCCCGCGGGAACCTTCCCGCGGGGCTTTTTTTATTCTCTTTTAGGGTTAAATACCCCGCGGCTTGCCGCGCGCTTTTCTGGGTATTGGACTGCGCTCTTCTGTCAATAACTAGCAATAGAGGGCCGAAGCTTGCTCGTTCGCTCTCCTAATGCTCGCTACGCAATACCCCTCTGGTATTTTGTTAAAGAACGATACAAAGACCTTCTTCAATGAAATTTGGAGATTTTTGAGAAACCCCGCAATCCTTGCTATCGGGGTTTCCGAAAGGGAATCTGTTTTTATATGCGCGGCAAGCCACGCTTAATTAAAATTCTCCGCCATAAATGACGGAGAATTTTGATGGTATGGAAGATCATTTGTATTTGCCAGCCTTGACCCGCCGCTAAAGTGATGGGTCAAGGCTGGCACACCCATTCAACCCGAAGGCAATATTAAAATCCTTACGGGTGCACGCCGCAACCCCGCCGTTCCATAAGCGGGTCAAGGCTGGCTATCAAAATGACAATCACCCAAAGACCTTTCAGCAACAGGCGCCGGTATCGTTGCCGCAGTCGCACGACGGCTCCGCACCGCTCAGCATGCCGTTTATGACAGCTGAGGCGCAGCCTACCCCGGCGTTTACGGTGATGGCCCCGAAGGCGCAGTTTTTCGCGCACGCCCCGCACTCCATGCAGAGGTCCTTGTCGGTTATGCGTGCCTTCTTTGCGTTTATCTCGAAGACCCCGCGCGGGCAGACCTCGGCGCACCTGGCGCACCCTGTGCATTTATCCGGGGAGTGTGTTAAGGTCGTTACGTTAAGGAGATACTTCATGCGAGCCCCCACTCTTTAAGCTTATAGGCCCCGACCAGAAGGAGCGTGAGCGCCGCGGCCGCCATGTAGGCGGGGATGGCGTACTTAAGCTCCCTTTTAACGCCGGATAGACCCGTAAAGACCGTGGAGCCGGTGAACTGTACCGCGATGTACGAGCTTAACGCCGGGAAAAAGAGGAAGACGGCGCCCTGCAATAACGGGCTCATGGAGGCTATCCCCAACGGCCTGGAGACGATAAGGGTAGACACTAACCCGGTTAAAAGGCCTTTGACCGAAAAGGCCCTGAAGGGTATGTGGCCGAGAAAAAGCGGAGTGAAAAGCGCCCCTGAGAATATGGCGGCGAGACCGAGTATAAGGAACGGAAGGCCGTTCGTAAAAGCTTCCCTGAACGAGATTCCCGAGGGGCTCAGGCCGAAGATAATGAGGATCGCCAGGGCGTAGAGAAGATATATTTTTATCGCCGGGTTTATCTCCATCGGGGTCAGAACAAGCCTGTCGGAGAAGGAAAACCCGACGGTTCTCATCTCTTTTGTGGCCTTATAGCCGGCCTCTACATACTGCTTTATCTCTTCAGCCCTCACGGGGCCGTAGTAGACCCTGAACCCCGTCTTCTCCTTTACTGCATGCGCGGCGACCCCGGGCGCTCCGAGCTGCGGAAGTATTATCCTTCTGTGGCTCACCGTCTCGGCAAGACGCACGGAATTCATCCGCTCGACAAGCTCTGCAGTGCCGAAGGTGCCTTTGCCGGCGGCGCACCAAACGTTAATGCCTTTCGTGTCGAGGACGAGTATCCAGGAGTCGGTCCCCTTGAGCGCCTTTCTCAAATGATCGAAACTCATCCCGTAGTTAGCGCTCACGAAGACATCCGAGGTCTTTGTCGGCTCGCCTACGGCATACAGGCCGGGCGCCACACTGTAGCTCATCCGGTACGCCCCGAGCCTGCACCTCAGGTGTTTTAAACGGTCAGACAGGGTCAGGTCGCTTGACACCCTGGTCGCCCGCGGCTTGAAGTCGGACGCGGGCGACCAGCAGGGCTTACGCTCTTCGCTTAGGGGGGGGTCCTTTGGGGGAGGCGCGCAGCAGGCAGAAGGCGGGGTGCTTGCTTGAACTGGCGCAGTGCCGCAACCGCAGCCTTCTTCGCCGATTGCTTTCGCTTCGGCATCTTTGACGCAACAAGCTGCGACACCCTCCGGTGCCGGCCCGCCGCAACATCCTTCTCCCGCCTGCGCTACGTTCTCATCTTTTTTCGGTTTCTTCAGCGCGTTCATACTGTCTCCTGTCGTTTAGGGTAAGGGGGTGTCCTTTGTGGGAGGCGCGCAGCAGGAGGTCTTTTTTGTCTCCCCGGGCCGTATCCGCTTTTTTTCGATAGGTCTTTCCATTTTCAGAGTATCTCTTTCATTATCGGGCCTAGCCTGTCTTTGACCATCGAGACGAGCTCCTCGACCTTGATAAGCGTCAGGCAGCAGACCTCACCGTCTTTCTCCCAGCTCGTGAGAGCGAGTTTGTCTCCGGGCTTTATCCCGGCCTTCTCCCGCAGTTCCTTGGGCAGAACCATCTGTCCGCGTTCATCTACCGTTACGATCGATTCCACCCTGCATCTCTCGGTCTTGCCGGAGGGGGGGCAGCAGACATCGGTCTTTTTCTTCCTTGTCTTCATGAGGGTGGCTCCTAATCAGAATATTCTGATTATACTGATTTATACGATGGGTGTCAAGAGGACTTTTCTTATGACCATAGGGTGGCTCCTAATCAGAATATTCTGATTATACTGATTTATATGATGGGTGTCAAGAGGACTTTTCTTATGACCATGGACGGCGATAAAAAAAGAGACGGCCAAAAAGTGCGAAAGCGAAAAAAAGAGAAGAAAGCCGGCAAGGGGATTGGGCCGCGATGGGAACCGAAGGAGATTCTCCTGGCGAAAAGCGGAGCGGCTGCCGTAAGGGGCAAGGCTCGGGCCGGGCCGTATTCAAAAGACGGGGCTATCTGCCCTTTGAGGTAAGTTTCTTTATCAAAACCTTTATCTCCTCGGCTTTCTGCCGGTAGTTCGGGGTGGCGTAATCGACGAAGTAGCGGTAGTGCTCAACTGCCTCATCCGTCAGCCCCTTGTCTTTAAGGGCGTCGGCCAGGCCCAAGCGGGCCTGCAGGTCATCCGGGTTTATTCTCAAGGCCACCTTGAACTCTATAATCGCCCCGGCGAGGTCCTTCCCGGCGTAATAGGCGAGAGCGAGGCTGAAGTGCGCGTCACCGTAGTCCGGTTGCAGGTCGATCGTCTTTTTGTACGAGTCTACGGCCGAGTCGATCTTGCCGAGCTTGTAGTACGCCACGCCGAGGTTGTAACGGGCGCCCGCGTAGTCGGGCTGGAGCTCGATCGCCTTTTTGTACTCGGCTACAGCCGAGTCGATCCGGTTACGCATCAGGTGGATATTGCCCATGTTGGAGTGCGCGTGCACGGACCCCGGATCGAGGGCCAATACCTTTTCGTACTCGGCAGCCGCGTCGTCAAGCAGCCCCATCCTGAAATAAGTGTTGCCGAGGACGGTGCGGGCCTGAGTGTGGCGCGGATTGCGCTCAAGCGCCTCTTTTAAGTTGCCGACGGCCTCGTTGAGCATGGAATGAGCGTAGTAGAGGTTGCCGAGGTTGTAGTAAGCCTCGGCGTCCTCGGGATTTATCTTTAAGGCCGTTCTGTACTCGTCAACGGCGAGGTCAACCATCCCCTTCTCCAGATAGGCGTTCCCGATGTTGTTGTGAGCCTCGTAATAGTCGGGCTTGAGCCTTATGGCTGTCCGGTACTGTTCTATCGCGTCGTCGGTCCTGCCGAGTCTCCTGTATGCGACCCCGAGGTCGTAGTGCGGGGCGGGAAGGTTCGGGCTTTTGGCCACTACATCCTCGTAGAACGTGAGCATGTCGCTCCATATACCGTTCCTGGAGTACGCCGCCGCCGCAAGAGGGACCGATGTCATGAGTATAAGCACCGTGGAAAAGGCCGGAAGAGAAATCCTGAAAGCCTTCTTCCGGAGGGCGGCGAACCCGAGGAATGCAAGCGAAGAAAATGTCAGCGCCGCCCCGACGCTCGGAAGATATAGCCTGTGCTCGAAGATCACGTCCTTTATCGGTATTATGGAGGACTCGATCGAGACGGTTATGAAAAACCAGAAGACCCCGCACGCGGCCATGAGCAGGTAGGCGTTTTTGACGACCCTCGACCTGATAAAGAGATATGCCGCAGACGCGAAGACGCAGAGGAGGAAAAAGAGAGACGAAAGGACCCCGGTCTCGAACAGGCTGTGAGACACCGGGTAGTCATAGGCCCAGTTCTGGTTGACGGGCAGCGCCAGGAGCCTCAGGTAGGTTACCAGCACCCGGAACTGCGTCAGAAGGTAGTCGTATCGTGAAAGCGTAAGAAGCTCCTTTACCTGTGCCGCCATTATCTTCTCGTCGATACCCGGTCCGGTTATCCTGATGCCGAGTTTAGGGGCGAGCATGGTAAACGGGATGATGGCAAGCGTCAATAGAAAAGGGAGAAGGTATTTAAGCCGGCCTCCCTTCCCCTTAAAAAAGGTAAGCTCGTAGAGCGCTATGACAACGGGGAGCGTGAAGCTTATCTCCTTGGACATCTGCGCCAGTACGGCCGAGACTACCGAGAGGATGTAGAGCGCAAAGCGCGCGTGCACGTGCCCCTGCGTTATCCTCCAGCGTACGAACAGGACGAGCGACAGAAGATAGAAAAATGCGGCAAGCGAAGCGAACCTCTGGGTTATGTAAGTTACGGCCTGCGTCTGGAGCGGATGCACGGCGAAGATAATGGAGGATGTAAGGGCCACTGCTACAGCCGCCAGGGGATTGTCCGTTGATCCCGCTTCCTTCATCCACTCTGTCCTGAAGGTGTAGATTATAAGCTGGTAGACGAGAAATGCGCTTCCGATGTGGATGATGACATTGGTGAGATGGTATCCGAAGACGTCCAGGGCGCTTAAACGGTAATTGACGGCAAAGGAGAGGTATCCGAAGTACCGGGTCCCGTACGGAGGCCAGAGGTTGGATAGCTCCCTGATCCTGTCGTTGTCGACGATGTACATCGCGTCGTCTATCATAAAGGGGGCGTGCAGGACCTTCGAGTATACGGCGAATGTGACCAGGCATAGAAGGGTCAGTACGGGTACGAAAAACCAGCTCTGTCTTTTGTTATCCATGGATGCTTTTACCCGGCGAGCCCGGCCCGCGCGCCGGCTTGATGAGCCGACACGCAGGCCTTACAGGACCGGCCTCTTACTCCTTTACCTCTACTACGCCCTGCATTTTGAAGACTGTGTGCGGTACGCAGAAATAAGGGTATGTACCCGCCTTCTCGAAGGTGTAAGAGAAGGACTGTCCGTTGTTAAGACGCTTCGAATCCCATGTGCCGTCGGCCTTGCCGTCTTTCCCGCTGGTGGCGGTGTGTTGGTTGTCGACCTTGTTTAACCACTTGACCGTGTCACCGGGCTTTATTACAACGGTAGAAGGGGTGAAGGAATAATCCTGTATGACGACCTCTGCGGTCTCGGCCGCACAGGCGCAAGACCCGGTGAGTAAGACCGCTAAAACCGCGCAGAATCCTTTCCTCATTGCGCCTCCTTAATGAACCACCCCGCTAGCCTTGCTAGCGGGGTACCCAAAGGGATATCTGTTTTTATATACGCGGCAAGC
Organism: Deltaproteobacteria bacterium; assembly: GCA_016219115.1. Taxonomy (GTDB): domain Bacteria; phylum Desulfobacterota; class GWC2-55-46; order GWC2-55-46; family GWC2-55-46; genus JACRCH01. The sequence goes on from JACRCH010000081.1 coordinate 6,684, forward strand.
CGCGCTTGATTAAAATTCTCCGCTATGAATTGCGGAGAATTTTGATGGCATGGAAAGATCATTTGTATTTGCCAGCCTTGACCCGTCGCTAAAGCGATGGGATTGCGGAGTGGCACACCCATTCAACCCGAAGGAAATATTAAAATTAAGGGACCCTGATGGAAAGCTCAAACGGCAGTCGAGCTCATTTACTGCTTAAAAATTATCATATCTTTGTGTTTTTGGCAAGGCATTACGGGCGTGAAGTCCTGAAAATATAAGGAAAAACAACGCGTTGGTCTCTTCAAGGCTGGTGCGTGGAAGGTTGTTTTGAAAAGGGGAACCCGTGAGGGAGGTTGATCCCTAACGGGCCTTTTCATGGAGCGTCAGTATCTTTTTTATGATGTTCGTGGTGGACCTTCCCTTTACAAGGGTAATACGGGCGATCTTGCCGCCGTTTTCCCTGACTATCCCGCCGCCGACTATGTCTTTTGCGGCCCAGTCGGCGCCTTTGGCGAGGATATCGGGCTTTATCTCCCTGATAAGCTTTACAGGTGTCGGGTCGTTGAATATCACGATGTAATCCACTGAGGTCAGAGCGCTTAAGACCTCGGCCCGTTCATTCTGGGGGACTATGGGCCTGGTCTCTCCCTTGATGGCCTTGACGGATGAGTCGCTGTTAAGACCGACGACGAGGATGTCGCCGAGAGAGCGCGCCTTGTTCAAGTACCTGACATGTCCGGCGTGGATGATGTCGAAGCACCCGTTGGTGAATACGATCTTTTTGCCTCTTTTCCTTTTGGCCTTCAGCTCTTCGGTGAGCCTTTTGAGGGAGATGACCTTCATTTATATCCTGCCCTGTTTTTCCTCAAAGGTTATCATGAGACGCCGGCCCTGGCAAGGGTTACGGCGTAGACCTCGACGCCGGCCCTTTTGAGGACCTTCGAGCACTCCTTTATCGTGGCCCCAGTCGTGAAGACATCATCGACAAGGAGGACCCTTCTTCCCCTGAGGTCTGTCCCGGTTGAGACCTCGAAAGCCCCGGCGACGTTTTTTTCACGCTCGTCGGGTTTAAGGTCGATCTGCTGGACGGTATGGCGTATCCTCTTCAAGCTCAAGTAGTCGAGTTTGACGGAGAGCCTTTTCGATAGCACGCGGGCCAGAAGAAGCGACTGGTTGAAGCCCCGCGCCTGAAGCCTCTTTTTGTGGAGCGGGACCGGCATTATGATATCCGGTTTTTCCGGGAAAGACGCAGCCGTCCCTGACATAAGCTCCCCGAGTGCGTCCGAAAGGATGGACTTGCCGTGGTATTTGAATGCCCGTACGGCCTCATCAACGCCGGTGCCGTAGGTGTAGGCGCTGCGGGCCTGTTTGAACGGAGGGGGGGTCTTGAGGCACTCGGCGCAGGTGTGGCTCGGCCCCGGCGAATGAAGGAACGGGGTCCCGCAGAGATGGCAGAACGGCTCTACGATCCTGTCTTCCGAGAAGGCTTTAGAGCATGCCGCGCATAAAAACCCGTCCGTAACGTCCTCTTCGCACAAAGGACATACCGGAGGGAAGAGCACATCCAGAACGGAATCCAGCATTCGGGCCTCCCGGCAGCTTAGCCGTACGCTCCCTTTTTAACACATCCCGGGGCGTCTTTCAAACCGGAAAAGCCGCGGACCGGCTCTGCGCCAGCGCCCCTGATTCGCGCTGGCGCACCCGGTGGGCAAAGGCGGGATGGTTTTAATATTTCCTTACCATCAAAATTCTCCGTTATTTATGGTGGAGAATTTTAATTAAGCGCGGCTTGCCGCGTATATAAAAACAGACCTCCCTTTGGGTACCCCGCTGGCAAGGCTTGCGGGGTGTTCATGGCGGATTTTTTCAGGTCAACGGCGGGAGGGTGACATGAAAGACCGTACCCTTGCATGTCTCGCTTTCAACGGTTATGTCTCCGTGATGTTCCTTTATTATGCCGTAGCTTATGGAAAGGCCCAATCCCGTGCCTTTGCCTATATCCTTTGTCGTGAAGAACGGGTCGAATATCCTGCCGATGAGGCTTTTCGGGATGCCGCACCCGGAGTCCCTGAAGCACATCTGCACAAGCCTTGCCTTGCCTCTCTCGACTATCCCGGTAGATATTTCCAGTGTCCCGCCTTTAGGCATGGCGTCCCTTGCGTTGGTCACCAGGTTTATGACGACCTGTTCAAGCCTGTTCGGGCTCCCGAGGACCGGCGGGATCTCGGATAGTGACATCTTTACCTTGATGGAAGAGTTGGCAAGGACCTCTTTGGCGATGACAAAGGCGTCCTTGATGACCCTGTTCAGGTCGACGGGCGAAAGAGCGGGGCCGTCAGTCCTTGAGAATATCTTTAAATGCCTTATGACGAGCTCCATCTTTTCCGAGGCCTCCGCGATCAACCTGAGCTTCTCGTACGGCGCGCTCGACGCGTCGAAGTTCCGTAAGATGTTATGCGACAGTCCCTTTATGACCGTCAGCGGCTGGTTAAGCTCGTGCGCCACGCCGGCGGCAAGCTCCCCGAGCGCCGTCATCTTGCTCGACTGTATGAGTTGCGCCTGGGTCTCTTTAAGCTTTTCGTACGCGGTCTCAAGCTCCCGTTCGCTGCTGTCCAGGTCTCTTAGCATATGGAAGACCCCTTCCCTGAAGTCCTCCTGGTAATCGGTTCTCCTCTTGAGCTCGTCTTTTACGCTTTTGAGCTCTTCCTCAAGCGCCTTTTTACCCCTCAGGTCGTCAAACGCCACCGCAAAACCTTCCCCGGCTTTGGAGGCGGAGACTCTCGCCGGTATCACGGAGCCGTCAACGGACGAGAGGTCGAGATATTCCGAGGCCCTTCCTTCCCTTGCCAGGCTCTCCAGAAAAGAGGCGGCGGACCGTTCATTCCGGCAGAACTTGCTGAAAGGAGCCCCGGCGGCGGAGTACCCGAGGAGCTTTACGAACGCCCCGTTCAACGATTTTACCCTGCCATCCGGGTCGATCAATAAAAGCGGACCGCTGAGCAAAAAGACGGCTGACAGGAGGTCGAGTCCTTCGTTTTTTTCGTTTTTGGCGGGGAAAGCCATTCTTTACTCCGCTGTTTTTTTCACCCCGGATCAGGCGGTCCTGTCAAGAGGTTCCTTTTTCAGACCCGTATCTTTTTTAAGCTCCATCAGGCGCTCCCTGATCTCCTGCATCTTAAGTTCCCTTCTTACGGCCATAAGCGAGAACTCCTCGAGGCACTGTATGGTCTTGTTGAGCTTGACGGCAGCCTCCTGCATTTTGAACCGCGCGATCTTCAATTCGTCCTCGATCTTTTTTTTCTCATCGACATCCCTGCCGATAAGAAGACACCCATGCGGCTGCCGCCCCTTCCACAGGGGCATGGCGCTGAACTCGAACGCCACTTCCCGGGAGTCTTTGCCGAGGATATGCATCTCGCGGTCACTTACGGCGTTTCCGCCAATGACGGCTTTGATGGCCTCTTTCATCTCATGATGCGACCCCTGCGGCGTAAAATCCGTATAGTCCAGTCCCGCGGCTTCCATTGCGCTGTAGCCGGTGAGCGCCAGGGCCGGTTCGTTGAGGTATACGACGGAGCCGGAGTTGTCGAGCTGTATGACGGCGCACGGGATAGTACTTATCAGGTCTTTCTGGCGGGCTTCCGATTCCCTGAGGAGTCCCGCGAGCTTGTTAATATCTTCCGTCAGTTCCCCGAGGTCTTTGCTCTTAAGCTTGAGGTTTGCGCTGAAGTCACCTTCAGTCATCCGTTTTACGAATGTCTCCGCCTCACTTAAAGGCAGGACTACCCTTTTGATGAGGAGGAAGACGAGCAAGGCCGCCGCCCCGGAAAGGACCAGGGCGAAAAGGGTGCTCATCGGCCCGGCGCCGTAATAGGCCGCCAGGACGGCGTCTGAGAGGACGAAGAAGGCAAGCGTTTCAGATGTGGCGATTGTGTTCTTGAGTACAGACATATGCGCCTCCGGAGTGGTAGGGTTTGGTTTAGGATGAATTCCCCGGTGAGGTCGTCTTGTTTTTCTTAAGGGTTGGGTCAGGATGAAGATGAATACGGAGAAGAATAAATACCAGGAAGAGTCGTGAAGAGGAGCACTATCCGGTAACGGCTTATTTATACATACTATATATAGCATAAATTGCGATTAAATCAACCGTATTCTGTCAGAAAACGTTTCATCGGGTCATTTTGAAAAAAAGCGTCTGAGCTTAAGGGAGGCGCGTGTCATCGGCGTGCCGGGGAGTGCGTGAGCCGAACTACGGTGCTAAGGCTTAAAAAACTATTAAAATCCGTTTTTTTGTGATAAGAAATGACTGGTGTAAAAGAATCTTTTAATTAAAAATCTCCGCCATAAATGACGGATATTTTTGATGGCATGGAAGGTCATTTGTATTTGCCAGCCTTGACCCGCCGCTAAAGCGACGGGATTGCGGAGTGGCACACCCGTTCAGCGGGAATTCCCAGTCTGTAAAGTGGGGGGATGAGGGCCGATTCCTGTGTCACGGGACGAGCGCGGAACGCAGCCCGAAAGAACCACTGCTGTAAAGCCGTGGGTATCTATAACCCGCGTAAAAGACCGGAAGGAAAGCGTCGATAATGTTTAAAAGGCTGAAGGCAGGGTTTGAAAGTTTAAAGGCGGGCCTCGCGAGGACCCACAACGCGATCCTCGGCGGCGTCGAGTCGGCCGTGACCGGGGCATCGAGGGAGGAATTCCTTGAGAAGCTTGAAGAATCGCTTATAACCTCGGATGTTGGTATAAAGGCTTCCACCGAAATAGTCGACAGCCTCAGGACAAAGCTCGTCGGCTGGGGTAACGGCGAGAAGTTCAGGGAGTACCTTAGGGACGCCATCTATGATATCTTGAAGGAGGTCGAAAAACCCCTTGAGGTCGATAAGTCCCCCTTCGTCATAATGGTCCTCGGGGTGAACGGCGTCGGTAAGACCACCACCATAGGAAAGCTGGCGTCCAGATATTCGGCCGAGGGCAGGTCCGTGATGCTCGCGGCAGGAGACACCTTCAGGGCCGCGGCCATCGAGCAGCTTGAGGGGTGGGGGAAGAGGGCAGGCTGCCCGGTGGTAAGGCAGGAGCAGGGCGGAGACCCCGGAGCGGTCGTCTTTGACGCCATGAAGGCGGCGCGCGCCAGAGGGGCCGATGTGGTCATACTCGATACGGCCGGAAGGCTCCATACGAAGGTGAACCTCATCGAGGAGCTAAAGAAGGTAAACAGGGTGGCGTCAAGGGAGCTTCCCGGCGCGCCCCATGAGAAGCTATTGGTGCTTGACGCCTCTACGGGGCAGAACGCCATAAACCAGGCCCGTATCTTCAACGAGGCCGTTGGAGTGACCGGCATAGCGCTCACCAAGCTTGACGGGACGGCCAGGGGCGGGATAATAATACCCATAGCACGGGAACTCAAGATTCCCATCCGGTTCGTTGGCGTGGGCGAGGGGATCGATGACCTCAGGGAGTTCAACGCGCGGGATTTCGTCGAAGCGCTTGTGTAACCGACATGCGGGAGGGCGGTTGAGTGGAGGAAAAGGAGAAGCGCAAGGTATTCTACGAGCTCTATGAGAGGAGAAAGAGCGTAAGGGAGTTTGCCGACGGAACTATCGAGCCGGACAAGCTCTCAAGGCTTCTTGTGACGCTCAACAGGGCGCAGAGCGCGGCCAACCGCCAGCCCTGGCACTTTATCGTGGCCGAGAAGAAGGGCAGGGAGGAGCTTGATTCGTTATTGCACAAAGAGGGCTTCAGGAACGCCCCCGTCATCATAGCGGCCTGCGCCGAACCCGCCCAGGCGTGGATAAGGAAGGCCGATAAGGTCAACTACGCATGGGTCGACGTGACGATAGCCGTCACCGAGATGATAGGCGCTGCCACGGCCGAGGGCCTCGGGACCTGCTGGATAGCTTCTCTTGAGCCTGACAGGGTCAAATCCGCCCTCGGGATACCGGCTCATATTGACATCGTGGCGCTTATCGCGGTAGGGTACCCCACAACGGAATTGCTAAAGGAAAACAAGTCCAGAAAATCTCTCGGAGAGATAATTCACTATGGAAAATGGTAAAGACGACCAGTACGTAGTGCTGAGGTCCGACAGGAGGAAGAACCTAAGAAAGCAGCTCCTTGTCCTCAAAGTCAAGGGGGAGGACAAGAAGAGCGCTTTCTTCGGGTACGCCAAGACGCTCGGCAGAGGGGGGATGTTCATAGCCTCCGTCAATCCGAGGAAGGTCGGAGAGGAGTTCGAGATAACCTTCAAGCTCGGCGACAAGGGCCCCGACATAAGGTGCAAATGCTCGGTCGTCTGGGTAAGGGAGTACACCCCGCATAAAGAGGACCCCGGCATGGGGATAAAGTTCATCGACCTCGACGACGCCACAAGGGATAAGATAGACGAGTGGGTCAAGAAGATGGCGGAAAAGCGATAAAACGGTCGGGTAGAAACGGGCTTGACCCAACAGGGTCAGGCCCGTTTTAAATTCATCGTTTTAAAAAAGGCCGGCTGTTTAGCCGGCCTTCGCATTTCACGTCTTAACGGTTCAGCCCTTCACGCTCCATGTCGTACCCTTCGCTCCGTCCTCAAGGACTATCCCCTGTTCAAGTAGTCCCTTTCTTATCTCGTCGGCCCGTTTGAAGTTTTTGTTCTTTCTCGCCTCGTTCCTCTCGGCTATGAGCCTTTCTATCTCCTCTGCCGGGACCGATGCCCTGGAGTTCTTCTCCGTGAAGTACCCCTCAGGGGTCCTGCCGAATATGCCGAGGAACTCAGAGGCCTCGTGGAACATCGACAGGATGTATGAGAACTCAAGGAGCCCCTCGTGCTTGCCCGAGGCCTTCGCCGAATCCATCAGGCGGTTGGCCTTGTTCACCTCTTTAAATATGTTGCCGATGACCTCGGCGGTGTTGAAGTCGTCGTCCATCGCGTCGAGCATCTCGGTAAACCTGCCTTCGTTGCAGTGGACGCAGAAATCGATATTCTTCGTCTCCGGCCACTCGGTATTGACCCTTTGAAGGGTCTTGTAGAACCTCTCCATGGCGGCCTCGGCCTCCCTTAAAGAGTCCTTGGAGTAGTCTATCGGGGACCTGTAGTGGCTCGATAACAAAAAGAGCCTTATCGCCTCGCTCGTGTAGTCCTTGATGACATCCCTGATGTTCAGGATGTTGCCGAGCGACTTGCTCATCTTCTCTTTTTCTATGTTCACGAACCCGTTGTGGAGCCAGTACTTGACATACGGGACTTTGCCCGTGGCCGATTCGCTCTGGGCTATCTCGTTTTCGTGGTGCGGGAAGATGAGGTCTTTGCCACCGCCGTGTATGTCCACGGTCTCTCCGAGCCACCTCATGCACATCGCCGAGCACTCTATGTGCCAGCCGGGCCTGCCCTTTCCCCAGGGGCTCTCCCATGAGGGTTCATCGGGTTTGCTCGCCTTCCATAGCGCGAAGTCCAGCGGGTCCTCTTTCCTCTCATCGACCTCCACCCGGGCGCCGGCCTCAAGGTCGTCTATGTTCTTCCCGGAGAGCTTCCCGTAGTCCTTTTTCTTCCTGACCGAGTAGTAGACGTCGCCGTCCACCGCATAGGCGCAGCCCTTGTCGATGAGTTTGCTGGTGACCTCGATGATCTCTTTTATCGTCTCCGTGGCCTTCGGGCGGTATGTGGGGACCTCGACGCCAAGGGCGTCCATGTCGTCGTCGAACTCCTTGATGTAGCGCCCTGCTAGCTCCTGCGAAGGTACGCCTTCCTCGTTGGCCCTCTTTATGATCTTGTCGTCTACATCGGTATAGTTCCTGGCATAGGTGACCTTGTAGCCCTTGTACCTCAGGTACTTGTATATTACATCGAAGGAGACGGCGCTTCTCGCGTGCCCTATGTGGCTCAACGAGTAGACCGTCGGCCCGCAGACATACATCGTGACAGCGCCTTCCCTTACCGGGACGAAGTCTTCTTTCTTCCTTGTAAGAGAGTTGTAGATTTTAATCGGCATATCCACCACCTTGAGGTTTTTTAATTTTCCGGATCGCGTAGCCGAAGCCCTGCTATTGCGCGGTTTTTGAGGGATTGCCCTCCGGAAACCCCGCTGGCCAAGGCATGCGGGGAGGGTTCATTTTTTATCCGTTAACAGGCTTTCAGACCCATCTGCCGAGCCTCTTTATTATGCGCTCTTTACCCAGAAGCTTGAAAATCTTTACGAGCTCGATCCCTTCGGCGGCGCCGGTGAGCGCCGCCCTTATCGGCATGAAGAGCATTTTGCCCTTCGCCCCGGTCTTCGCTTTGACACCCGCCATTATGGCGTTAAAGGAGGTCTCATCCAATGCGGTGGTCTCCTCCACCCGCTCCTTGAGCGCCCGGAGGACCGCTTTCGCTCTCTCCTCGCTCAATACCTTTTCCGTTTCTCCGGTCGAATCAGGCTCCCCGACGAAAGGGTCGATGAGCCTCTTGAGGTCAACAAGCGTCTCGGCGTTTGCCTTTACGGCCTGCACGGCTTCTATCAGCTTCTCCTCTTCGATGCCGGGAGCTGACAAAGACGACAGCTTTAAGAGGCTCAAGGCGTCTTTACCGGACAACGCCGTCTTATTGTAATGTTTGAGTCGCTCCTTATCAAATACAGAGGGGCTCCTGGAGAGCTTCTCGAGCGAGAAGGAGTTGGAAAGCTCTTCGAGAGTCATGAAATTTTCACCCGGCGACCATCCGAGCCTCGCTACCGAGTTTACGATAGCCTCGGGCAGGTAGCCCTCTTCGCGCAGATGTCTTAGAGCGGTGCCGGCATCCCTTTTAC
>JACRCH010000088.1 GCA_016219115.1 Deltaproteobacteria bacterium
CGGTACGGTATCGGGTCAACCGTCCCGGCTTCCCTGAACCCGCGTAACCTCAATCGGCAGGAGTCGCACTCGCCGCAGGCAAGCACCGTGTCCTTGTAGCACGACCATGTGAGCATCAAAGGCGCCCCGAGTTCGATCCCCTTCTTTACTATCCCGGATTTACGCATGTGGATGAGCGGGGTCACTATCTTAATCCCGGTAGAGGGCCTGGTGCCGAGCCTCGCGGCCATTTCAAAAGACCTGAAGAACTCCTCCCTGCAGTCCGGGTATCCCGAGCCGTCTTCTTCCACCGCGCCTATATAGACCTCTTTGGCCCCGAGGACCTCGGCCCACGATATACCTATGGAGAGCAGGTGCGCGTTCCTGAACGGGACATAGGTAACGGGTATCGCGTCGGAGTCGATGCCTGTCGTCGGGACATCGATATTACTGTCGGTCAGGGCCGAGCCGCCTATCTCTTTCAGGTAGCTTATGTCGGCCACAAGCCTCTTTTTGACCCCGTAGTGGTCGGCTATCCGGGTAAACGACTCAAGCTCCTTTTTTTCCGTCCTCTGCCCGTAGTTGACATGGAGGAAGGCCGATGGGCCGAGTGATACGGCTATGGCGGCGGTAACGGAGCTGTCGAGCCCGCCGCTCAGTAACACTACCGATCTGATCATCGAACAATTAAATCATAACGGGGAAAAACCCTCAACCGAAAATTTTTTCAAAGACCATGTCCATCCTTCTCTCCATCGGAAGCTCCGGGGAGAGGACGATGCGCGGCCCTTCTATCGGCTCGAAGGCCGCCTTCTGCCTGAGATATACACCCCAGTCGGCGTCCGATACCGCTTCCGCGCCTTTGACCTCCTCGGTTCTTCTTTTAAGGAGGCGTTTTTTTACGGTTTCGCCGTCGGCCACGCACTCGACGATGTTGAACTCGGCGCCGCTTTGGGCCGAAGCCTCTTTTGCCGCATCGATGAACCTTCGCCTGGAGAAGGTGGCGTCGAGGACCACGGAGCGCCCTTCCTTGAGGTAAGAGAGGGCCCTTTCAATAAGCCCGCCGTAGGTCCTCTCCGTAAACTCATCCGAATATATCCCCTTGCCGTAGTCCTCGAACCTGTGGGCCGAGGGCTCGACCCCTGCAAGCTCTTTTCTCAGGGCGTCGCTTGAGAGGCGCACAAAACCGGTCTTACCAGCTATGAGGCAGGCCACGGTGGATTTCCCCGTGCCCGACAGCCCGCAGACGACCACCAGCGAGGGGCGAAAGCCTCCGGAAGAATAGAGGCCGGAGAGGTGGAAGTGGCGGCGGGCGTTAAGGAGAGCAAGCGACCGTTCTTCCCAGCCTACCTCAGGCTCCATGGACTTGAACCCCTCGACCTTGCCCCTGACATAGGCCCGGTAGCATTTGTAGAAGTCGAGCACTCCGGCCCCGTCCGTATCGCCGGAGGCCTTGAAGTAAATGGTCTCAAAGAGGCGGGCGAGGTCCGCCCTGTTGCGGAAATCGAGGTCCATCGAGAGAAAAGCGGCGTCGGCGGCGACATCCGAGAACCTGAACCGCTCGTTGAACTCGATGCAGTCGAAGATGTTTATCCCGTCGGCTATCGAGATATGCTCGCAGTGTATGTCGCCGTGGCAGTCCCTTATGAAGCCGGCCCCGGAGCGCTTGATGAAGAGTCTTTCGTTTCTGCTTAAGAACCCGTCCGTGTACTCTTTTATCCTCCCGTAGAGACGTTTTGAGATGGCATGGCCGATAAACGCGCGCGTCTGAATGAAGTTCTCGTCCGTGTTCTTCTTTATGAGGGCGGGGGAGCCGAAGGAAGAGATGCGCCCGTCGGTGGCGGCCGTCTTGTGAAATCCGGCGATCACACGGGCGATCCTCGCTATCGTATCCTTCGAGACCTCATCGCGCTCAAGAGCGCGCACAAGGATACTGTCCTCGGAGAGCCTCTTCATCTTTACGGCGTACTCGACAGGCTCTCCCGCCCCTTCCATCCGAAACCCGCCGTCCTTTTTGGTGATCGGCACGACCCCGAGGTAGATGCCGGGGGCGAGCCTTTTGTTGAGCCGCACCTCCTCATCGCAGAAAAAACGTCTCTTATCGAGCGTTGTGAAGTCGAGAAAGCCGAAGTCTACGGGCTTTTTTATCTTGTAGGCGAACTCCGCGGCAAGAAGGATGTACGAGATGTGCGTCTGACGCAGCGATACCGTTGGCGGCGGCGCCGGATAAGAGGATGGGTCCAGGAGCGCTTCTATCAGAGGAGGGAGTCCCAAACCGTAAGCCTCCTTTTCCCCGGGAAGACTCTTTCAGCAGTCGCCCAGGAAGTAGATCGCCGGGAGGTTTCTGTAGCGTTCCCTGTAGTCCATGCCGTAGCCTACGACGAACCCGGCCTTTATGGTCGCGCCGACATAATCTATGTTGACCTCATGGGCGCCGCCGTCCCTTAAAAGGAGCGCGCATATCCTGACGGAGGCCGGCTCTTTAGCCGAGAGGTACTTCAAGAGGGCGGCAACGGTGCGGCCCCGGTCTATGATACCGTCCACCACTATGACGTCTCTGCCCTTGATGTCGCTTGAAAGCTCCCTTGAGACCGCGACCTTTTCAGCGGGGGTGTCGCGTTTGCCGTAGCCGGAGGTCTGCACGAAATCGATCTCAAGCGGGGAGTCGATCTCCCGCGCGAGGTCCGCAAGGAATACGCAGGCGCCTTTGAGCACCCCGATGAGGACCGGGTCTTTTGCGGCGTAGTCGGAACGGATCTCCTTTGCAAGTCGGCGCACTATGGCGCGTATCTCTTCGGGGGGGATAAAAAGTCTCAAGGTCGCTGACATAAGATCCTGACGCGGCTGCCGGTTTTGATTAAGCATATAGTAGTGGCAAACCGGCTGTCAAGAGCGGTCTTTTCTCCGGCGCCTCCGGCGCGGCAAAAGCGAAGGTTTAAGCCTTGAATTCATATTGAGCATGTGCTACAAATAGATTGTTCAATCATCTAATCGGAATCTTTTCCTTTTTTATTCTTTTAACGCCCATGAAGACCCCGGGGGAACAAGTCCCCGGCAGGTCTGTTTTTGGAAAAAGTTTATCAATGATAATACAGTGCGATAAGTGCGGTACCAAGTTCAGGCTCGACGATTCAAGGGTCACGGGTAACGGCGTCAGGGTAAGGTGCACCAAGTGCCAGAACGTCTTTATCGTCCCCCCCCCGCCTCCGGTCGAGGAGGTCGGCGTCGAGGAGGTCCTCGCAGGAGTGGACCGGCAGACTCCGGAGGGGCTTGAAAAGGCCTCAAGGAAACCCGCTCCCCCTCCAAGAAGGTTCGCTGACGACTACAACCTGAGGTTCGATTTCGGGAAGCCCGTTGCCAACAAGGGCGCGGATGCCGAAAAGGGGCCTGAGAAGACCGCTTCAGCGCCTGCGGCTGAAGAGAAAAAGACCCCTGCCTCCTTCGATGAGATAGACTTCAGTTTCAGCACCGACAGGTCGCCTGAAAAGCCCCCCGAAGTGGTCATGCCCGGCGGCGGGGCCTCCGCCGGTAAATCCGAAGAGACGCCCGAAGACAGCCCCCTGGACCGGCTTGCTGATAAGCCTGACGACAGGCCCGATGAGACGAGAGAAGTTCCGGAGGACTGGGAACTTGGCGGCGCGCCCCATGTTGAAAATACGCCTCGGGAGGGGGAGAAAGAGACCCCGGAAAAGCACCCGTTCAGCGACCTTGACTTCGGCCACGGAGAAGAGAGCGGCAAAGAGTCGGAAAAGGCCGTCTCAACCGGCGATTGGTCGATAGATACCGGAGATACGGGGGCCGAAAAAGGGCCTGAAGAGAAAGACGGCGCAAGCCTCGCGGACACCGGGGGAAAGGTTGCGTCCTTCGCGTCAGCTTACGGCAGGGACGGAAAACCGGCTGACACGGTCGAAAAGCCCGCCGGTTCAGAAGATAAACCCGCAGGTGAGACCCTTAAGTTCTCGCAGTACTTCTCGGAAGAGATGGGAAAAGATGGATCGGACAGCTCCATCCTCGGTGAAGTCGAAGAGAGCGAGGAGGATTCCGAGAGATCCGATATCCCCGAGAGGGCCGCTTCGAGCAGGGCCCTTCTGGTAGCGGCAATCGTCTTTCTCGTTGGCGGCGCGGTGATATACTTCTCCGGCATCATAGACACCCTGGCCAACAGGCTCATGCCGCCGGCCCGGGTCGCCGTGCTAAAGACGGTAGAGATAGAGACGATAAAGGGCTATTACGCGGAGAACAGGAACTTCGGGAAGTTCTTCGTGATAGAGGCCACGATAAAGAACATCTCCGGGACTCCGCAGTCCGTCAAGGCTCTCTCCGGGGTCCTGTATAACGCTAAAGGCGAGAGGATCGCCAACCGGTCGGTAGCTCCCGGCAGAGTCGTCTCCGCGGAAGACCTTACAAACCTCTCAAAAGAAGACCTGCAAAAACCCTTTAAAGACCCTTCCGGCGGGACATTGCCTCCCAAAGGGACGGTTCCTGTCATGATCCCGTTTACCGAGCCACCGCAGGGCATAGCCGAATACGGGATAGATATCGTCCGCTGAGACCTTCGACGACAGCGGGGCTCCGTGGCGTTCATGGGTAATTAATCACGGGTAAACCCCCGGCTAAGCCGGGGGTCATTTGACGGCATGAAAGACCTCCGGGAATCCGTAGCAAAATTCCTAAACGACCTTGCCGCCCTCCCGGAAGAGAGGATGAGGGTGGAGCTTCTCGGCCGCAGGCTCAAGGAGCTTGGGCCCGTTCACGCCGCCGTATTCCTCCACACCCGCTACTCGATGCCCGATGACGACCCTGGGGGGGGTCTTCAATATGGCAATCTGTTACAACGGGCAAGACTTCTCCGGAACACGGCCCCGGCAATAGACCCTCACCGGGTTTAAAAGCTCAGGGTTTTCAGACCGTTAAAAATAAAAAAAGAGGCTTGAAAAAGCCTCTTTTTTTATTATGCGTTTTAAGGTAGGACTCAGCCTTTTTTCTGAGCCTTGTCCCCATCTAGCTTGTCCTTTTCGGGCGTGACGTCGATATCCGTTTCGCTTGAGGCCCTCTTGAAGTTCTTTATCGCTTTGCCGAGGCCGCTGCCAAGTTCCGGCAGTTTTCCGGCGCCGAAGATGACGAAGACGACAAGAAGGATCAGTATAAGCTCAGAAGTGCCGAGTCCAAACATTGTATTGCTCCGGGTTTAGGTGTAAAATACTCTTGATTTGAAATAGACGCCTATATCAATCATTACAGAATTACCGGTATATGTCAACAAAAACTTTTCCCTATAGCCCCTTCGGAGGCGGCGGTAATCTACTGATTTTTTTAGTGATTTCCGTCGTTCTCCACCTTCTTCTGGCCGTCGGGGCCGTCTCCCTGAAACCGGTCTTAAGCCGCTTCACGCCCAGGGAAAAAGAACCTGTCGTGGTCGATGTGGTGGACCTGCCCGCGGGGCCTTCCTCGCCCGCGCTGCCCAGGAAGTCCTCGCACTACGCCGACAGGAGCCAGACGGTCGATAAGGAGACCTACCCGGAGCCTTCAAAAAAACCGGCCCTCCGGTCGCTGCCCTCGCCCTTAGCCGGGTCGAAGGGCGGGGGCAAAGAAACGGCCGCCGCGGCGAAGGGCACCGGCAGTGAGATGAAGAGACCCGGGGGCTCGCTCCCGAAAGAGAGCGCCGGGGTAAAAAAAGAGGATACCGTAAAGGCCGCTTCAAAGGTAGCGCCGAAGGCGTCTTTCGATGATAAGAAGGCGGAGGATGTCTACAGGTCCATCTCAAAGACGCAGGATACGGCCCCGGCGGAAGAGGGGGGCGCAAACGGGCGAGCGCACTCCGGTGCGCTTAAGTCCGCCGAGACGGCCATAGAGGCTCACGGAGGGTCGAAAGAGGGCGCTGCGGCAAAGCCCGCGAGGCCAAACCTGTTCCCGACGCCGGAGAGGATAACCGAACTTGAGAAGAGGTACGAGGCCGAGGCCCCACTGGGCGAGAAGGGAAAGACGCTCCAGCTCAATACCTCGGAGCTACGGTACCAGAAGTACCTGATGAACATGAAGAGGAGGATAGAGTTTTACTGGGAGTACCCGGAAGTCGCCTCGCGGAGCGGCTGGCAGGGTGTCTTGAACATCAACTTCACCATCAACAAGGACGGGACGGTCTCCAACATCACCGTAGGCAAGTCGTCCAACTACCCGGTCCTTGACGATGCCGCAGTCACGGCCATAAGGCTTGCCGCGCCATTCCCGCCATTTCCGGAGAACTTCGGCATCGAGGAGATAAGCATCAAGGGGCAGTTCGAGTACAAGATATACGGCGGCCCCCAGGGCGGAGGGTAGGGTGCTGGCGCACGGCGGATGACGAAGAGGAGTAGGTTGGGTTAGCGAAGCGTAACCCAACAAGTTTCGCTCTTATTGAGAACAAACCACTCCCTCGCCTTTATCCCCTTCCATCAAGGGAGGGGATTTTTTTGTTTTTAAAACAAACCCCCAGAGGGTAAGGTGAGCGAGCCTAAGGTAGGGTGCTGGCGCACGGCGGTTTTTTTGTCTTCTCTCACCAGACCACGGTGTGTAGTGCGCAGGCCGCCTAAGGCAAGGGTGGCGAGCGAAGCGGGGGCGGGGAGGAAGAAAGCGAAGCGAGCCTTAGCCCTCGAAAACGCCCGGCAGGGGCGTAAAAAGCCTTTAAGCAGAGGGCCTAAATTTAAAATTGGTATTATAATTTTATGAAACAAAGAAGCCCCGCTAAAGCGGGGCTTCGTACTTTCTGACATTCTATCGAACGAGTCCGGCTACTTCTTCACGCCCTTCCACCTCAGGACCGGCTCCCTGGCGGCCCTTGTCTCATCGACCCGCTGGACTTTGGTCTTTGCCGGCGCGTTCTTCAGTAATTCAGGGTTGGTCCTGGCTTCTTCGGCGATAGCCTTCATCGCCTCTATGAACCTGTCCATCGTCTCGAGCGTTTCAGTCTCCGTCGGCTCTATCATGATGGCGCCAGGGACGACGAGCGGGAAGTATACCGTAGGCGGGTGGTATCCGTAGTCTATGAGCCTCTTGGCCACATCCATCGTTGATACGCCGTGAGCCTGCTGTATCTTATCCGAAAACACGCATTCGTGCATGCACGGCTGGTCGAAGGCTATCTGGTAAGTCCCCTTGAGCCTCTCTTTCAAATAGTTTGCGTTCAAGATCGCCGTCTCGCTCGCCCTCTTGAGGCCCTCGCCGCCCATCCTTCTTATGTAGCTGTAGGCCCTGACCATTATGCCGAAGTTGCCGTAGAAGGCCTTGAGCCTCCCGATGGACCTGGGGCGGTCGTAGACGAGTTTGAACTTCCTGCCGGCCTTCTTGATCCTCGGCACCGGAAGAAACGGTTCAAGGACCTTCCTGACTCCGACGGGCCCGCTTCCGGGCCCGCCACCCCCGTGAGGGGTGGAAAAGGTCTTGTGGAGGTTGAACTGCACGACATCGACCCCGAGGTCACCGAGCTTCATTATGCCCATGATGGCGTTCATGTTAGCGCCGTCGCAGTACAGAAAGCCGCCCTTCGCGTGGACGGCATCGGCTATCTCTTTTATGTGCCTCTCAAAAAGCCCTAAAGTGTTCGGGTTCGTGAGCATAATAGCGGCCGTCTCCCTGTCGAGGGCGGCCTTTACGGCCTCTACGGTCAGCACACCCTTGCCCTCCGACTTGACCGGAATTACCTTGAAGCCGGCGAGGTGCGAGCTGGCGGGGTTGGTGCCGTGGGCGGTATCCGGGATTATCACCCTGGTGCGGGGCTTTCCCTTAGCCTTGAAGTACTCGGCTATCATCAGCAGCCCGCAGAGCTCGCCGTGCGCGCCCGCCGACGGCTGGAGCGTCACGGCGTCCATCCCGCTTATCTCGGAGAGATACCCCTCAAGCTCGTACATAAGCTCAAGCGCGCCCTGAGCGAGGTCCGTGCTCTGGTAAGGGTGGAGCTTCGTGAAACCGGGCATCCCCGCTATGTCCTCGTTGACCTTCGGGTTGTACTTCATCGTGCACGAACCGAGCGGGTAAAACCCGGAGTCCACGCCGAAGTTCCACTGCGAAAGCCTCGTGTAGTGGCGCACCGTGTCTATCTCCGAGAGGTCCGGAAATCCGCCGAGGCCGTCCCTTAACAGGCCCTTCGGTATCAGCGAGGCGGCGTCAGCCGCCGGCACATCGAAAGAGGCGGGCTCCACGCCGACCCTGCCTTCGGATGATTTTTCAAAGATCAACGGCTCTTCCAAAAGGAGCCCCTTTGTTCCGTTAGTTTCCATGCATAGACCTCTGTAGAGCCGTTAAAGTCGGTGATGATTTCAGGCCAAAAAACATACGCTCTTAACGGGCGTCATTTAAAATAGTATCTTTTAATCACAAAATTCCCTGCTAGCTTGCTAGCAGGGTTTCCTTACAAAAACCCTCCCCATCGATGGGGGAGGGAAGGGTGGGGGTGAAAACAGGTTTTCACCCCCACCCTTCCCGTTGCATCACAAAAACCCTCCCCATGGAAGAGCGCAACGGGAGCCAAGCCCTCCCATCAAGGGAGGGCTTGGCTTAAGGAGATACCCGGAGAAAAGCTCCGGGGCGGTTCATTGCCTTCAGGCCTTTGACAGCTCCGCGGCGAACCTGTCGATATCCTCTTTTGAGTTCATCTCGGTCGCCGCCACAAGTATGTGGTGCGCGAGTCCCGGATAGAACCTCTTGAGAGACAAGCCGCCCATGATGGACCTTTTTAGAAGGGCCTTGAGGACAGCGTCCGGGTCTTTGTCCACCCTGACGGCGAATTCGTTGAAGGTCCGGGAGTTAAAGGCGGTCTTGATGCCGAAGGAGTTGAGCCTCTCCTTGAGGTACTCGGCCTTGGACAGATTGAGAAGCGCCAGTTTTTTTAAGCCCCTGGAGCCGAGCGATGCCATGTGGATGGAGGCGGCCAGGGCGCACAGGCCATGGTTCGTGCAGATGTTAGAGGTCGCCCTCTCCCTTCTGATGTGCTGTTCCCTCGTAGAGAATGTAAGGCAGAACGCCGTCTTGCCGTTTCTGTCTACGGTCTGGCCGACGAGGCGGCCCGGCATCTGGCGGATAAATTCGTTCTTTGTGGCCATGTACCCGAGATAGGGCCCGCCGTAGTTAAGGGGGTTGCCGAACGACTGGTTGTCCCCGACGGCGATGTCGGCGCCGAGTTCTCCGGGAGGCTTAAGAAGCCCAAGGGAGACGGCCTCGTTCGTGACGACTATAAGAAGGCCTTTCTTCTCGTGTATGATCTCACCGAGCCTCTCGATATCCTCGAGGGAGCCGAAGAAGTTCGGGTGCTGGATTACAACGCAGGCGGTATTGTCGTTTACCGCGCCCTTGAGGGCCTCGGGCAGGGTGGCGCCGGCTTGCGTGCAGTACAGCACCTCTGAAATGCGGTCGTTTGAGCCTTTAAGGTATGTCTGTACCGTATCCCTGTACTCCGGGTGGAGCGCTCCGCTTAAAAGCACTCCGTCCTTGCCGGTGATGCGTCTTGCCATGAGCACTGCTTCGGCCGTGGCCGAGGCCCCGTCGTAAAGCGAGGCGTTACTCACGTCCATGGCCGTAAGCTGGCAGACGAGGGTCTGGTACTCGAAGACCGCCTGAAGCGTGCCCTGGGATATCTCCGGCTGGTACGGCGTGTAGGCGGTGTAGAACTCGGACCTTGAGAGAAGGCTCCCGACGGCGGAGGGTATGTAGTGGTTGTAGGCGCCCGCCCCGAGGAAGCTTGAGTACTCCTCCACGGTCGAGTTCTTTTCGCTCAACCCCTTCAGTAGACCCTTGAGTTCCTGTTCCGATAAGCCTTTCGGCAGGTTTAGAGGACCCCTGGCCCTTAAAGCGGCCGGGAGAGACTCGAGTATCTCATCGACAGAGGAGGCTCCGACCGCCTTAAGGATCTCGGAGACGTCTTTGTCGGTATGCGGTATGTATGGCACTGAAGTTACTTCTCTTCTTCTATGAACTTCTGGTACTCTTCCGCCGTAAGAAGGTCGCCGAGCTCGCTGTCGTTGCCCACTTCGACCTTTATCATCCAGGCGTCCCCGTACGGGTCTTCGTTTATCGCCTCAGGGCTGTCGATTATCGCGTCGTTGACCTCGGTAACGCTGCCGCTTAAGGGCGAGTACAGGTCCGAGACCGCCTTTACGGATTCCACCACCCCGAACGGCTCGTGCTTTGTGACCGTGCCGCCCTCCTGGGGCAACTCCACGTAGACGACGTCTCCAAGGGAGTCCTGGGCGTAGTCCGTAATCCCGACGGTTGCGATATTTCCTTCGACCTTAACCCATTCGTGCTCTTTCGTGTATTTAAGGTCCTTCGGGAACTCCATAATGTATCTCCTTTCTTAAATGCTCGTTTGTTATTTTTTGTAAAAAGGCAGCTTTACGACTGCGGCCCTGGCGGCCCTGTCCCGTATCATTATATCGATTTCGGTCCCGATCTCTTTCAGGGAAGGCTCTACAAAACCCATGCCTACCCCTTTCCCGATGGAGGGGGAGCTGGTGCCGCTTGAAACCCAACCGGCCTTTTTACCGCCGGAGCGTATCTCGTAGTCTGCCCGGGGGATCCCGGCGTCCTTCATCTGAAACCCGACAAGGGTCTTTTTCACGCCTTCCACGGCTTGCTTCTTCAAGGCCTCTTCGCCTATAAAATTCCTGTCATCGAGCCGGACATACTTGCCAAGCCCCGCCTCCAGCGGCGTTATCTTCTCTGAAAGCTCGTGGCCGTAGAGCGGGTAACCCATCTCAAGCCTCAGGGTATCCCTGGCGCCGAGTCCTATGGGCAGGATGCCTGACTTCTTGCCGGCGTCCATCAGGGCCTGCCAGACCATCGCCGCGTCCCCGGGCTCGAGGTATATCTCAAAGCCGTCTTCCCCGGTGTAGCCTGTCCTGGATACCAGCGCCTCGGCATCCCCGACAAGGCCTATATGGAAGTGGAAGTGCGAGATGTCTTCGGGGTCGGTGTCCAAAAGTCCCCTTAATACCTCGACCGATTTGGGGCCCTGCAGGGCGATCTGCGCGTAGTTGCCGCTTACGTCCTCGACGACGGTATCGGCGTCGGCCTGTTTTTTCATCCAGTCGAAGACCTTCCCGGAGTTTGAGGCGTTGACGCAGAAAAGGTACCTGTCTTTATTGTAGCGGTAGACTATCGTGTCGTCCACCACGCCGCCGTCCGGGTAGCAAAGAAGCGTGTACTGGCACTGTCCGTCCTCGATCCGTTCGATGTCGTTGGTCATTATGGTCTGGACGAAATCGAAGGCGCCGGGACCGGAAACCTCTATCTCGCCCATGTGGCTTACATCGAAGAGGCCGCACGATGTCCTCACGGCGCGGTGCTCTTCGATCACCCCGCTGTACTGTACGGGCATCTCCCAGCCGGCGAACTCCACGAGGCGCGCTCCGAGGGACTTGTGTGCGTCATATAATGGTGTTTTCTTGAGTGCCAAAATCATGTGAAAGGCAGGCCCTCGGCCCCCTTCAGTCCCTCCGAAATTGTTCCGGCAGTTGAATTATTACTAAATGATAAAAAAATGTCAAAGAAAAAAACCGCGCGGCCTAAAGATTTTTTGCCTCCACGGGGACAGCCCTCCACAGTCTGCCCTGAAAAAGGCCACACGGAAAGCGAAGGGGAGCGTTTTATGCTATTATAATCAACGGGCCTATGACGCGGTAATACTCATAAACGGGGATTCTTCACGGTAAGGCGGTTGTCATTTTCTCATCCCGCCTTGACCCGCTTATGGAGCGGCGGGGTCGCGGCGAGTCCCCGTTCAATTTTTCAGCAACGGTTAATAAACAGGGCCGCGCAGGGGAGTGCTCGTATCGATGAAAATCCTTGAGACCTTGAAAAAATCCCCTTTCTTCGGACGTTTCCCGTTCAACATCGAGCTCCTTCGTTACCTTGGCCCCGGGTTTCTCGTCACGGTAGGGTTCATAGACCCCGGCAACTGGGCCGTCAACATCGCCGGGGGAAGCGAGTTCAACTATTCGCTTCTGTGGGTCATAACGCTATCAACCCTGATGCTCATATTCCTCCAGCACATGTCCGCGCACCTGGGGATAGTCACCGGGAATTGTCTCGCGGAGTCCTGCAGGCAGTGGTTTCCGAGGTGGGCAAACTGGCTCTTCGGAGGCTCGATAGTGCTGGCCTGCGTGGCCACGGCCCTGGCCGAGTTCCTCGGGGCCGCCATAGGGCTCACAATCCTTCTGGGGTTGCCGCTCGTCGTCTCCGTTTTAATCTCAGCCGCGGTGATACTCACGCTTGTGACCGTTCAGAAGTACGATTCCATCGAGCACCTGATAATCGCCTTCGTGTCGATAATCGGCTTCTGCTACCTCCTGGAGCTTTTTCTCGTGAAGCCCGACTGGGCGGCCGCCCTGGAGGCGAGTGTCGTGCCCCGGCTCAACTCGTCCCAGATATTCATAGCCATGGGGATGCTCGGGGCCGTAGTGATGCCGCACAACCTCTATCTGCACTCCGAGGTCATACAGAAGAGGAACTGGTCGGCCTCCACGAATGAGCGTAAAAGACAGCTCCTTCGCTACGAGTTCCTCGACACGCTTCTGGCGATGGGGGCGGGCTGGGCGATAAACAGCGCCATGGTCATCGTCGCGGCGGCGGTATTCTTCAGGCACGGCGTGCTGGTAACGGACGTCGCCCAGGCGTCCGAGACCCTGAAGCCGCTGGCCGGGGACCTGGCCAGGCTCCTCTTCGCGGTAGCGCTGGTATGCGCCGGGGTCTCCTCTTCCATCACGGCGTGCCTGGCCGGGGGGACCGTATTTACGGGTTTTCTCGGCAAAGAGATAGACCCGCAAAAGACATGGTTTCGCCTCGGCGTCCTCGTTACGGCCGTCCCGGCTGTGCTCCTGATATTTTTCATATCGGATGCGTACACGGGGCTTATCTGGAGCCAGGTCGTCCTTTCCGTTCAGCTCCCGCTGACGATAGTCCCGCTCATAATACTTACCAGGAGCCGCAAGGTCATGGGCGAGTACGCGAACGGGCGGTTCGAGAACCTCTTCATGTACCTATGCGCAGGCATCGTCATCGTCCTGAACGCGCTTTTACTGCTGAGTTTCTTCGGCGTGAAGTTTTAGCCGGACGCTGAAAAAATCGTCATCGCGAGGAGTGTTTTTTCCAGCGCGGCAATCTCTAACGGGATGATCTTCAAATACAATGTCGCCTCGCGTTGCCCGCATTGACGGAATCAGGCCGCTGAAAAAGGAGAGGTGGGGAGCCCCCTCCCTTTTAAAGGGGAGGGGCGGGGAGTTGGGGCTGGATGATAAAGCGGTTTTTTCGGCAGGGTATGCAGAGGGTTAAAACGATTGACTTATCCGTTGCTTGCCGGGCGGAACTGCCTGAGCGGGGCCGCCCGTTTTGAGCCGTAGTCGATGACCTCGGCGACGGGGGCTGTCCTGTCGCTGACCTTGAATTTTGAGAGCGTGCCCTCTATCTCCCGGGCAAGCGCGTTTAACTCCTGCGCGAGGACGCTTACGTCCCTTACCACGGCAGCCGAGTCCTTGGAGACCGAAGCCACGGTCTCCATGTCGGAGCTTATCGTGCCGGCAACGGCCGACTGTTCTTCAGTAGAGGTGGCTATCTGCTGTATCATGCCCGTGACCTCGGTTATGCTTGCGTTTATTTCGGCAAGCGCCGCTCCGGCCTCCCTGGTAAGATGGACCCCTTCCTCGACGCTAGTCGATTCGTTCTCGATGCTTTCTACGGCCTTGCGGCTTTCGGCCTGGATGCCGGAGATCATCTCGTCTATTTCCTTGGTAGAGCGTGTCGTCCTCTCCGCGAGCTTTCTTACCTCGTCGGCGACGACGGCGAAGCCTCTGCCCTGGTCTCCGGCCCTCGCGGCCTCGATGGCGGCGTTCAAGGCCAGAAGGTTGGTCTGGTCGGCTATCTCGTTTATGACCTGGACGATGTTGCCGATCTTCTGGGACTCCTCCCCCAGCGAAGAGACTATCCCGACGGACCTCCTGGTGGAGGCGGCTATTTCGTTCATCCTGGTCACGACCTTGCTGACGGATGTCTCTCCGCTCTTCGCGGCGAGCTCGGCGTTACGGGCAAGGTCGGTCATGTTCGAGGCGCTTCTGGCGACCTCCACGACGGTGGCGCTCATCTCCTCCATGGCTGTTGCGACCTGGCCGGTCTTCCGGTCCTGTTTGTTTATGCCGTTTTCCATCGTGTTGAATGTGTTGTTGAGCTTCCCGGAGGATTCCTTCAGGAGGCCGCAGCTCCCGATAAGCTTCGAGATTATCACCTCGAAGTTCTCAAGGAGCGCGTTGAACTCAGCGCCCAGCACCCCGATCTCATCGGCCGACTCCACGTCTATCCTCTTCGTAAGGTCTCCCTCGCCGCTCGTTATGTCCAACATGTGCTCATGGAGGGAGGAGAGCCTCTGCATGATGAGCCTGTTTATGAGCCAGATGACCCAGGCGAAGGTCATAAGATTCAAGGCTATCCCAAGATACAGGACATTTCTGAAGTGAGAGAGCTTCGTGTCCGAAACGCCCTGGTACATCATGGTGAGTTTGTTCATGTCCTTGAAGAGCTCCGCGTTGTTGTCCTCGATGTACCTTATGGCGCCGTTGACCTGTCTGTCCTTCAAGTTGCCATAACCGGCGAGTACGATGTCTGCCTGAGCGGCGAACCTCTCCCAGAGGGCCTTGGACTCCTCAAGCTTTACCATCAGGTTTAAGTCCCTCGTTTTGGGTACAGTCACCTTGGAGCCGTCCCCGTCGGTCACGGCGCCGCCGCCCATGAGGCCCGCAAGCGTCTCGTTAAAGAGCTTTTTCTTCCCAATAATGTCTTTCCTGTAATCATCGACCCTTCCTTCGTTGTCCTCCTCCTTGACGGCGTTATGGAGGCCGAGGACGGATTTACTCATCGCCTGCACCAGGGCCCGCTGTCTGCCGGCCAGGTTTATGATGAGCGCGTCGGATTTCTGGTTTTTGATATTGACGAGGCTGTAGGCTATGGCGCCGGCACTTATCAGGACAAAGACCGCCAGTATCATTATGAGCTTCGTCTTGATGTTCAAATGGCTTTTTTTCATTACTCCTCCCCCCCGTTGATTATTAAACAAAAGTATGCTTGTAATAGTACTTTGCAAAAGATTTGCCAAAGACTGTAGTTTTTATAAAGTCAGTTTAATAAAAGGCGCTTTGTTCCTGTAACTATGGAGTTTTTAAAGTTTTTTATATGTAAAAATTTTTGGACAGCAGAGGCTCAAGAAGGCTTATCTTTGGAAAAAGAGTGTTGGAAAGAGAGGAAAACTGGACAGGCCCGTCGCAACATGACGCCGTTGTCGTATTTTTAAGCTTTCTTTAATCACAAAACTTGGCTACAGGGTTTCCTTATAAAAACCCTCCCCCATCAAGGGAGGGGACTCAAGGGGATACCCCGGAGCTTGCTCCGGGGTGGTTCATCAGGAAAAGCAGGGTGAGAGATCGTCAAAAAAGAACGGAGACAAGGCAGGGATAGTGTCAAAGAGTGGGAAGACCGAGTGGAGGGTGTGACGGCTGATTTACTGTGGACCTCCCTGCCGCGCTCCGAAGAGGTTCTATCGTTTAGCTTTGATTACAGGACAAGAGGTCAAGGGCGGCTGGTTTCTCCGGAAGAGTGCCCCGCCCCTACGGGGCCTTTCGTATCGCCTGCTTCTTGCCTTCGGAGTCGATGTTGACGAAGGTAATGTTGGTCTCGAAGACAAGTTCCTCAAGGCGCGTCTCTATCGAGTCGCTGAAGACCCTGACATAGTAGACTACCGAGGTGTTGCCCACCTTCGTGCGGTTGATGTCGAACTTGAGGACCGAGCCCATGCGGATACTCTTCATGAAGACTACCTTGTCGAGCCCGATGGTGACGAACCTGTGGCCGGGGAAGTCGAGGTTTGCGGTGATGTAGGCGTATTCGTCGACCCAGTGCAGGAGGTAGCCGCCGAAGAGGTAGCCGTAGTGGTTAAGGTGCTCCGGTAAGACCAGCTTGTGGTTTATCATCGCTTAGTCCCTTCTTCCGGTTGAGACTTGAGGGCCGGGACGACGGACTGAAGGCAACTGTCCCAGATTGCAATCCATGAATGTCACGCTATGACCGCAAAGCGTCAATCGCCGGAGGACCAACTGATTATTTTTTGCGTGAGGCGAGAAAGCGTTTTATCAGACTCAAAAAAATGCTCGTACCGATAAACGCCAGTATCATTATTACTATGGGGTCCGATAACCACTTTTCTACGGCGGAGCGCATTGATTCCATGAGGATTTTATACCATAACGGCTGGTAAGATTCTACACTCTTAAGGAATAAAACCGGTGCGAGCCGTGCAAGGCCGAGTTCCCCGCGCTTAAAAGGCTCCGGGGGCTTGAAAACCTGGTTGCCCTCATGCCATTTCAAAATTAATTATTTTGCTATTTAGGATAAGTTAGACCTAAATAGTCCAATATAGTTCTTGCATTGCCTTGTCGTATATGTTAAAAAACGAGTGACTCGCCATTTTGCTCACGGCGGAAAAATTAGAATGGA
>JACRCH010000084.1 GCA_016219115.1 Deltaproteobacteria bacterium
ATATGGACGCCGGCGAACAGGTTGGCCAGCGTGTCCTGGAGGGCGAGGGCCACGGCGAGGCCGCCGACGCCGAGGGCCGTGATAAGGGGCGTTATGGATATCCCGATGACGCTCAGGACTATCAGGACGCCCACTATGTATATGGTCCCCTTCAGTATCCCCTGCACGAGGCCCGTGGCCGGGATAGGGAGCGCCATCTTCTGGACGTAGCTGTTGAAGGCGTTTTCCGACAGGTTTGCAACCGCCGTCGTTATGGAGAGTATCACGAGGGCGTGTATGGCCTTGCCCGGATAGACGACGTACTTCGCCGGCAGATCGGAGGTCGCCAGCCCCACGTAGATGCCGATGGCCACTGCCCAGTATATGGAAGGGGTCTTCAACGACCCGATTATGACGTCGTCGGCCCTGGTCTTCGTCTTTTCCGCCCATCTGTGCAGGATCTTTATCGTTACGAACCTTGCCAGCAGGAGAAAAGAGGCGGTTGCCGCGCTTATGGCGGCTGGCGCCATCAGTTTTTCCAAATAAATTGCCATATGTTCCTCCCATGCGGCGGTTTCATCGGCCTGCGCGGGTTATCTGTTGGCCTCGGCCAGCCTCAGGTATGCTACCATAAGGGAGTTGAAGAAATCATCGGAAAACACCGAACCGGGTGCGGGAGCGTCCCGTCCGGGTCCGTTGCCACTATCAACCTCGGCGTCATCCCATCCGCCTCATGGAGTAAAGCAGGAGTATGCTCACGAAGTACGCGAGCAGTATCGCCGCGGCGTCCCACCCGATCCTCAGGAACGTCTTTCTCCTGAGCCTGTAGGTGAGGCTCACTACCGCTATGGCCGTCATCACCACGGCGATGACGCCTGTGACCGAATGCGTCATGGATACGTGGCTTAAGACCGGGCCTTTCGCGTAGAAGATGTCGTCCACGGCTATGAGGAACACGTTGAACATGTTGCTGCCGAAGAGGTTTGCGATGGCCATGTCCGCGGCGCCTATCCTGAGGGCCGCGAGCGAGACCACGAGCTCGGGCAGTGAAGTGGTCATCCCTATGAAGAACGTGCCCACGAAGCTCCCGCCGAGGCCCGTGGACTCGGCGAGCCGGTCGCCGATAAAGGGGAGGAACGCGGCCGCAACGACTATGACGGCGGCGTTGATGGAATATATCACCACGGCCTTCCTCACGCCTATGTGTTCATACCGCATCTCCTCGGCCTTTTCCCCGACGAACTCCGCGATCCTCCTCTTCTCGAAGAGGAATACGCTCCTTATCCCGGTCAGGTAGATGAGTATTATGATCGGGGTATAAAGGCCGATGCCGCCGAAGGACGGTATGTTTTGCCCGGCGAATATCGAGATGGAGGCTATGCCTATGAGTATTATGCCAAAACCGGCGGAGATCGTATGGCCGTCGTCGGCGCTTGAGAATATCGGCCCCGGCCCGCAGAATATATCGAGCAGGGCGATAAGGGAGATATTGAAGATGCAACTGCCCATCACGTCGCCGATGGCTATGTTCGGGACGTCGGCGATAGTGACCGAGCTTATCCCGTTTATAAGCTCGGGCAGGGACGTCACGCTCGCCATGAGCGCGAGGCCGACCCATGTCCTGCCCATGCCCGCCTTCTCAGCTATGACGTCTCCGTATCTGGATAGCATCGTCCCGGAAAAGACGATAGCCCCGGCGCACAATATGAATTCGAGCCAGAGGATCCACATAAAGAGCCTTTTGCGTTTGTGAAAAGGGAGCGGCCCGGATATGCCGGATGAAATTGAAAATGCATTGCGGGCGTTCGGCCCGCGGCTTGGTCTCAGGGGTAAAGCGAGCTAATAGGAGCGGACTTCCCGGATTTCTGAAGATGTTCCGCTATCCGGGCCAGCCGGTGACCTTCATGGCCGGCGTTCAGCCGTCGGTGTCGAGCCGTCTGGCGCGGCCTTTGCGGTCCCGATCCGGCGTCAGCGGAAGTACCGTCTTCCCTGATAGATTATACCATTTAAAACGGCAATGCAACCTCTATGCCGCCGGCCGGCGTGAAGACCCTCGGCTCATTGAAGAAAAAGGGCCGATATGGCGTTTTTAGCCCCATATCGGCCCTCTCTCTCGCGGCCTCAGCAAAATTGTATGGTCAAGCCGGCCCAGGCGGCCTAATCAAAGCCCCAGAGGCCTTTTATGTCTATCTCCGTGCGGATGTCGGCCTTATGGACGTTTTCCGCTATCGTGAACTCTTTAAGGGAGCAATCCCTGGGCGCCGGTGGCGACAGGCGCTTGCCGTTCGCCCTCATGATGCTGTGGACGATCGGGCAGTGGGCCTTTTCACCGCGGCGCGTGACTATGGCGATCTCGCCGTTGACGAGCTTTACAAAGCTCCCCGGCGGGTATATGCCCATCTTCTTGATCGTCAGGTGAGCCAGCTTTTCTCCGACGCGGTTGTTGCAGTTCAAGTATATCTCCTTCATCGCCATGTCCGCGCTCAATGGAGAACGGTACTTGCGCCCGGATATCATGGCGCAGTAAAAATCGCCGATGGAGATGATGCGCGGGAACATGGGGACCTCGTCGCCCTTCAAGCCGCGGGGGTATCCTGTCCCGTCTATGGATTCGTGATGATTCAGCACCCCTTCAAGCCACTTCCGGTCGGCCACACCCATGTTCCTCAGCATAGCAACCCCTCTTTCGGGGTGGGTGCGGATCCACTGCTTCTGTTCGTGGCGCGGCGGGGCCTGCTGGGCATACAGCTCGTCCTGCAGGGAGATCATGGCGATGTTCATGGTCAGGGCCGCCGCAAGGAGCGGCGTCCGGTCTTCCTCCGGCAGATCCAGCGCCCTCGACATGACCTCACAGAATAGGGCCGTATAGATGGGGTGGGTTATCGAATACCTGGTCTCCTTGCCGATAAACAGGGTGGCAAGGGCCGCGTCCGTATCTATGTCGCACGCCCTCCGGAGCATGCCGCAGGCGATCAGTACCGCGTCCAGTTCCTTCGCGGTCTCTATCCCGTCGAACAGCCGCCCGATTATCCGTTCCACCGAGTGGATCAGCCGGAACGGGGACTCCGCGCCATCCTCCTGTAAAAACAGGTCTTCTCCGATGTCTTTCCGGAAGATTCCCCGGCTGATAAGGAAAGCGAGCTGGCGTTCCGATACGACAATATAACCCTTGTTGATCAGCAGTCTCCTGTTCTTGTCGAAGACGTCCCACCTGATCGGTTCGCCTATGGTGATATCGCTCTTGCACAGACGTATAAGCTCCATGTACAGGTCTCGTAGATCAAGAGATTTTATTGCGCATCTGAAAATTGCTCTTTTTCCCGACGTTCGTCATTGCGAGCGTAGCGAAGCAATCTCATCTTTTGATAAATCAACGACTTGGAGATTGCTTCGTCGCTAAAGCTCCGCGCAATGACAACAAAAAAGAGAATTATTCAGAGGTTCCTTAATTTTTAGAGGCGCCCTTTAAGCACCATCACCATGCGGTCCAGAAGCCGGGCACGACCGGATTATCACGATTCCATCGCTACAGTCAATAAAAAAGGGCCGCCCCTTTAGCAAGATGCTGAAAAAGTCTCTTGAGAGGACCTTTTCGTAAAAAGTTTCTCTCAAACTCTCTCCAAAAACTTTCAGTTCTTCCACGGCTGACCCACGTTAATTCTTGGGGGTCAGCCGTGGAAGAACTGAAAGTTTTTGAAGGGGGTCTGGGGAAAAACCTTTTTACAGAAAGTTCCCATCCCAGAAAACTGTTTTTCAGCGGCCTGTCAGGGCCGGCTTCTTGATTTTGCTGGTGGAGGGTACCGGGATCGAACCGGTGGCCTGCTGATTGCGAACCAGCCGCTCTCCCATCTGAGCTAACCCCCCCTCATTACTGCCCGCCCGGCATTTTTCCCGGGCAGGCGGCGGTCAACCTAAATCTTTTAACAAAAAAAACGGAGAATCGCAAGAAAAGATTTTTAAAAGGATATTTACCGGGGAGGGGAGCCTGCTTGAACATGCATGGCGAGCGCGAGGCCCGCAGCTTGCCGCGGGGAATCTTCAAGAGCCTGTCAGACCTTTACCCTTATCGGAAGGATTACCGTCGTTATGCCGTCCCACTGAAGGCGCCGCTGGATCGCGAAGGCCGTTTCGTTGTGAAGCATCTTATGGTATATCTTCTCGAGGCGGAAGGTAAGTTGCCCGGTAAATACCGTTGACCTTGGAAATTTCGACGCAATCTCCTTGCATAAACGCTCCGCGTTCTCCACCACGTCGATTCCCACGGCCATGCGGTAATCCGCGGGGAAACCGAGTTTTCTGGCAAGCTCCACGTATTTTTCGAGGGAATCCCTGACGGATTCCTCCAGGGCCTTGACCTCGGCCGCGCCCTTGAACGAGCCCGAATCTATTACGGCGACGGAGGCGAAGGCGATCTGTTTGGTCTGGGGGAAGTTCGTAAGGGTCGAAAGGAGGGTATGCACGCCGAACCCGTTATACCCGGATACGAGCTGGATGGCGGTCATATCGTTATGGTTTAAAGGCTTGTCATTTACGGGGCCGAATACCGGGAGGTTCAGGAGCGTCTCATCGAGCTGGGAGACGCCCTTCCGGACTTTATCGTAGTGGTTCCGGATAAAGTAGCACCCGCCTATTACAACCGCCGTTATGATAAGGGTGACCCATCCGCCTTCGGTAAATTTTTCAAAGACGGTTATGAGCAGTATGGTGACGCAGAGTATGAGCCCTATGATGTGGACGCTCAAATGCTGTTTCCACTTCTTGTCGGTGCGCCGGTGGCCGATGTAGAAGTGCGACATGCCGAGTTCCGAAAGTGAGAAGGTCAGAAAGACGTTTATAGAGTACATTACGACGAGGCCCGACACGGAGC
>JACRCH010000087.1 GCA_016219115.1 Deltaproteobacteria bacterium
CGATTTATATCGCCCGCCTCGCCTGCGGCTGCGGCGGGCCTGCCAGTCGACCCCTCCGGGGTTCGAGCCTCTCATAGAGGCAGTCAAAAATAAAAATGGGGGCATAAGCCCCCATTTTATTTTTGGCGTCCCCACCGGGATTCGAACCCGGGTTACCGCCGTGAAAGGGCGGTGTCCTTGGCCTCTAGACGATGGGGACAGTTTATATGTTCTGTCGTGTTTCAGGTTAAATGGTGAGCCGCCCGGGACTCGAACCCGGGGCCACCTGCTTAAAAGGCAGATGCTCTACCGACTGAGCTAGCGGCTCGAAGCCCGAAATCGGGGATCAAAAACCAATTAACCTAAAATAATTAACATAATGGATTGGGCTTGTCAAACCTAAAAATAAGGGGCTTGATGGTTTATTATTATCTCCGGAGTGGCGGATAACGGCTGTTGGAAGAAAAAAAGGCGGGCAGCGCCTCTTTTTACACTGAAAATCAGTTATTGGCTCTTACGCTGGGCTTCTTCAAACGAGAGCTAAGACCAGGGGCGCGGCTTTTTTATCGGGTCAGACCAGATAAAAACTTCACACCTTTACAAGATCCTCAAGGGCCTTTACTATCTCTTTTCTCTTGGCCTTCTTAAAAATCAGGTCTATGCCGCTTAAAAGATCGACTCTCTCGTCCGGCGTGAGCACCCTGTAGAATTTCAAGAGGAAGGCTTCCTTATCACCCATGCCGGAGAGGCTGAAAAAGTAGCCCAGCTCCTTGCCCATCGCCTCGGCAAGCATGACCCACTCTTCGGTGGTTATGGGGATCGTGCCCTGTTCCTTGCGGACATAGGTGGTTCTGCTTACCCCGAGCGTCTTTGCGACATGTTCCTGTCTCAGGGCTTTCTCGATCCGCAGGGTTTTCAGACGTTTAAGGATATCCTTTGCATTCAGCATAACTGCAATATATATACTGTGCCTGAAAGGTTTGCAACCGTAAAAAAGGTTTTATCAGAAAACGGAGCCGGGTTATGAAAGGAACCCTGACGGTTGAGTGCTGGAGGGGCTGGCCGGGAGGTCTTCTCGCAAGAATTATGAAGAAAATCACAGACAAAAACAGTATACCATAATACCTTGGAATTGATTGTAACGCGGGTTACTGCAAACGCCGTCACGAATACCTGGGAATTTGTACTATTATTCCGGGGGATGGGCGTACTGCCTGAGGGGTTAAATCCGAAAATAGTCCTTAATATCAGTCGGTTACAGCCTTTCAGAGATGGTGTCCGGCTTATTTAAAACCTTATCGTTCTTCTCAAAAAATCCTTGACCTCGAGGAAAAACTCCCTGGTCTGATACAGCCTTAAAAGGGCCTCGTTCTCCGTACTGTCGACATCGGCCCCACCGGTCCGCGCGACTTTCGCTTCCTGGACTTTCCCAACGAAGGGATCGAGCTTAAGGCTGAACTTGCTCAGTTTCACATTAAAGTCGTTGAAGTTCTCTTTTGGAGTCTGACCGCTGCCGCTGATCAAAAAAGCCGCCAGCGAAGCGTGTAAAGACGAGAAGTACGCCGATGAAATGGACGGGGCAAAAAGACCGTTTTTATGAAGGATATCCGCTGCCCGCAGATATTCCTCGGCCCTTTGCATCTCAGTTTTAATCTTATCTCTTCTGCGCGGGTCCAAACTGCACTACTCCTTTGCTCCTCTTTTTCCCCGGCAGGCCACGGAGGTCAGGCACACGGCCTGGTGTAGGGCCAGGGCGGCGGGTCGCAAATATTTTTTCTTTAATACCCTAAAGATCGTGACGAGTCAAAGACCGGGGCCGATGAAAGGCCGATATTTACATAATATATTATCGGACCTTCCCGGTGCTTTCTGAAACAAAAAATACGGAAGATCCGAAAAAAAACGCCGTGCGAGCGTAAATACGCATAATCATGATAAAATCAGATTGTCCGTCAACCCTCTTTGTAGTATATTTTGACTTATGCCGAGGACTATAAACATCTATATCCTGAAGGAGATAACGGTCCCGTTTATTCTTTCACTCTCGATCCTTACCGTTACCGCCCTTTTAAGCAAGATCATAAAGCTTATAGACCTCATGGTGACCCAGGGCGCTGGCATACCGTTCGTCTTCTGGTTCGTGCTCTCCATAATCCCGTCTTTTCTCATCTACACCATACCGATATCTTTTCTGATAGGGGTGCTGGTGGCCTTCACCAGGCTCTCATCCGACAGCGAGATCACAGCCATGAAGGCCTCGGGGTTGAGCCTGTTTGCCATAATGAAGCCTGTGGTCTTTCTGGCGCTTGTCGTGTACGCGCTCAGCCTCTCGGTCACCCTTTATTTTTTCCCTTGGGGCAACATCAACATGAAGAAGCTCCTCTTCGACGCCGCGAGGACAAAGCTGATATCCGGCATAGATGAGAAGACCTTCTACGACCGTTTCAAGGGGGTCGTCCTGTACGTCGACCGCCTCAACCAGAAGACCGGGGAGATGGAAGGGATATTCATATCCCAGCACGAAAGCGCCGGAGGCAAGGCACGGGCGTTCGCGGAGTCGACCATATTTTTCGCGCACACGGGCGCCTTCTCCCCGTCCGAGGACAAGTCCATCCTGTATTTCAAGCTCTTTGACGGCACGATACACAGGAAAGGCACGGACAACGGCTCGTACCACCTGGCGGATTTCTCCTCTTATGTCCTTGAATTGAACCTCTCCGGAGGCGAGCAGCTCTTGAGCTACATGGATAAGCCCAACAGGGAGATGTACCTCGGGGAGCTTATGGACAAGGTCAGGCTCGTAGGGTCAAGGGGCGAGAAGACGGCCCCGTACCTGATCGACCTGCACAAGAGGTTCGCGCTGCCGGCCTCGGTCTTCGTCTTCACCATACTCGGGGCGCCGCTTGGCATACAGAAGGTCCGGGCCGCCAGGTTCACCGGCTTCTCTGTTTCTCTCTCGGTCGTGCTCGCCTACTACGTGGTCTCAACGGCCATGGAGGCGATGGGCAACAACGGTCTCATAAACCCTGTACTGTCCGTATGGGGCTCGGACATCATATTCGGCGCGGCCGGTCTTTGCTTCTTCTACATGGCCGCCAGGGACAGACCCGTAAACATCGCCTCCGTGATAAGGGAGGCCGTAAGCCTCTTGACAAGACAGCGTAAAAGCGCCTGAAGTCTCCGTGAAGACGAGGACCCGGTAAACGGATGAAGATACTCGAAAGATACATACTGGCGGAGTTCGCCAAGCTCCTGCTCATCTCGGTGCTCTCCTTCATGGTCCTTTTCATAATGGTAGACCTCTTTGAGAACATGGACAACCTCATGAAGCACGGGGTCCCGCTTTTCTCAAGCGTATTCTTTTTCATCTACAAGGTCCCATTCATAATGGTCCAGATATCCCCGGTGGCGGTACTCATCGCGGTATTGCTCTCGCTCGGACTCTTCTCCAGGCACGGCGAGATAACCGCTGTAAAGGCCGGAGGGGTGCGGCTTTTGAGGGTCCTTCTGCCGCTGCTCGTCTCCGGGCTCCTCATAAGCATCGCCGTCATCATCATAAACGAATCCGTCACGCCGGCCGCCCTGAAGAAGGTCGATGCCTTCAGGCAGCAGTGGTTCGGGATACAGGGGAGCGCTTTCGGAAAAGAAGGCATGTGGGTCAGGACTTCGCGCGGGATATTCAACATAAGGCAGATCGACCTTGAAAAAAACGAGCTCCGTGGCTTCACCCTCTACGAGATAGAAAAACCGTTCAATCTGAAGCGCCGCATCCATTCAAAGGTCGTCGAATGGAAGGACGGCAAGTGGGTGACCGCCGGAGCCACCGTCTGGAACTTCAATGAAAAGGGCGAAGCGGCAAAACAGGAGGTCGGCGCCATTGAGGTCACCGGGCTCATGGAGCCTGGAGACCTGGCCGATGTGGAGAACCTCCAGAAGAACATGGGCTTCATGGAGCTGAGGAGATACATACAGGGCCTGGAGGCCGACGGCTACGACGCGTCACGGTACAGGATAGACCTTTACGGCAAGGTCGCCTTCCCGCTCGTGAACTTCATAATGGTGCTCATGGGCATCCCATTCGCCTTAAAGACCGGACGCCACGGCGGCATAGCCGTAGGCGTGGGCTTAAGCGTGGTGATAGCTTTTTCCTACTGGGTCGTGTTCGCCGTCACCAGGTCTTTGGGGCAGACAGGCATGATCCCGCCGATGCTCTCGGCCGCGTTCCCGGACATACTCTTTTTCGCCGTGGGCGCGCTCATGTACGGGTATGTGCGGCAGTAGGGGGAACATGAAGAACGAGACGGCAGAAGTGCTGAAGTCAATCGTTGTGCTAACAATACCTGTCAACGCATTTCGAGCTATCTCTGTTGTATGCAGAGTACTTCCTGTACTGCGCAGTTGCGGATATTGTTAATAGATTGTATCTTATTGATAATCAAGAAACGGAATTGTTGGGTTATGCTCCTAATCCAACCTACCTGAATATGTCCTGTCCAGTATGCTTTTCTGTTGCCTACGGTGGCGTTTCACTCGCAAACGGCGAGATAATACACTCGAATTGTCTTCAGAAGCTATCTGACGAATTAGAAGTAAAGTAGGTTGGGTTGAGCTTGAGCGAAACCCAACGATTTCAATGGCCACCGACAATACTGTTGGGTTGATAAGACCAACCCAACCTACGGAGCTGCAAGGCGAGGGATTTTATATCCCATTGTGAGACATTAATTTTGAAGTATTCTTTTCTTTAAACAAAACCCCAGGGGTTTTGCGTAGCGAGCCTAAGGGAGAGCGAGCGCGGCAAGCCCCGGTTCCTCTTTGCGAGCGAGCTCGACAGTGAGCGGAGCAAATACCCCGAAGCGCGCGGCAGCGCGCAAAAAGACTTTTTAGTAAAGTAGGTTGGGTTGAGCTTGAGCGAAACCCAACGATTTCAATGGCCACCGACAATACTGTTGGGTTGATAAGACCAACCCAACCTACGGAGCTGATATTTTGGTGAGCGGAGCCCATGAAAATAATCACCCTCCCCTTTATCCCCTCCAGTCAAGGAAGGGGAATTTTTGTTTTGATAAACCCCCAGGGGGCATTGCGTAGCGAGCCTGAAGGAAAGCGAGCAAGCACAGCCTCTTATTTTATTGCGAGCGAGCTTGACAGCGAGCGTAGCAATCGCCCCGAGGCGCGCGCCAGCGCGCAAAAAGCTCTTTGGCAGAGAAATGAAATTTTAGTTTTTTTCAGATTTACAGAAACTCTCTTGAAACAAAAAAAGGGCGGGGACTTCAGTCCCCGCCCTTTGTACCGATACTCATACGCCTCAAGCCTTCTCCTGTTTCTCCACCTTCCTGGCGACCCTTATAAATATCTCGTCGAGCTGCTTCTGGTCTACGGCCGAAGGCGCGTCGCTCATGAGGTCCGTGCCTTTCTGCGTCTTTGGGAAGGCGATGACGTCCCTGATCGATTCCGACCCGGTGATTATCGACATGATCCTGTCCAGACCGAAGGCGATGCCCCCGTGCGGCGGGGTGCCGAACTTCAACGCATCGAGGAGGAACCCGAACCGCAGCTCCGCCTCTTCCTTTGCTATTCCGAGCTTCTCGAAAATCCTGGCCTGTATGTCGCTACGGTGTATCCTTATCGAGCCGCCGCCTATCTCGCTGCCGTTCAACACAAGGTCGTAGGCCTTCGCCCTGACCTTCAGGGGTTCGGTGTCGAGTTTATCGAGGTCCTCGTCCATCGGGGCCGTGAACGGGTGGTGTACCGCCACGAACCTCTTTTCGGCCTCGTCGTAGTCAAGCATTGGAAACTCGGTGATCCAGACGAAGTTGTAGCCTTCCTTCGGAATGAGCCCGAGCCTGCCTCCGATATTGAGCCTGAGGCGTCCCAGTACGGTGTTGGCCACGGAGGCCCTGTCTGCCCCGAAGAGCAGGAGATCTCCTTTTTCCGCCCCGGAGATTGCGACTATCGTCTCTTTTTCAGCGTCGCTTAAGAACTTGGCTATCGGCGACTGCCAGCCCTCTTCGGTTATCTTTACCCACGCCAGCCCCCTGGCCCCGAAGGAGACCGCTATCTCGGTTAAATCGTCAAGGTCTTTCCTTGAAAAGACGGCCCCGTTCTTCACGCACAGAGCCTTTATGACCCCGCCCTTGGAGGCGGCGTCGGCGAAGACCTTGAAGCCCGAACCTTTCAGGGAATCGGTCAGGTCTTTCAATTCAAGGCCGAAACGGGTGTCGGGATTGTCTACCCCGAACCTGCCGACGGCCTCAGCGTAAGTCATCCTCGGGAAGGGGGGCTTAAGTTCCGCGCCAGCCTCTTCAAATATCCGTTTGATGAGCCCTTCCATGACCTCTATGACGTCTTCCCTGTCCACAAAGCTCATCTCGGCGTCTATCTGCGTGAACTCGGGCTGACGGTCCGCCCTCAAGTCCTCGTCCCTGAAGCACTTGACTATCTGGAAGTACCTGTCAAAGCCCGATATCATCAATATCTGCTTGAAGAGCTGCGGCGACTGCGGGAGGGCGAAAAAACTTCCGGGGGTGAGCCTGCTAGGGACAAGGAAGTCCCTTGCGCCCTCGGGCGTGCTCTTGGTCAAAACCGGAGTCTCCATCTCTATGAAACCGTTTTCGGCGAGGTAGTTACGCGTAGACATCGCCACCCTGTGCCTTAAAAGGAGTTTTTTTTGCAGGGCCGCCCTCCGTAAGTCCAGATAGCGGTATTTAAGCCGTGTCGTCTCGGCGACATCGGTGTCGTCCTCTATCATGAACGGCAGGGGCGCCGAGTCGTTCAGGACCTTCAGTTCCTTCGCCACGACCTCGACCTTGCCGGTCTTGAGGAACGGGTTCTCGGTGCCAACGGGTCTTTCGCCGACCGTGCCTTTTACGGCGATGACGAACTCGCTCCTCAAGTCGTGGGCCCTAGCGTGCACTTCACCTGCGTCGGGGTTGAAGACCAGCTGCACAAGCCCGGCCCTGTCCCTGAGGTCAATGAATATCAGCCCCCCGTGGTCCCTTCTCCTCTGCACCCAGCCCATCAGGGTCACGGTCTTGCCTATATCGGCGGCGGTGACTTCAGCGCAGTATGAACTCCTCTTCCAGTCTCCGAGTCTCTCTAACAAGGTTTGAACCTCCATGAAATGTTTGAAAATGCGGCACGAGCGAACAGAACTTGTAAACTTCCTCCATGCATTTCGAAGACCCCCAGCGCAAAAGGCGCGGAGAGCTTCAACAAGCATAGCGAACGGACCTCATATTGACGAAGTATCTTGTTTAAAGATTCCGGTCTGCAACCCTCTCAAAAAACCGTAACTACTGTAATCAAACGCATCTTTCAGGGAGGGGAATAACATTTTTTTTGCATCAGCCCCGGTTGACAGATATTGCCAGAATGCGCTGAAAATAAAGGGGATTTGCATTTATATCACATTCGACCTCTCTTTTCAATTCATTAGAATTTCATTTTTATAAATTTTTAGCTTGACAGATGCCCTGTAGAAAAGGCTATAATCGCAACAACTATCACCCAAAAAACCAAATAAGTCGGGGAAAAAACCTTAAGGAGGCAATCAATGAAGAGAACAAGCTTCTGGATTCTCCTCCTGACTTGTATCGGTATCTCGGCAGGCCTGCTTTCCGCAAAATCAGGTTTCGCAGAGTACGGGGACATCGTCCTAAACAGCAAGTCGGAGAGCATGCAAAAAGCGGGTGTGAACCCAGTGGTATTCCCGCACTGGTTCCACAGGATCAGATTCAAATGCAAGGTCTGCCACGAAGACATCTTTATCATCAAGAAGGGCGCCAACGACATCAACATGGCGGCCATCATGAACGGGGATTTCTGCGGCAAATGCCATAACGGCCTTGTAGCGTGGGAGCCTCTGTATTGCGACAGGTGCCATTC
>JACRCH010000085.1 GCA_016219115.1 Deltaproteobacteria bacterium
ACCCTCGAATCGCCTGATCGATAGACTTTTAATCTCTTCGGGTTGAATGGGTGTGCCACTCCGCAATCCCGTCGCTTTAGCGGCGGGTCAAGGCTGGCAAATACAAATGATCTTTCCATGCCATCAAAATTCTCCGCAATTCATGGCGGAGAATTTTAATCACAAAATTCCCTGTAGCTTGCTAGCAGGGTTTCCTTATAAAATCCTCCCCCTCGATGGAGGAGGGTAGATACCGTTTTGCCCGTCAAGCGATATTTTGTGCGTAATGCGGATTGAAGGGCTTGCCGGTTTTTAGTACGCCGTGGGGGTGCAAAAATGTTTTCACCCTCCCCGCTTCCCGTTGCATCGGAAGAGCGCAACGGGAGCCCAGCCCTCGCAATCGATGGAGGGGAGGTTTTAAGAGATACCCCGGAGCTTGCCGCGGGGAGGTTCATGCGGTTTTTAATATGGTTATACTGTTTTCCCCGTGTTTTTGGGGCGGGGTTTTTAAAGGGGACCCTTATATAAGATGGCTCTCAAAGAAAAAATATTAGACAGGGCTCAGAAGTTCATCCAGAAGGGCAGCATCGACAAGGCCATAGTCGAGTACAAGGCCGCTCTCGATGTCGACCCGAAGGATATCGCCATCCGCTTGAGGATCGGCGAGCTCTATGTCAAGATAAACAGGAACGCCGAGGCTATAAAGGAGTACACGGAAGCGGCCAAGGCCAATGCCCAGAGGGGCTTTTACCTCAAGGCGATAGCGGTCTACAAGCAGGTCCTTAAACTCGACGACAACCTTGAGTTGCACTACAAGCTCGCCGACCTCTATACCAGGCAGAGGCTCATCGCGGACGCCATAAGCGAATACAGCTACATAGTGGCTACCTTCGAGAAGAAGGGCAAGACCAACGACGTCCTGGAGCTTCTCAAGAAGATGATAGGAATCGACCCCGAGAATATCGGTGTCAGGATAAAGCTCGCGGAGCTCTACCATAAACTCTCTTTCGGCAAGGACGCCCTCGCCGAGTACTCAAGCATATTCGCAAAACTGCTGGAGCAGGGTAAGCTGGACAAGGCCGAGAAGATATATTTGGGCCTTGTCCACTCGAACCCCAAAGAGCCCGTTATCCTCAAAGGGCTTGCCGACCTCTACAGGCAGAAAGACGATACCGTTCAGTTCCTCAAGTTCGCCCTTCCCCTCTTCCATGTCTACAGGGAGACAGACGACACCGACGCCGCCAAAGAGGTCTCCGCCGAGATCCTCAGGCATAGGCCGAACGACCCGGATTGCTTTGGTTTCATGGAAAGGTTCAAGCCTAAGGACGAGGCTACCGGGGCTGCTCCGGAGTCATGGACCGAGGAGAGTGGGGCTGAAAAAAAGCAGGTTCAGGAAGAGAAACGGGTCGAGCCTCTTGTCTCATCGCCTGAAGAAGAGATAGAGATAACCCTTGAGGGTTTCGAGGATGTCGAGCCGAAGGCAGCCGAGGGCGCCGTCAGTGAAGTCAGCGCCGCTGTTGAGAGTGGAGAGGCCACTGGCGAGAGAGCCGAGGTAAAAGAGGAGAAGACAGAGCAGACTGCGGCTTCCGAGGAGGCCG
Source organism: Deltaproteobacteria bacterium (assembly GCA_016219115.1). Lineage (GTDB taxonomy): Bacteria > Desulfobacterota > GWC2-55-46 > GWC2-55-46 > GWC2-55-46 > JACRCH01. The sequence goes on from JACRCH010000085.1 coordinate 1,578, forward strand.
AGGTCGAGATAGAGGTCGGGGGTGTTGAGGATGTAATCGCCCAGGAAGCGGGCGAACCGGTAAAAGACCAGACACCTGCGCTTCAGGCGTTAGCAGTGCCTGAGGCAGAGGTATCTGTCCCCTCTGAAGATATGTTGGTAGAGGCTGAGGCCAAAGAAGAGCCGGCTGTAACGGAAGAGCCTGAGGTGGAGGTATCTGCCCCCTCCGAAGATATATTGGTAGAGGCTGAGGCCAGGGAAGAGCCGATGGTAACGGAAGTGCCTGAGGCCGTAGAAGAAGAGCCTGTTGAAGATGCCGCCTCTGCCGAAGAGTCACTGGAAGATGTCCTTGAAGAGGCTATAGAGGAGGTCAACCTTAAGATCTCCGAGGCCGAGGCAAGGCAGGCGGAAGTCGAATTCCCGGAAGAGCGGAAGTTCGAGGTTTCCGGAAGCGAGACCGGCAATATCGAGCAACAGCTTGAGGCGCCGCTTGAGGATAAACCGTCAGTAGAGCAAGAGCCGGAGCTGCCTGCGGACATAGAGGAGCCTGTTGTCGAGGCCCCGGCAGAGCCTTCCGAAGTGATCGCTCTTCCCCGGGAATCAGGAGCGGAGGATGCGCAGGAAGAACTCTCCGGCGCCATCACGGAGCTTATAGAGAAGACGGAGGCCGAGCTTGACAGGCCGGGACTTATCGAGAAGATAAGCCCGGAGGAGATGCTTCTTGAGCCCGAAAGGCTTAAGATGGAAGAGACCCCGGAGAGCGGCAAGGGCGAGGACTATGTGGACCTCTCCGCCGAGCTCGGCATGGAAGAGACGATTCAGGACATGGCCGGCTCGTGGGGAGGTTCCGACTCAAAGGAGGCCTACGACGAGTTCAAAAGCGGGATCGGCCAGCAATTGAGCAGGGAAGACACCGAGACCCATTACAACCTCGGCATAGCCTACATGGAGATGGAGCTCTACGGCGAAGCCTCCAAGGAGTTTAAGATCGCTCTCAAAGACCCGCACCTTGAGTTTGACTGCCTGACAAGGCTCGGGTTATGCGCCGTCTCCGAGGGTAACGCGCACGAGGCGATAGGTTTCTACCTCAAGGGTCTTAAAGTAGAAGGCAGAAGCGATAGTGAGAGGATGGGTATGATGTACGAGCTGGCTCTGGCTTATGAGGCGGCCGGGGACGGAAACGAGGCCGACAAGCTCTTCAACGCCATCTACGACATTGATCCCGGGTACAGGGAGGTCTCCGGAAAGGTGACGCTTTCCTTGCCGCGCGTTGATATCCCGCGCATACCGCTCGATGACGGCCTTATAGAGGTGGAGCTTCTGTGAGGGATGAAAAAGCCGACAAGATGACCGGACCGGGCCGAGAGATGTCGGCCTTTTCTTTTTTAAAGGCCCTCCTGGCCCTGAGGGAAGACCCTCTTGTAAAAGTAGTACGCGCCGTGTCCGAAGAAAGCGCTACCGCGGTCTGGCTTGTCGGAGGGGTCTTAAGGAACCTCGCTCTGGGAAGGCCTCTGGCCCCCGACTATGATTTCGTCACGGCGGGCGGGGACATATTGGGGTTTTGCGAATCTATAGCCGCCGGAACAGGAGGCAGCGCGTTTTTGCTCGACAGGGAGACCCTCTCTTACAGGATAGTCACAAATGTCGAAGGCAAGACTTTCAGCCTGGACTTCTCTCCGGTCAAGGAGAGCATCTTAAACGACCTGAGCCTCAGGGACTTTACCGTAAACTCTCTCGCCGTTGACCTCAAGGATATTTTCGAGAGCGCCCGCCCCGGGGTCATGGACCCCTCAGGAGGGGTTAAGGACGCCGAAGCGCGGCTTCTCCGCGTGGTCTCTAAGGAGGCCTTTGACGCGGACCCTTTAAGGGCGCTACGCGCGGTGAGGCTCTCGCAACAGTACGGCCTGCGGATAACCCCGGAGACTTTCGCGCTCATGAAAGAGAAGGCCGGGCTTCTTGAAAGGAGCTCGGCCGAGAGGATAAGAGACGAACTCATTGCCGTCTTTTCGTGCAGGGGAAGCTCCGGGGCTTTAAGGCTCCTGTACTCCGCCGGCATGATCGGCTCTGTGCTGCCCGGAGCCGAGGGCTGGGCCGATGTGGACGGCTACGGGCTGCTGGAGCACTCTTTAAAGACCCTTGATGCCGCCGAGTCTCTTCTTGAGGAGCTTACGGGGAAGTTCCCCGCTTACGGCAGCCGCCTTACGGAGCACTTCGCCCGTAAGATCGGCGTGATTGAGATGAAGACGGTGTTTAAACTCGCCGCGTTCCTCCATGACTTCGGAAAGCCGCTCAGTATGACAAGAGAAGGCGGAAGGATGCGCTTCATAGGCCATGACTCAGCCGGGGGCGCTCTCGTGAAGGAAGCCCTTCTGAGGCTCAAGTTCAGCAGAAAGGCGGCGGGTGAGGTCGCGGGGCTTGTAAAGAACCACCACAGGGTCTTTGACCTCGCTAACCTGCATGAGCCTTCACCCAGGGCAAAGGCGCACCTTTTCAGGGCCTCCGGGGGAGCTTCAGGCGTGACGCTCCTGTGCCTTGCCGCAGCCGACGCCAGGGCCACCCGCGGCGCACAGGATTCCGGGCTTCTCAGGCTGGTCGATGATATGCTCGGGTTTTACTATACCGTCTATCTGAAGAAAAGGCCTGCTCTGATTTTTACCGGCGGTGAGGTCATGAAAAGATTCGGCATTCCCGAGGGGCCGCTTGTCGGGGAAATATTAAAGAAGATATCAGATGGGGTTGAGAAGGGAGAGATCAAGAACAAAAAAGAGGCCGTCGTCTTTGTCGAGGGATTCCTCTGCGGGAGAAAGCCCCGCTGAGCCGCAGCCGGTCATAATTGCCGTTGACTTTTTCCGGACGATAGGGTTAAAGTGATTTTCCTTAACTCAAGAGAAAGGGAGGGGCGTCAGGTATGAGTATCTTTAAAGCGTTCTGTCTTATGTTGGTGTTCGCTTTCGCGGTCTTATTAACGCCGCACAACGGTGCGGCGGCACAAGGAGCTAAAAAAGTGGAAGAAAAGAAGGGCACAAGGGCAATAATCGAGACGAAGTACGGCGAGATCGAGATCAAGTTTTTTCCTGATGTCGCGCCGGGTCATGTCAATAACTTCGTAAAGCTCGCCAAAGAAGGCTTTTACGACGGCACGATATTCCACAGGGTCATCCCCGGCTTCATGATCCAGGGCGGGGACCCGAACACCAAGGGCCCCAACCAGTCGATGTACGGGGCGGGCGGCCCCGGCTACACGATAAAGGCGGAGTTCAACGAGATATCCCATAAACGGGGGGTCCTCTCCATGGCAAGGTCCAATGACCCGAACAGCGCCGGGAGCCAGTTCTTCATAGTCGTGAAGGACTCCACGTTCCTCGACAGGCAGTACACCGTCTTCGGTGAAGTCGTCAAGGGTATGGAAGTGGCGGACAAGATCGTAAACCTCCCGCGTAACCCCAGGGACCTGCCCAACGAAAGGGTGGAGATGAAGGTAAGGATAGTAGAGTAACGGGGTTTAATCACAAAATTCCCTGGAGCTTGCTACAGGGTCAAATCCAAATCGAAACTTCCTTATATGAGTTTTCGACACCCCGCAGCTTGCTGCATGGTGTTCATCCTTAACCCGTTAGCGGGTGAACGCCGCAACCCCGCCGCTAGATAAGCGGGTCAAGGCGGACTGTAAAAATGGCAATCACCTCACCGTGAACAATCCCCGTCATTTATGGCGGGGTTCTTCGGTCATAAAAAAAGCCCCGGAACTTTCCGGGGCTTTTTGTTTCATGGTCTTTATCATGGAATTCCCTATAGCTTGCCCTTGTAAAATCCTCCCCCTTTATGGTGACGGGGGAGGGCAGCGGGTGGGGGTGAAAACAGGTTTTCACCATCCCCGCTTCCCGTTGCATCGGAAGAGCGCAACGGGAGCCCAGCCCTCGCAATCGAGTGAGGGGGTACTGGCGTACGGCGGATCGAGAACAACCTCTTTTTGTTCGTTTGTTACCCGGAAAAAAGCTCCGGGGTGGTTCATACGGCCTTATTTTTTAGAGGTTGCCTTTTTTGAGGCCGGTTTTTTCGGCGAGGCTTTCCTGGCCGCTACTTTTTTGGTTACCGTTTTCTTAGCCGCGGAGATTTTCTTCTCCTGTATCTCAAAGAGCGCCCTGATCTCCTTTTTCTGCGTATCGTAGAGCGAAGGGACCTCTATCCCTTTCGGCGTCAGTTCCTCGCACTTGCAGGACTTCCTGAGCGGCGTGTCGATAAAAAGCCTTCCCCTGTGCCATGTGATGGGGTAGACCCTGCATATCGTCGGCACGATCCTTTTGGGAAGCTTCTTCGTGGCCCAGAGGTAAAAAAGCGAGCAGCCCCGCTGCCCGACAAGCCTGAACGCGCAGGTCTTGTCCTTCGCCCTCGTGGCGGTCTCCCTGTAAGCCCCGCCTAAGTAGTCGCTGTCCTTCTTGAGTGGGGTCTTGAAACACTCCTCGATACCGGCCTTTACGAGAGGCTCTATCAGCTCCCGGTGCTTCTCTATCAGCCTGAGTGTGGCAAGGTCCACATCGCATCCGTACTCGCAGCACTCGTCCTGGCAGTCGCTGCCGTAGCAACCCTCCCCGAAAAGCCCTTTCTGGGTCTTTGTCATCGGGTCAACCTCGGTGATCCTGATCTTCTTCATAGAGCCGGTACATTCCTCCGCCGTATTTTTATTTGATATGATGATTTAAGGCAAGTTTCAGATGGATAAGGGAAGCCTTCAGGGCAGCTGGTGTACGCTTGCGGGCTCTACGCGGATATTGTTTACCACATCGTTTACGCCCCATATGTACCACGCGTCTTCCTCGGCGGCGTGTCTCTCCTCGGCGCTGCCGGCCACTCCGTTGAGGGTCACTACATAGTCCCTGTTGGAGTACGTAAGGGAGAGGGCGTCGACGAGCCGGTCTTTCTCGAGGACTATCCTCAAGGCGTCGTTCAACTCGTCCTCGTTGTCGGCCATCGGCGGGAGAACCTCGAGGCTGTTGATGACGTCGAGCGCGCCGGGTATCCACCAGGCGAGCACCCCCGCGAGGCGTTTGTGGGTAAGTGACCCGACCGTGCCCTCGATGTCCACCACGCCGTCTTTGACCTCGGCCCTGATGCCTGCCGTCTTCAATGTCGGCTCCTCTTCGACGGCCGCGTAAAAGTGGTCTCTTATCTCGGGGTCCGTCATTGGATTTGAGGGCTTTATCCGGAGCCTGTCGATAACGCCCTCCACGCCTGGAAGCCCCATGGCGATAAGGAGCGCCCTTTTCTTGCGGGCGATGTCTTCCACCATGCCTTCGATGATGATGGAAGAGCCTTCCAACGCAACGGTGACCGGGTTGGATTTCAGGTCGATATGAAGTTTATCGGTGAGGGCGGCCTTGAGGGCCTTTACAGGGTCGTTATTCATGGTCATGCGCTTATTATCCCCAGGGGCTTGTGCCGCTGTCCGGCGTGAAAATTTTGCAAGTGATTTTCGGTAAAGTATAGCAGAGCGTCCCATGTTTAACAAGGTGTTTTTGACCGGCGCTAAGGTGGAGTCGAAAGATGTCAAACCTCATGTAAATTTAAATGTTTTTTATACAAAAAGCTCTATTTTGGTCTTGCAATGGAGATTTTTGTGTGCTAAATTATATGAATTCTAAGCCTCTTAGGTGAAGATAGAGTGGGCATTTGCCCACTTTTTTGTTTGAGAGAGAAATTCTTTCACGCGTTGCGGGGGTTTGCACGGGGGCGCCGCAAATTTTTTCGGGATTCCGTCCGTCAGTCTGCGCCGGGGCGGGGAGGGCTTTTGAAGGTAGAAGGGCTGGAAGAGAAGATAAGGGCTGTTGCCGGGCCTTTGCTTGCGGACCTGGGGTTTGAGCTTGTGGACGTGGTCTACGCTACCGAGCACGGCAGAAAGGTTCTCCGGTTTTTCATAGACAAGCCCGGCGGCGTGACGATAGACGATTGCGGGGACGTGAGCAGGGAGTTGAGCACGCTACTTGATGTTGAAGACCCGATCCCCCAGAAATACACCCTTGAGGTATCTTCCCCGGGACTTGACAGGCCGCTGGTGAAGGAGAAGGACTTCGTAAGGTTTACCGGCAAAAAGGTAAAGATAAAGACGAAGGAGCCGCTTGAGGGGAGGAAGAACTTCAAGGCCACCATCGACTCGGTCGAGGACGGCAGGGTCGCGGTGACGGACTTCGACGGCAAAAAGTTCGTCATAGACCTTGCAAACATAGACAGGGCAAGACTTGAGATAGAGATATGAAAACGCATCGCGAGCGCGTCCCTCGCACCAAGGCTTGCGGGGTTCTCGGGCGAATGGAAAGTGTGACATCCTTACATTTCGAAGGTCCCAGGCGGCTTGCCCCGGGCAGGTTCATTTTTCCGCAGCGTTTCATTCAGCCGAAAGCAGGCTTGCCGCAGTTTTCAGGAATTTACCGATGAAAATCCCGCCGGCCAAACCGGCGCGGCAGGTTTCATTAAATCAAGGATTAAAAAGTTTTTTTGCCGGAGGGTTCTAAGAAAATGTCGCTCAATTTATCGCATATCATCGACCAGGTCGGAAAAGACAAGGGCATAGACAAAAATATCCTCATAGAGGCGCTTGAGTCAGCCATGCTCAAGGCCGCCGAAAAGAGGTTCGGCCCCAATAAGGTCATCGAGGCGCACTACCAGGAGGAGATGGGAGAGATAGAGCTGTTCCTCTTCAAGACGGTGGTCGAGGAGCCGGAAAACCCTGACCTGGAGATATCTTTTGAGCAGGCCAGGGAGCTTGACCCGGAAGCCGCCCTCGGAGACAGCATAGGCGTCAAGCTTGACGCCAGGGAGTTCGGAAGGATCGACGCCCAGACGGCCAAGCAGATAATCATCCAGAAGGTGAGAGAGGCCGAAAGGAACATCGTTTTCAGCGAGTACAGCGCAAAGAAGGGCGAGATAATAACGGGCATAGTCCAGAGGTTCGAAAAAGGCGACATAATCGTCGACCTTGGAAGGGCCGAGGCCGTGCTGCCGAAGAAAGAGCAGGTAAGAAGAGAGGGCTACAGGCAGGGCGAAAGGATAAGGGGGGTGGTCCTCGACGTCAAAACCGAGGCCAAGGGGCCGCAGGTCATAATCTCAAGGACGCACCCAGGTTTTCTTATAAAGCTGTTTCAGATGGAGGTCCCCGAGATTTACGAGGGGATAGTGGAGATAATGGGCGCCGCCAGGGAGCCCGGCGACAGGGCCAAGATAGCTGTCGCATCCAACAACTCGGATGTGGACCCCGTGGGGGCCTGCGTAGGCGTCAAGGGATCGAGGGTCCAGGCCGTAGTGCAGGAGTTGAAGGGCGAGAAGATTGACATAGTCCATTGGGCCGATGAACCCGCCGTCTTCGTGAAGAACACGCTTTCCCCGGCCCAGATAGCCAGGGTCATAGTGGATGAGACGGAGCACGCCATGGAGGTCATCGTACCCGACGACCAGCTCTCTTTAGCCATAGGGAAGAAGGGGCAGAACGTAAGGCTTGCCGCGAAGCTTACGGGCTGGAGGATAGACATACGGACCGAGTCCGAATCCAAGGGCGCCAAGGAAGGGCAGCTTACGCCCGAAGAGGCCTTGAGGAAAGAGGTCGAGGCGGCCGGGGTGAGGGAAGAAAAAGAGAGGGCCGAGGCGAGCGTGAAGGAACTGGAGACCGCCCTCGGGATATCCCGCCCGTCAGCCGCCCTTCTTGTGGGCGCCGGGTACGCGACCAGGGAGAGCCTGGCGGAGATAACAAGGGTGACGCTCTATGAGCTAGGCATAAACGACGACGACACGGAGCTGATACTCAGTGCAGTAAAGTAATGGCGGAGAGGACCTGTATCGGCTGCAGGACCGTGCGCGAAAAGTCGGAGCTTGTCAGGCTCGCAGCATCGGGAGGTGTTCTGGAGGCTGATCTTAAGGGGATTATGCCGGGCAGAGGCGCTTATATCTGCCCGAACGAGGCTTGCCTTAAGGAGGCTTATAAAAAAAAGGATCCATTCTCAAGGGCTCTCAAGCGTAAGGTCGTTTTGCCTTTGCTTGAGGAACTTTGGGTGAAGATAAAGGGGCGGATTTAAGCATCGCTGAGAAAGATCCGCAATATATTTAAAACATTATAATCCAGATGGTCTTATCTAAGGCATTTTAAAAGATGACAGAAAAAGAGAAAGAAAAGCAGTCCGAGAAGGTTGATGAAAAGAGGGTAAAGGCTACCGTTATCAGGAGAAGGGCGGCAAAGCCCGTCCCTGAGGTCGAAGCCAAAGTAGAAGAGGCTCCGAAGGCCGCGCCGGCCGGGGAGAAGGCGCCGGAGCCTGTCCTTGTGCAGCCGGAGCTTAAGAAAGAGGTCGTAGCCGAAGCCGCGGTGAGCGCCAGGGCGGAGCCGAAGGAAGAGAAAAAAGATGAAAAGAGCAGAGGCAGGGCGAAGGTAAAGGGGCCGGAAGAGAAGAAGGAAGCCCCGAAAAAAGGACCGAAGAAAGCCAGGGAAAAGACCCCGGCGGAGATCCTCGCCGAGCTTAAGGTTGAAGAAGAGGCCGAGGAGCCCTCAGTGGAGGCCAAACCCGTCGAAGAGGGCGCGCCGTCTGTCGCGGAGGAGAAACCCGCCGAGGCCCAGGCGGCTTTGATCAAGAAAGAGAAGGTCTTCGTAAAGGAGCCGGAGCTTAAGAAGTTCTTCACCGCCAAGAGGTCTTCCAAGAAGGATAAGTACCAGACCGGCGCCCAGAGGGCGCGGGCCGCGCAGGCGCAGTCGCAGGCCAGGCCGATGAAAAAGACCGAGATCACTACCCCGAAGGCCATAAAGAGGGTCATAAGGATAGTCGACGCGATAAGCGTGGCGGATCTGTCGCAGAAACTCGGGGTTAAGGCGAACGAGATAATAAAGAAGCTGATGTCGCTTGGCATAATGGCCACGGTAAACCAGCTTATAGACATAGACGCGGTCTCCCTCATAGTGCAGGACTATGACTATGAGGTGGAAAGCGGGGCCGTACAGGAAGAGACCCTGATGGAGCCCGGCGCCGAAGAGGCCGCCGCCGGCGGGCTTGAGCACAGGGCCCCGGTAGTGACCGTCATGGGCCATGTCGACCACGGCAAGACTTCGCTTCTTGACGCCATAAGGCAGACAAACGTCGTATCGGGCGAGGCGGGCGGTATCACGCAGCACATAGGAGCCTACCATGTGCATCTGGAAAAGGGCGACGTAACTTTCCTGGACACCCCGGGACATGAGGCCTTTACGGCCATGAGGGCCAGAGGCGCCAAGGCGACCGATATCGTCGTCCTCGTGGTAGCCGCCGACGACGGCGTGATGCCGCAGACCATAGAGGCCATAAATCACGCCAGGGCCGCCAACGTCCCCATCATAGTAGCCATCAACAAGATAGACCTTCCCCAGGCCGACTCAGGCAGGATCAAGCAGGAGCTCACGCAGTACGGGCTTGTCTCCGAGGAGTGGGGCGGAGATACGATATTCGTGGAGGTATCCGCCAAGAAGAGGATAAAGATAAAAGAGCTTCTCGAGATGATACTCCTTCAGTCCGAGGTGCTCGAGCTCAAGGCTAACCCGTCGACTCCGGCAAGAGGCGTAGTCGTTGAGGCGAAGCTCGACAAGGGAAGGGGCCCCGTGGCCACCGTCCTTATCCAGGACGGCACGCTCAAGGTCGGAGACGCCCTTGTCTCCGGCATACACTACGGCCGTATCAGGGCGATGATAAGCGACTGGGGCAAGCGGATAGATTCAGCCGGCCCGTCGATGCCCATAGAGATCCAGGGATTGTCGGGAGTGCCGCTGGCCGGAGATATATTCGTCACCGTAAAGGACGAGGCCACCGCCAAACAGATAGCCACTATAAGGCAGAAAAAGTCCGTAGAGAAGGACAGGACGAAGACCGCGAAGGTCAGCCTCACGGACCTATATGACAAGATCAACAAGGGCGAGGTAAAGGAGTTGAATCTCGTCATAAAAGCCGATGTCCAGGGCTCGATCGAGGCCGTAAAAGAGACGCTCGCAAAGCTCTCCACGGACGCCGTCAAGATAAAGGTCATCCATAACGCCGTGGGCGGCATAAGCGAGGGTGATGTGATGCTGGCGGCCGCCTCAAACGCCATAGTCATCGGGTTCAACGTGAGGCCCGAGCCCAAGGCCCATGCTTTAGCCGAGAAAGAGAGCGTCGACATAAGGATGTACACCATCATCTACAACCTTGTGGATGAGATAAGGAGCGCCATGGAGGGCATGCTCTCTCCTGTCGTCAGGGAAGAGATCCTCGGAAGGGCGCAGATAAGAGAAGTGATGCGCATCACCAAGGTCGGCAATGTCGCCGGCTGCTACGTCACGGACGGCAAGGCCGTCAGGGGCGCCAAGGTCCGCCTCATAAGGGACAACGTGGTGGTCTTCGACGGTAAGCTGTCGTCTTTGAGAAGGTTCAAGGACGATGTGAAAGAGGTGGCCGCCGGGTACGAGTGCGGTATGGCCATAGAAGGGTATAACGATATAAAGACCGGCGACATCCTCGAGCTTTACACGCTCAAGGAAGAAGCCGCCAAGCTGTAGTCACTTTTCGCCGGCCCGGTCAGAGCGGGCCTTTTTTAAAGATGGTAGTAGGGATTTGCCACATAAGCCTCATCATCCATGACAGCGATTCGCTAAAGGGGAAGAGGCATGTCTTAAAGAGCCTTCAGGAGAAGGTCAGAAACCGTTTTAACGTCGCGGTAGCCGAGGTCGGCAGCAACGATGCGTGGCAGAGGGCCGAAATCGGTGTTTGCGCGGTCGGCAATGACAGGGCGTTCATAAACTCGGTCATAGACAAGGTGATGAACTTTATCGAAAGCCTCCATGTCGCCGAAATAATCGACCACAGGATAGAACTTATAAACTGCTGACGGCCCAAAAAAGGCGGCGGGCGCGGGAGTGCCGGAGGCGGACTTCTTAAACCCGTCCGTTACGGACGGCTGTCGGCCCGGAAATACGGTGATGACCTTTAAACGTTCGGACAGGGTGGCGGACCTCATAAAAGAGGAGATCGCCTCCATGATACTCTACGGGGGCATAAAAGACCCGAGGATCGGTTTTGTCACCATAACGCACGTGGAGATGACGCCGGACCTTAAAGAGGCCAGGGTATACTTCAGCCAGATAGGCGGCGAAAAGGAGAGGGAGAAGAGCCGCGACGGGCTTAACCACGCCAGCGGCTACATCAGAAGGAATCTCGCCAGGAGCCTGAGCTTAAGACATATACCCCAGATATTTTTCGTCTTTGACGACTCGCTCGAATATGCCGAGAGGATAGAGAAGGCAATAAAGGAGATCAAGGAGGGCTCTTAAGGCCGTCCTCCCGGTTGAGTAAACCTTATCGGGTGTGTCGCAAAACGCATCGACCAGCCCCCGGCGACTTACGGATGGATTTTTTCAATATCCTGTTATAGAAGGACTTTGATGGACAGAAGATTCGACAAGGCGATTGAGGAAGCCAGAAAAGGAAAAAAGTTCCTGGTAGTCTCCCATATAAGCCCCGAGGGCGACGCCATAGGCTCGCTTTTAGGGCTCACGCTCGCGTTAAGGTCGATGGGCAAGGACGTGACCGCGTACATCGAGGACCCGATCCCGGAGATGTTCAAATTCCTCCCCGGGGCCTCAACCGTCGTGCACGAACTCGACAACGCTGTCTCCTTCGACGCGACCTTCGCCGTGGACTGCGGACAGAAGGACAGGCTCGGCAGAGGCTTTGTAGAGCTAAAGGAGCCTGGCCGCGTCGTAAACATAGACCACCACGCCACAAACGACTGCTTTGGCGACGTCAACGTGATAGTCCCGGACGCGAGCGCCGCCGGGGAACTCGTCTACGATTTCTGCAAGGCGGCCGGGGTCGAGATAAACAGTGAGATAGCCGAGAACCTCTATGTGGCGATACACACCGACACGGGCTCTTTCCGCTACTCTTCCGCCACTGCCGAGGCCTTCATAAAAGCCGGAGACCTCGTAAAGCGCGGGGCGGAGCCGTGGAAGATAGCGAGGCTCGTGTATGAGAACCTGCCGGCGCGCAAGTTCAAGCTTCTGGCGATGGTCCTCTCGACCCTCGACGTCATAGACATCGAAGGCGCCGGCGGAATAAAGATAGCGACTCTGGCCGTCACGCTCGATATGTTCAAAAAGGCCGGGGCCGAAAAGGACATGGCTGACGGCTTCGTGAATTACGCCCGCGGCATAGAAGGCGTACAGGTGGGCATACTCTTCAGGGAATCCGGTCCGCAGGCCTACAAGGTGAGCATGAGGTCCAAGGGAGAGGTGGACGTGGCCGAGGTCACGATGTCCTTCGGCGGAGGCGGTCACAGAAACGCCGCCGGATGCACTTTGAAGGGCTCGCTCGAAGAGGTAAAGGCGACCATCATCAAGGCGATAAGGGCGGACCTCGCCGCGCATAAGTTATGAACGGGGTACTCGTCGCGGACAAACCGAAGGGATGGACGTCGCACGATGTCGTGGCCGTCGTCAAAAAAAAGCTCGGGGCGAAAAAGGTCGGCCACCTCGGGACCCTTGACCCGCTCGCAACAGGGGTGCTGCCGCTTGTCATAAACGGCGCCACAAAGTACGCCAGCCTCCTTGACGGCGGGAAAAAAGAATATGCCGCCTCCCTTAAGCTTGGTGAGGCTACCGATACATACGACAGCGAAGGCAAGGTCACATTCTCGGTTGACCCCTCCGGCGTCACGGTCGATGACGTGGCGAGGGCGCTTAAAGGTTTTACGGGCAGGATACGCCAGGTCCCTCCTATGTTCTCGGCCGTAAAGCGTAACGGGATTCCGTTGTACAAGCTTGCCAGAAAAGGCGTGACCGTGGAGAGGGAGCCCAGGGAGGTAGATGTCTTCTCCCTTGAGTTGACGGGGGTCTCCTTACCGTTCGTGAGTCTCCTGGCGGCATGTTCGAGGGGGACTTACATCCGCTCGATATGCCATGACCTCGGAGCGGCCCTTGGATGCGGCGCCCACATGACCTCGTTAAAGAGGACAGGGTGCGGGGAGTTTTCGATAGAGGAGTCCGTAAGCCCCGAGGCTTCGCCCGAAGAACTCGCTAAAAGGGTAATCCCCCTTGAAGAGGCTCTGCAAAGGGGAAAAGGATGCTCTCCCGGAGCGATGAGCGCGTCGGGATAAGGATTGAAAAAGGTCATATTTTTTTCTTTCCTTGCATTATGAGAGATGTTAATATTCATCTGCCCCGAGGGCCGCGGTTTTTTGCCATGGCGGGCACGGTGTTAAAAACATAAGAATCGAAGACCAAAGAAAGGAGGTGAATGCAGGTGCTGGTAACGGAAAAAAAGCAGGAAATAATAAAGCTGTACGAAACTCATGAGGGTGATACCGGGTCTCCTGAGGTGCAGATAGCACTTTTAAGCGAGAGGATCAACAGCCTCAGTTCCCATTTCAAGACCCATAAGTTCGACCACCACTCAAGAAGAGGGCTTCTTAAGATGGTCGGCCACAGGAGAAGGCTTCTTGAGTATGTAAAGAAAAAGGATGTCGGACGCTACAAGGGCATAATCGAGAAATTGGGTCTCAGGAGATAGTCTTTGCGGCGGCGGTCTTCGCTTGAGTCATCATGATTCAAGACCACAAGCCGCCCGGGACCGGCAAGGCGCGCGTCCTCTGTGCCGTCTTTCAGGCATCGACTCACCTGTAGCTCCCGTGGGCATCGTTTCGTAAGCCGCCGCTTTTAAGGCGGCCTGAAGGTTTCAGTCACCCGTCGGGACAGGAGCGGGTTATTGCCTTTTGCCGCCCGTAGAAATGTATTTTGAAATGGCTTTGTTACGTTAGGGACGCCATAGCGTCGGAGTCAAGCCATAATAAAATGTGAACGATTAGGAGAAAACATAAGTGGTAAGGCAATATGAGACTGATTTCGCCGGCAGGAAGCTGAAGGTTGAGATCGGCAAGATGGCACGGCAGGCGCAAGGCTCCTGCACTTTAACTTACGGTGACACGGTCGTCCTGGTGACGGTCTGCAGGAACGACAACCCGTCCCAGGGCATAGACTTCATGCCCCTGACGGTAAACTACGCCGAGATGACCTACGCCGCCGGAAAGATACCCGGCGGGTTCTTCAAGCGCGAGGGCAGGCCGAGCGAGAAAGAGGTCCTCGGTTCAAGACTTATAGACAGGCCGTTGAGGCCGCTCTTCCCCGAAGGATACTACAACGAGACCCAGGTCATCGCCACGGTGCTTTCGGTGGACCTGGAGAACGACCCCGAGATAGTCGCCACGGCAGGCGCTTCCATTGCGCTCGGCATCTCGGATATCCCGTTCAACGGGCCGATAGCCACCGTAAGGGTAGGCTATATCGACGGAAAACTCGTCTGCAACCCCTCTTTAAAACAGCAGAAGGAAAGCGACCTTGACCTTTTAGTGGCCGGGGCGGAAGGCTCCATAATAATGGTCGAAGCCGGCTCCCGTTTTGTATCCGAAGAGCTGCTGCTCGAAGCGCTCGCTTTCGCGCAGGAGAATATCCAGGGGGTTCTTGATCTACAGAAAAGGATTATAAGCGAGGCGGGGTTGAAGAAGATGGAAGTCCCGCCCGTCAAGATAGACAAAGAGCTTGAGGCCAGGGTAAAGGGGTTCGCGGAGGAGAGGCTTAAATCCGCCCTCCGTATCCCTGTAAAGCAGGAGAGGTACTCAACGATAAGCGCCCTCAAGAAGGAGCTTGTCACGAACCTCGTCGAGACCGCCGGGTTGACCGGCAGGGAGAAAGAGATAGAGCACATCTACGGGGACCTTAAGTACAACCTGATGCGCGAGATGGTCATCAGGGAGAAGAGAAGGGTAGACGGAAGGGGCCCCAGGGACATCAGGAACATCACCTGCGAAGTCGGGCTTCTGCCCAGGACCCACGGCTCGGCGCTCTTTACAAGGGGCGAGACACAGGCCATGGTGGCAACCACGCTCGGCACCTCCGAAGACGAGCAGAAGATAGATGCGTTGTCGGGCTGGGAATACAAGACCTTCATGCTCCACTACAATTTCCCTCCGTTCAGCGTGGGCGAGGTGAAGATACTCCGCGGCCCTGGCAGGCGCGAGATCGGGCACGGCGCCCTGGCTGAAAGGGCGGTAAACAAGGTCCTCCCGAAGGAAGGTTTCCCCTACACCATAAGGGTCGTATCCGACATCCTCGAGTCGAACGGGTCGTCATCGATGGCCACCGTCTGCGGAGCGTCGCTTTCGCTGATGGACGCTGGCGTGCCGACCACGGGCCATGTGGCGGGTATCGCCATGGGCCTTATAAAGGAAGGCAACGATACGGTCGTACTCTCCGACATCCTCGGCGACGAGGACCACCTGGGCGACATGGACTTCAAGGTGGCCGGGACCGAAAAGGGCGTGACGGCCCTCCAGATGGACATAAAGATAGGCGGGCTCACCCCGGCTATCATGAAGGAAGCCTTATATCAGGCAAAGGAAGGCAGGCTCCATATACTCGGGAAGATGAACGAAGCCATCGGTAAGCCGAGGGGCGAGCTCTCGGTCTATGCCCCGAGGATAACGACCATCTACGTAAGGACCGAGAAGATAAAGGATGTCATCGGGCCCGGCGGAAAGAACATCAAGGGCATCATACTCGCCACCGGCGTCAAGATAGACATCGACGATACCGGCAAGGTTAACATCGCCTCCACCGACGGAGAAGCCGCGCAGCGGGCCATCGACATGGTCAGAAGCCTCACGGCTGAAGCCGAGGTCGGAAAACTCTACATGGGCAAGGTAAAAAAGATCACCGACTTCGGGGCCTTTGTCGAGATATTCCCCGGCACCGAAGGTCTTGTGCACATCTCTCAGCTCGCTGAAGAGAGGGTCAAGTCCGTAAGGGACATCCTCAAGGAAGGCGATGAGGTGCTGGTAAAGGTAATAGAGGTGGACAAGGACGGCAAGATCAGGCTTTCAAGGAAAGAAGCCCTGGGCCAGAAGCTGTAATAAAGGACCTCGAGGTAGTTCTTTGCGCGATGGTCCCTTTAAAAATCGGCCAATTCATCCCTGTGCTCTTGGCGCGGGGTGGTTCACTCACAAAATCTTGCTACAGGGTTTCCTTGTAAAACCCTCCCCCTTGACGGGGGAAGATAGCGTGGGGGTGAAAAAATGTTTTCACCATCCACTCTATCCCCTCGCAATCGAGGGAGGGGAGGTTTAAGAGATACCCTTTAGCTTGCTCCGTGGCGGATTATTTCCTCTGAAGCGGGCTTGCCGCAGTTTTCGATGGATATATCCATGGATACTTCGGATACCCTGGAGCCAAGGCCCTCGGGGAGGTTTCATCAGCCCCTTTAAGAAAAAGTTGCTATGGCCCGGGCGGCCAGGGCAAACTTTTTTTTCGCACTCTTTCAACGCTTGATCAGGGTCATGGAGTTTTAAGCCATTTAAAAATAACGCGGGTACTCACCGAAGATGGCTCGAATCCAGAAGTCCGCTCTCGGGAGCGGTATAAGTGTTATCACGGAAGAAATGCCGGATGTTGAGTCATCAACGATCGGCATCTGGGTAAACACAGGCTCAAGAAACGAGACCGGCAGGTTAAGCGGCGTCTCCCATTTCATCGAACACCTCCTCTTCAAAGGCACTGACAGAAGGACCGCGCTCGACATCTCAAGGGAAATAGAGTCCGTAGGCGGGGTCCTGAACGCATTCACCTCCCGTGAATATACCTGCTTTTACGTCAAGGTACTCAATAAAGACCTCCCTCTTGCCATAGACCTCCTCTCCGATATCTTTCTGAACTCGAAGTTCGACAGGAAAGAGATGGAGAAGGAGAAACTTGTCGTTCTCCAGGAGATAAAGATGGTGGAGGACACCCCGGATGACATCATCCACGACCTCTTCGCCGAGAGGTTCTGGCAGGACCATCCGCTCGGCTGGTCGATCCTCGGCTCGTCAGAGACCGTCAAGTCGATGCAGAGAGTGGATGTAACCGGATATTTCCGCTCCCATTACCACACGGGGAGCGTTTTCGTAACGGCCGCCGGAGGGCTCAAGCATAGAAGGGTCGCTGGGCTCCTGAACAAGACACTGGGAAAACTCAAAAAGACCGGGGTCACGGCCACCACATCCGCACCCGAGCCGTCTCCCGGGGTGAAGCTCCATAAGAAAAAACTCGAACAGGTGCACCTGTGCTTTGGAGTGCCTGTCCCCCCGCAGCCCGACCCCGAGAGGTACAAGGTCTATCTCCTGAACACCATACTCGGAAGCGGCATGAGTTCGAGGCTCTTTCAGGAGATAAGGGAGAAGAGGGGGCTCGCGTACTCGGTCTACTCATACCTGAACCTCTGCAAGGACGCCGGTTCACTGGTGACATACGCCGGGACTTCAAGCGAGACCTTCTCGGCGGTAGTTGGCTTGATAAACAAGGAATATGTAAAAATAACGGAAGGCGTAAGCGCCGAGGAGTTGAGAAACGCCAAGGAGCAGCTCAAGGGCGGGATGCTTTTGGGGCTTGAGTCCAGCGACAGCCGCATGACGAAGCTCGCCAGGGACGAGATGTACTTCGGCAGAGTCGTGCCGGTAAAGGAGATAATAAGGGAGATCGACAGGGTAACGGCCAGGGGTATCAAGGCTGCTGCACGGAGGCTCTTCAGGCCCGATCGACTGACCCTTGTGGCCATCGGAAATGTCGATAACAAAGACCTGCCGAAAAATCTTAAAAAAATTTTAATTTAAGCGAAGCCTTAACTTAATTTGGACATGGTATAAGGTCACAGACTGGTAAGGCTCTTTCCGCCGCACTCCGGCACTGGCGCGCCCGACCGGAAAGAGGAGAGGTTTTAATGAGGATCCTGATTATAGAGGACGAGAAAAAGGTGGCCGCCTTCATAAAAAGAGGGCTTGAGCAGGAGAGCTACGCCGTGGATGTCTGCGAGGACGGCGTGGAAGGCCAGCACTTCGCCGAGATAAACGAATACGACGCCATAATTCTCGACATAATGTTGCCCAAAAAGAGCGGGCTTGAGGTCTTAAAAGAGATCAAGGCCGCCGGGGTAAAGGCCCCGGTCCTTCTTTTGACCGCGAGGGACACTGTGGAGGACAGGGTCAAGGGCTTGAATATCGGCGCTGACGATTATCTCACCAAGCCGTTCGCCTTCGAGGAGCTTCTGGCGCGCCTGAGGGTCCTTATGAGAAGGGGCGCCCACGGCACGCCTGTCCTGAAGTTCGCCGACCTCAGCCTCGACCCCGCTACCCGCAGGGCCAAACGCGGGGAGGTCGATGTCGAGCTTACCGTAAAGGAGTACGCGCTCCTTGAGTACCTTTTAAGAAACCCCAACAGGGTCCTTACGCGCACCCTCATAGCCGAACATGTCTGGGACCAGACCTTCGACAGCGAGACCAACGTGGTCGATGTCTATATCAACCATTTGAGGATCAAGATAGACAAGGACTTCCCCAAAAGGCTCATCCATACCGTGCGCGGCGTCGGCTACGTCATTAAAGAAGAGTAGTACGCCCGTTCTTTTCTTCCCCAACGCTTTCCCGGACTTCAACGAATTTTCCGTACACCTCCGTACTAAACCTGATGGACTTTCAGCCCTGTTTTTGATATTTTTTCCAATTAGGGGTATAATTAAATCGTCAGAACATTACGCGCCATGAAGCGTGTCTTTAGCTTTTTTAAATAGGCGTCTGAGGGTACGAATGCTTAGCGAGCTTGTAAAGAAAGAGCTTAAACGGATAGTGGGCGACTCCAACGCGGCCTTCGCCAGGGAGGACCTTCTATGTTACTCCTACGACGCCACCAACACGCTGTACCTTCCTGAGGCGGTCGTATTCGTAGAGAGCGCAGAAGAGGTCTCCCTGATACTCAAGATGGCAAACTCCGAGGGCTTTCCGGTAGTCCCCAGGGGAGCCGGCTCCGGATTTTCCGGAGGGAGCCTGCCTGTCGAGGGAGGGGTCGTCATCTCCACCGAGCGAATGAAGGGCATAATAGAGATCGACACGGAAAACCTGACTGCCGTCGTTGAGCCGGGGGTTGTGTTGTGGGAGTTCCAGCAGGAGGTCGAAAGGAAGGGGCTGTTCTACCCGCCGGACCCGTCGAGCATGAGGTTTTCCACCCTCGGCGGAAACATCGCCGAGTGCGCCGGAGGCCCGAGGGCGATAAAATACGGGGTCACAAGGGATTATGTGCTGGGCCTTGAGGTTGTGCTCCCGACCGGCGAGATAATAAACACCGGCGTGAGGACCGCCAAAGGGGTCGTCGGGTACGATATCACGAGGCTTATGGTCGGCTCTGAGGGCACATTAGGGATTGTAACGAAGGCGACACTGAGACTGTTGCCACTGCCAGAGGCCGTAAAGACGCTACTTGTAGTATTCCCTGACCTCAAAGACGCAGCTATCGCAGTATCGGAGATAATCAAGGCGAAGGTGATACCGTCGACCCTTGAGCTTATAGACGGGGTGTCGCTTAGGTGTGTCGAGGAGTACGCCAGGGTGGGCCTGCCAGAGGCCGAGGCGGTCCTTTTAATAGAGGTAGACGGGAGCCGTGACGGAGTAGAAAAGGACGCGGCGGCGGTAGAGAGGATATGCATGGAGACCGGGGCCTCATACGCGAAGTCGGCCACGGGCAAAGACGAGGTAAAGGACCTCTGGAAGGCTAGGCGTGCGATATCGGCCTCCCTTTTCAGGGTCAAGCCGAACAAGATAAACGAGGATGTGGTGGTGCCGAGGGCCTCTATACCGGAGCTGATATCGGGCATCAGGGAGATAGCCGCCAGATTCAACCTCACGATAGCCTGCTTCGGCCACGCCGGAGACGGCAACATCCATGTCAATGTGATGTATGACAAGAAGAACCATTATGAGGCCAAGGCGGCTGAAGACGCCGTGGCGGATGTCTTCAGGCTGACGATCGGCCTTAAGGGGACTATATCCGGAGAGCACGGTGTGGGGGTCTCGAAGGCGAAGTACCTGAGCATGGAGCTTAAACCCGAGGCCATAGAAGCGATGAAGAGGATCAAGGCGGCGTTCGACCCTAACGGGATATTAAACCCGGGGAAGATCTTCCCCAAAAAGGCGGCGGAGGAAGGCGCGTACATGGTCGGTCCCGAGGCGGCCGGACAGCCCGCCGTCACCGGCTGAGATATCCCTTCATTTTTAACTTGGAATTCCCTGTAGCAAGATAGAGGGTTTCCTTGCAAAATCCTCCCCCTCGATGAGGGAAGATAGGTGGGGGTGAAAAAATGTTTTCACCCTCCCCGCTTCCCGTTGCATCGGAAGAGCGCAACGGGAGCCCAGCCCTCGCAATCGAGGGAGGGGAGGGTCATTGTTCTGAGGCCCGGGGCTTTTGTATCGGAGAACCGCGCTTTCGTATACGGGATTGGATGAAGACGATAGAGCTTCTTAGAGAGGAGATGGAAAAGTGCGTGCGCTGCGGCA
>JACRCH010000083.1 GCA_016219115.1 Deltaproteobacteria bacterium
CTTGATGTTAAAGACTATGATGGGGAGGTTATTGTCCATGCAAAGCGAGATGGCCGTCGTGTCCATGACCTTGAGGCCGTCCTTGAGGACATCTATGTACTTGAGCCTGTCGTACCTTTTGGCGTCCTTGTCCTTCATCGGGTCCCTGTCGTAGACGCCGTCCACCTTCGTGCCCTTGAGGATCACATCGGCGTGTATCTCCATCGCGCGTAGCGACGCCGCCGTGTCGGTGGTGAAGTACGGGTTGCCGGTGCCGGCGGCGAATATCACGACCCTGCCCTTCTCAAGGTGCCTCACGGCCCTTCTTCTTATGTAGGGTTCGGCAAGCTCCTGGATCTCGAAGGCTGACATCACCCTCGTGTATACGCTGTGTTTTTCAAGGGAGTCCTGCAGTATCAGGGAGTTTATCACCGTGGCGAGCATCCCGACATAGTCTGCGGCGGCCCTGTCCATCCCCTTGGCGCTCGCGGAAACGCCCCTGAAGATGTTACCCCCGCCTATGACGACCGCGACCTCGACGCCGAGGGCGCATACGGTCTTTATCTCGTCGGCGATCGTGTTGATGACATTTGTGTCGATCCCGTACTCCTGCTCACCCATCAGGGCCTCGCCCGAGAGTTTCAGAAGTATCCGTTTGTACCTGTTTTCCGGCATGATTGTTAGTTTAGGGCCAAAGGCCGTTCAGAGGGTAAGTTTTTTAGTTTATGACGACCGGCGACATAGATACCCACGGTTTTACGGCCGTGGTACTTTCAGCCGCGAGCTACGCTCGTCCTGTAATACAACAATCGGCTTTCATCCCGGCCTTTACGGACCGGGAGTTCCCGCTGAATGAACCTCCCAGCTAGCCTTGCGGCAGGGTATCAAAACCACCGCTGCCTAGATTGCGAGGGCTGGGCTCCCGTTGCGCTCTTCCGATGCAACGGGAAGCGGGGAGGGTGAAAACCTGTTTTCACCCACACCCTACCCTCCCCCATCGAGGGGGAGGATTTTACAAGGAAACCCTGCTAGCAAGCTACAGGGAATTCCAGGTTAAAAGCCGCCGGGAGAATAAAAAGGGGAATCATCTGATTCCCCTTCGGTCTACTTTTGTATTGCCGCCACCTCGCTGGCGAAATCGGTCGTCTTTTTCTCAATACCCTCGCCGACCTTGAACCTGGCAAACCTCCTGACGGAGATGTTCTCGCCGAGTTTGGCTATGGCTTCGATGATGAGCTTCTCGATGGAGACATCCGGGTTCTTCACGAACGGCTGCTCAAGGAGGCATATCTCCTTGAAGAACTTCTCGATCTTGCCGTCGACCATCTTCTGTATTACATTATCGGGTTTTCCGGACTCCTTGGCCTGGTGCGCGTATATCTCTTTTTCCTTTTCGACGAGTTCGGCGGGCACATCATTCCTTCTCACATAGAGCGGGTTCAGGGCCGCTATGTGCATGGCGATGTCCTTTACGAGCGCGGCGAAACCTTCGGTTTTGGCCACGAAGTCCGTCTCGCAGTTGACCTCGAGGAGCACGCCTACCTTACCGCCGTGAATGTACGATACTACGAGGCCTTCGGAGGCCACCCTGCTCGCCTTCTTGGCGGCGGCGGCAAGCCCCTTCTCGCGGAGATAGGTAACGGCCTTTTCGACATCTCCCTTTGTCTCGGCCAGCGCCTTTTTACAGTCCATTATACCCGCGCCGGTCTTTTCCCTCAGTTCCTTTACGGCTGACGCTGCGATCTCCATTATGACAAATCCCCCTGAAAATTCTCTTATGCTAAAATAGCGGGCTTGTATTACAGAACCCGCCTTTGCTATCCTTTGACCGGCTTGATCCGTGCGGCGAAACTCAAAAAAGCGGAAAAAACCTATAGATACCCACGGCCTTACAGCCGTGGTACTTTCAGCTGCGAGCCACGCCCGTCCTGTTATGCGGCAATCGGCTTTCATCCCAGCTTTTGTGGACGGGGAGTCCCCGCTGAATTGAAAATCCGGCCGGAAGCCCGTCTCCTATATCTTCGCCGGTGCGGCGGCTGGCGCCGCGGGTGCCGCAGCGGCCTGTGACGCGGCGACGACTTCGACGGGGGCTTCTTTCACCTTCTTGTCGGAGGCGGCCTGCAGGCTCTCGGCGCGGATAGCCTTGCCCTCGAGGGTGGCTTCGGCTATCGCGGCCGAGAAGAGCTTTATCGCCCTTATGGCGTCGTCATTGCCGGGGATCACATAATCGACCTCGTCCGGGTCACAGTTCGTGTCTACGATGGCGACGACCTTTATGCCGAGCCTCTTGGCCTCTTTTATGGCGATCGTCTCTTTCCTGGAGTCTATTATGAATATGGCGGCCGGAAGCCCGTTGAACTCCCTTACTCCGCCAAGGTATTTCTCGAGACGCTCCTTTTCCCTCTTGAACATGAGGAGCTCTTTTTTCGTAGCGCCGGCGAAGACCGGGTTTGTATCAAGGCCGTCAAGCTCCTTGAGCCTGTTTATGGACTTTTTGACGGTGGCGAAGTTGGTCAGAAAACCGCCTATCCACCTGTTGTTGATGTATCCCATGCCGGCCCTGGTCGCCTCTTCCTGTATCGCGTTCTGGGCCTGCTTCTTGGTCCCTACGAAAAGGACGGTGCCGCCGCGCGATGCCGCGCCCTTGACATAGTCGTAGGCCTCTTTGAAGAGCTTTACGGTCTGCTGAAGGTCGATGATATATATCCCGTTCCTCGCGCCGTAGATATAGGGCTTCATCTTCGGGTTCCATCTCTTTGTCTGGTGGCCGAAGTGGACCCCTGATTCAAGAAGCTGTTTCATTGTAAGATACGCCATTACCTTTTCCTCCCTTTTTTTGGTTTTTTCCTCCGCGGCGGAACCTCTGCCGGGACCCGTAAAGGGCACCTCCGGCCTCTAAGCCGCCGCGTGTGAATTTAATCCTGTATTTTTAACACATCAATCGCTGCGGTTGCAAGGAAAAATTACATTTTTTTTGAGTAAAACCATTTTCCCCGGTCCGGCTGGCCCAAGGCCACGCCGGAAGATATGGCCGGCCAAACGCGTTTCATCTCGAAAATACACCCCAAACATTTTTTCACCCCCACCCGCTACCCTCCCCCGTCACCATAAAGGGGGAGGGTTTTACAAAGGCAAGCTACATGGAATTCCAAATTAAAACCGTTATTAGGATCTCCGACCAGTCGATTGCGGTGGATGCGGCAGGATGCTGAAAAACCCGAATAGCCGTCAAAAGCGAACGTAGTGTTGCGATCTTGTCTCAGCAAAATCGACTGCTTAGAGATCGCTTCGCGGCAAAAAATGGACCTCGCTAATGACAATCGACGACTTTTTAGTAACCTGTGTGGATGAACGGTAGTCCGAGATGTGGTGTTCCGGCGGCTTTTAGTCGGCCTTCAGGCGCCATTCGATCTCGCCATTACCCAGAATGCCCGTCACTATCAGCTTCAGGTACCTGGTCTTCTCTCCGGGGATGGGCTCTGTGCCGGTCTCGGAGTATTTTGGGAACCTTGCGACGTAGCCTGAGCTCCAGGGGTCGAAGTACGGGAAAAACACCCTTATCAGGGGGTCGCCGGCGTCTATCTTTTTGACGGACACGGGTATGAGCCTGTTGCCGGAGTCGTCCTCCAGATAAAGCCTCCAGACGGAGTCGCGCCTGTCAAAGTCGTTCCACCGCGCTTCCGGGGTGTAGGCAGTGAAGAATATCTCGTTATACTTCCCGGACTCTTCCTTCTCCCTCTCCTGAAGGGCCGTCCTGTACGCTTCGCCGACCTGGTAGCCCTTTACGTAGAGATCCACGTAGGCCTGCCTGAACTCCATCGTCTTGTACGTGGCCGTGACGTAGAGTATACTGTCGAGCCCCTGGTATATCCGTGCCGACCTTGTCACACTGTCCAGGACATGCGCGAACTCAAGGCGCGCCTCCACGGGCTTTACGGCTTTTTTAGCGCATCCGGAGACTGTGACGGCCAGGACAAGGATGATCAGGAAGACAGAAGCTAGCGCGCCGGGAGCGTACTTCAGCGCGGCCGCTTTTTTATCTGACAGGATTTGACCCATCTTTTATCCCCTCTTTATTGGGACGGCGTACGGTTAACAGACCGCTATGGATACCCACGGCTTTCATCCCGGCCTTTACAGACGGGGAGTTTGCCGCTGAATGAACCACCCCGGAGCAACCGGGGTATCTCCTTCACCCTCCCCTCCCCCATCGACGGGGAGGATTTTACAAGGGCAAGCTACAGGGAATTTTGTGATTAAAATTCTCCGCCATAAATGACGGAGAATTTTGATGGTATGGAAGATCATTTGTATTTGCCACTCCTTGACCCGCCGCTAAAGCGGCGGGTCAAGGAGTGGCACACCCATTCAACCCGAAGGAAATATTTAAAATCCCCGCAAAGACCTTCCCGGCGGCCTTTTGCGTCTTACTCCGCGAGTCTGAAGCCGACGTTACGCAACCTTGACGGGGATTCTACGGCGTACCTGAACGTCGTGCGTATCTTGTAGGGGTCTTCCACGTACGACCCTCCGCGTATCACCTTCCAGTAGGACATGTCGGGTCCGTAGGGGTCTTTCCTGGGGC
This sequence comes from Deltaproteobacteria bacterium, assembly GCA_016219115.1. Classification (GTDB taxonomy): domain Bacteria; phylum Desulfobacterota; class GWC2-55-46; order GWC2-55-46; family GWC2-55-46; genus JACRCH01. Next base: position 4,565 of record JACRCH010000083.1, read on the forward strand.
TTACCTGGTAGTAGTCGAAGTCGAAGTAGTCCTCGGTCCACTCCCAGGCGTTGCCGGACATGTCATAGAGTCCGAGGGCGTTGGGTTTTTTCTGCTTAACCTGATGCAGATCTCCGTCCGAGTTGTCGCCGAACCAGGCGTAATCATCGAGCTGCCCCTCGTTACGGGTGCCGGCCCACATATCGTCCTTGCCGCCTGACCTCGCCGCGTACTCCCACTCCGCCTCGGTAGGCAGGCGGTAGAAACCCTTTTTCTCCTCGTTGAGCTTCTTTATAAATGCGGTAGCCCCGTGCCAGCTTACGCCGGTGACGGGCTTCTTTGGGTCCTTGTACTTACTGGGGTTGTACCCCATGACGGCCTCGAAGAGATCCTGGGTGACTTCGGTCGTCTGCATATAGAAGTCCGTCAGACAGACCTCGTGAACCGGCCTTTCGTCGTCGTCCCCTTCGCCGATAAAGTCCCCCATCTTGTAGCACCCGCCCTTCACGAGGGCCATGTCTATCGGCGGGATAGGTTTTTTCTCCTGCTGCTCGCCTTCCTTTATCAATTCATTTTCCTTCCGCAGTTCCCGCTCCATCTCTGCCGCCGTGGGCGGGGCCGCAAACGCGCGGTTGGCTGAAGACGGCGACAGGAAAAGAGAGAAAAAAAGTAAAAAAGCTGATGCGGTCTTTAACTTCCTCACGACTGCCTCCTGCTTGATCGTTGTTTTAATCACAAAATTCCCTGTAGCAAGCTACAGGGTTTCCTTGTAAAATCCTCCCCCTTGATGGGGGAGGGTAGGGTGGGGGTGAAAACAGGTTTTCACCCTCCCCGCTTCCCGTTGCATCGGAAGAGCGCAACGGGAGCCCAGCCCTCGCAATCGAGGGAGGGTAGGTTTAAAGGGGCCTATTTAAAAAGCGCCAGCTGCGGCACATACTCTTCCCTGTATGTATCGACCGGGTACTTCCCGGTAAAGCAGGCGTCGCAGAAACTTCCGCCGGCGTCCTTTACGGCCTTATAGAGGCCCTCGACGCTCAAGTAGCCGAGCGTATCGGATGTGATGTAGCTGTTTATCTCCTCGACGCTCTGTTTGGCGGCTATGAGCTCTTCGCGGCTCGGGGTGTCTATGCCGTAGTAGCACGGGCATACCGTCGGGGGCGATGATATCCTCATGTGGACCTCTTTGGCCCCGGCGTTCCTTATCATCTTTATGATCTTGCGGCTGGTGGTGCCGCGCACGATGGAGTCGTCTATGACGATGACCTTTTTGCCCACTATTATATCCCTTATGGCGTTAAGTTTGATCTTGACGCCGAAGTGGCGGATGGAATCCTTCGGCTCGATGAAAGTCCTGCCGACATAATGGTTCCTCACTATCCCTTTTTCAAACGGTATCCCTGACGCGGCGGCGTACCCTATCGCGGCCGGCACCCCCGAGTCCGGGACAGGCACGACGATGTCCGCCTCCACGGGGTGCTCTTCCGCCAGGCGTCTGCCGAGGTTTTTCCTCACGGTATGCACGTTGGCGCCGAAGATGGTGGAGTCCGGTCTGGCGAAGTATATGAACTCGAAGACGCACGGCGTGTACCTGGCCGCGGGGAAGGGCTTGTAGGAATGGAGCCCCTCTTTGTCTATGACGAGCACCTCGCCGGGCTCGATCTCCCTGACGAACTCGGCCTCTATGAGGTCGAACGCGCATGTCTCCGAAGCCACCAGCCACGACCCTTTGAGCCTCCCCAGAGACAGGGGCCTGAAACCGTGAGGGTCCCTTGCGGCTATCATCCTGTCTTCGTTGAGAAAAAGGAGCGAATAAGAGCCCTTCACCCTTTTGAGCGCCGAGATTATCCTGTCGGCCAGAGAGTTTTCCTTGCTCGAAGCTATGAGGTGGACGATGATCTCCGTGTCTATGGACGACTGGAATATAGAGCCGTAGGCCTCGTACTCGGCCCTGAGCCTGGCGGCGTTCACCAGGTTGCCGTTATGCGCCACGGCTATGCCGCCCCTGGCGTACTCGACGACGAAAGGCTGGGCGTTTTTAATATGAGACTCCCCGGTCGTGGAGTACCTCACATGTCCTATTGCGGAGCTTCCGTGCAGGCGCGAGATGTCGGCTTCCCTGAAGACATCGGCCACAAGGCCCATGCCCTTGTGCGAGTAGAGCTTCTCGCCGTCAGAGGAGACTATGCCGGCGCTCTCCTGCCCCCTGTGCTGGAGCGAATAGAGGCCCAGGTATGTAAGGTTTGCGGCTTCCGGGTGGCCGAATATCCCGAAAACGCCGCATTCGTCGTGAAACCTGTCGTCAGTCAGTTCCGTCACCGTCACACCTTTAACCGGATGGAATCCTTTTCCGGTATTTTTATGAGTGAAGATACTTCGCGAGCGCCCCGCCCCAGGCGTCCTTTATCCTGCCGAGCGGAAGGGCTATCTCGTCGCCTATGACAAGTGCGCCGCCCTTTACCCTGCCTATCGGCTCGCACGGGGTGGAGTGCGCCTTGCAGATCTTCTCGATCTTGCTGAAGTCCTTATCCTTTATCGTCACTATGACCTTTGACTGGGCTTCACCAAACAGGGCCTCATCGGCCCTCCAATCATAACTTAACCCTACAACCGCGCCTATCGCCCCTTCGGGGTTCAGGCAGCTCTCCGCGAGCGCCGCCGCCACTCCGCCCTCGGAGACGTCATGTGCGGATACTATTATACCAGCCTTTATGGCCTCTAAACAAGCTTCCTGTATATTCTTCTCTTTTGCGAGGTCTATATCCGGCATCCCCTTTTCGGCACCGTGTATGACTTTCATGTATTCGCTGCCGTCCAAAGCGGCCGCGTTCGAGCCCAGAAGGACGATGACGTCGCCTTCGTTCTTAAACCACTGGGTCGTGTGCTCGGAGAGGTCGTCTATGAGCCCTACCATGCCTATGGTCGGGGTCGGGTGAATGGACACCCCCGAGGTCTCGTTGTAAAGGCTCACGTTGCCTCCGATGACCGGGACGCCGAGGATGATGCAAGCCTCCCTTATGCCCATCACCGCCTCCGTGAACTGCCACATCACTTCCGGCCTCTCCGGGTTGCCGAAGTTGAGGCAATCGGTAAGCGCTATCGGTCTGGCGCCGCTGACGGCAAGGTTTCTGGCGGCCTCGGCCACGGCGATAGCGGCGCCCTTGAAAGGGTCGAGGTAGCAATACCTCGAGTTGCAGTCCACGGTCAGGGCTATGGCCTTATGCGTCCCCTTTATCCTTACGACCGCGGCATCCGAACCGGGACACACCACCGTGTCGGTTCTTACCATGTGGTCGTACTGTCTGTATATCCACTCCTTGCTGGCGATGTTGCCGGACTGAAGGAGCTTCAGGAGCGTCTCGTTGTAATCCTCCGGCTCCTTTACCGCGTGTTTGTCGAACTCGTTTATCGAGTCCTGCCAGTCGGGCCTTTTCGAGGGCCTGTCGTATACCGGCGCGTCGTCCGTCAGGGACGCTATCGGGATCTCCCCGGATATCTTTCCGTTCTCCAGTATCCTTATCGATTTATCCTCTATGACCCGGCCGACGACCTCGGCCTCAAGGTCCCACTTCCTGAATATCTCCTTTACGGCCTCTCCGGTCCCTTTCTTTACGACCATTAACATCCGCTCCTGAGACTCGGAGAGCATTATCTCGTAGGGCGTCATCCCCTCTTCACGCCTCGGCACTGCGTCCATGTCAAGCTCGATACCCGTTCCACCGCGGCTCGCCATCTCCACGCTCGATGAGGTGAGCCCGGCTGCCCCCATGTCCTGGATGCCGACGACATGGCTGGTCTTGAAGAGTTCGAGGCAGGCCTCCAAAAGGAGCTTCTCGGCGAACGGGTCGCCGACCTGTACCGTCGGCCTTCTCTCCTCTCCGCCCTCGCCGAAGACGTCCGAGGCCATGGTGGCCCCGTGTATGCCGTCCCTGCCGGTCTTGCTGCCGACATATATTACGGGGTTGCCGATGCCTGAAGCGGTCCCCCTGAATATCCTGTCCTTTTTAAGAAGCCCCGCGGTCATTACATTGACGAGGCAGTTGCCGTTGTAAGAATCATCGAAGTAGACCTCTCCGCCGACCGTGGGCACGCCTATGCAGTTGCCGTAGCCGGCGATGCCGGCCGTCACGCCCTCGACGAGATAGGCGGTCCTGGGGTTGTCGAAAGACCCGAAACGGAGCGAATTGAGCGAAGCTATGGGACGCGCGCCCATGGTGAAGATGTCCCTTAAGATGCCGCCTACGCCCGTGGCCGCCCCCTGATAGGGTTCGATGAAAGAGGGGTGGTTGTGAGACTCCATTTTGAAGGCCACAGCCAGGCCGTCGCCTATGTCGACGATGCCGGCGTTTTCTCCAGGACCCTGAAGCACATACGGGCCTTTTGTCGGAAAGTTCTTCAGGTGGCGTCTTGAGGACTTGTAGGAGCAGTGCTCGCTCCACATCACCGAGAATATCCCGAGCTCAAGGAGGTTGGGTTCCCTTCCGAGTATACCCAGTATCCTCTCATACTCTTCGGAACTCAATCCGTGCTCTTTAACAGTCTCTTCAGTTATCTTCATGCCCGACCGGTCTGCCTTCGATTTTATTTTAACACTCTGAAAACCCAGGGGTTTTAAGCCCATTGAGGGTTCATTGTTTTGGCTTTATCTCAGCGTATCTTATCCCTCTTTCCTCGCGTAGAGGTCTATGGTGCCTCCGGCCCTCAAAGCGGCCTCCGTCACCGAGAGTATCAGGGAGAGCGGCAGAACAACCGGCATCAGGAGGAACATGACCGCAACCGAGGCGTATGAGTCCTTTTTCGTCATCTTTGACCTTAAAAAATCGTAAAAGAGGTTCGGGCGGAAACCTATGGAGTTAAAGATGCTCTGTATGTACCCGTAAGGATTATACTCAAGCGAAAAATGCTTTACTTTCAAGGTCTTGAAAGAGGCTCTATCAAGTAGTTTATTAAGGTTTTCAAGCGAATAATGGTACAGATGGAACGGCGGGTCGAGGTGGAACCAGTGTTTGCCTGAAAGCCGCGCCTGGAGGCTTCCGATATTCGGAACCGATATCACGAACAACCCCCCCGGTTTAAGGATCCTGCGGCACTCTTTGAGCGCCCACTCCGGGTTTTTCAGGTGCTCAAAGACATGCCAGAAAGTGACCGCTTCGAAGTGGCTGTCAGGGAACCTTACCGTCTCAAGGCTTCCTGACCTGAGGTCAATTCCGATCTTTTTCCCGTGCCTCTCTATCCTCTCGTCAAGCTCAAGGCCCGTCGGCTCCCATCCTCTCTCCTTCATCAGGAGGAGAAAATCCCCCCTGCCGCAGCCGACATCGAGGATACGCCCCTTTTTGCCGAATCGCTCGACCGATCTACACCGATGAACCCTTAAAAGCCGTATGACCTTCTCTAAAGGGGAGAAAAACCTCGTGGAGTCCTCTTCCCTGTAAGTGGACGAATATATCTTCTTGAACTCTTCTTCCGTGAGAAAGGGGTCTGTTTTGCCGAGACCGCAGGTCTGGCAGAACCGTATCCCGTAACGCGCGCCTTCCGCGATGATTCCATCGTAGCCGGCGTCAAATGAGCGTCCGCAAATAAAACAGGTTGAGGTCTTAGGTTTTTTCTTTTTATTATAAGTAGTTATGCTCATCCGGGAGACCATCCAAGGACACTAAAATAACCCAAAAAAGCGGAAATGACAAGCTACTTCTGAACTTTTATGCCGCCTGCGACCAATACTACCGGGCATCTTCATGTCGGCTGTTCAAGTTGCCTGATAAGTTTCCTGGCCTTCTTGAGTATCCCCTGCTCGTCTTCGTATTTCATGAGCTTTATAGCCTCATCTATCGGAAACCACCTGCATTCATCGACCTCATCATCGTGGTCAGTGACATTGCCGGAGGCGTATTCCATCAGAAAAAAATAGACTATCTTGAAGATACGCTTTAGCTCGACTTCATCCTTTAAAGTAAAGAAATACTCTATATGACCGATATTTGAGAGGATTTTACCGTCAAGGCCGGTCTCTTCCCTTACCTCTCTGTGAGCGGTGCGGGCCAGGTTCTCACCCTTCTCGGCAGTGCCCTTCGGCAGCCCCCAGACCTTGCCGCCCTTTACGGAGATGAGCGCCACCTCTACACCATCATTGGTCCTCTTGAAGATAACTCCGCCGGCGGATATCTGTCGGTCCGCCGTCATTGGCTGACACCCTGGCTGTAAGCTATCATAAGGCTCCTTTACGGCATGATACGCCTGACGGTTAAAACCCGACTATCCTCCTGAGGCCGGCCTTTTTGGCAATATTGATGGCCTCCTCGAACTCCTCTTTGGTTATCCGGCGGGACAATTCCTGCTCTTCCACCGCCTTATAATCGGGCTTGTACTGGTCCATTATGTTCACATAGGTCTCTTTCGACAGCTCCTCGGCTATAAACCTCATCACCTCGGCGGTCCCGGCAAGCCCGCCGGGCAGGACCAGATGCCTTACGATAAGCCCCTTCGTGGCCACCCCGTCAACAAGTCTCAGGTCCCCGACCTGGCGGTGCATCTCCTTGACGGCCGCCTGCGAGGTCTCGACATAACCGTGAGCCTTGGAGAGCATCACGGCCGTCTCGTCGTCACCGTACTTGAGATCCGGCATGTATATGTCGAAGACGTCTCTGAGAAGTTTGAGCGTCTCGACCTCCTCGTATCCTCCGCAGTTGTAGACCAGCGGGAGTTCAAGGCCGTACTCTATCGCCTTCGGGAGGCTTTCGACTATCTGCGGGGCCTGATGCGTCGGGGTTACGAAGTTTATGTTGTGACACCCCTTCTTCTGAAGCCTTATCATCATCAGGGCAAGTTCCTCGTGGGTGCACTGTTCCCCGGTCCCTTCCTGGCTTATCCCGTAGTTCTGGCAGTAGGAGCAACGCATATTGCAGTTGGTCATGAAGATAGCGCCGCTGCCGCCTTTCCCTGCAAGCGGCGGCTCTTCGCCGAAGTGCGGCTCGGCAGAGGAGACGGCCGGCAGGTCACCCACACCGCATACCCCTACCTGGCCCCTTAACCGGTTGACTCGGCAAGAGCGCGGACACAGCACGCAGTCCACCAGGATGTCGTTTAACGAGGAGATCCTTCGGAAGAGTTCACCTGTCTGGTAGAGCCTTAGATAACTTGGACGGAATCTCATTTTAATGGATGAATGGTTTATTTTGTAGCCGACAGGCCGCCGGAAAGATTTTTTCGGGAGAAACCTTCCAACAGGGCGCTGAAAAAGTCCTTCCCGGACTTTTTCAGCCGGTCATCATATTACTTTTACACGAAAAATAAGGTACTTTCAAGCACAATCAGAGCGGCGTGGAATATCATGAAGGGTCATGGAATCAGATGGAGCGGTTTTTCCCCTGGGACGCGCTCCAAGCCTCACAGTGTCGGCCTTTTCCCGGTCTCCTTGCCGCTTTTACACTTCACGCAGAACTCGGCGAAAGGTATCACCTTGAGCCTCTCCTCCTCTATCCCCTCGCCGCACTCCTCGCAGGTGCCGTAGGTGCCGTCGTCGATCTTCCTTAACGCGGCGTCCATCTGCTCAAGCTCCTGTCTCTTAAGATCGGCCACGGCTATCCCCATATCCTCGATCATGTCGATGAGGGCAAGCTCCTCGATATCGTGCGGGTTGTCGAACTGGGAGTTGTACTCCTTGCCGAGCTTCCTGAAGAACTCGTCACGCAGGTCGTTCCACATCTTCATCTTCCTGTCGAGCAGGTACTTTTTAAGCATTTTTTGCCTGTTGTGATTCTTTTCCGGCATATCGATCCTCCGTTAAGTCTGGTAGCGTCAAAAACAACCCGAACCTTCAAGACTTCTTTTACATCTCCCGAGCCCGCGGATTCCATGCCCGGGTTCATTTAATAGACCTGCCTCTTTAATGAACCACCCTGTAGCTTGCTACAGGGAATTTTGTGATTAAATTCGCCGTACGCCAGTACCCCCGCCGTGAATGACGGGGATTCTTCACGGAAAGGTGACTGTCATTTTTATAGTGCGCCTTGACCCGCTTACAGGGCGGCGGGATTGCGGCGTTCACCCGTTCAGCATACAGGGTACTCGCCCCTTGAAAGCTCCCCGGTAAAGGTCCCGATGCCGCGGAAGTACTCATCGAGTATACTCAAGACCCCTTTTTCGACCCTCTTTTTGTCGATCCTGCCGCCCGGCACTATCATGACATATACCTGCTTGGGCTCGTCTATCGGGGAGCCTATCTGGCTCAAAAGCCACACATATACCTCTTTTATCCCATCGATCCTCTCGTAAAGTTCGGCGGCCATCCTGTGGGCAAGGACCGTGTATATCTTGCCGACATGGCTGACAGGGTTTTTACCGGCCGCCGCCTCCGTGCCCATGGGTCTGTTGAGCGAGATCACGCCGTTGACCCTGTTGCCCCTTCCGACCTGGCCGGAGTCGGCGTCTTCAGCCGAGGTCCCCAGAAGCGTCAGGTACACGCCCCCGACGCCGCGGCCCCTTGCATCAAGGGTATTGTAATTTATAGTGGTCCCGGTGAACGGGAAATCCGAGGCGAATGACTTGAGGGCCTTCAATACCGCTGATTTTTTCCTGAAGTAGTCCTTTTCGCTCTCTACCATCGTGCATATTAGCGGGCAGGCTACAGTCAGGTCGAGCTCCGCGCCTCTTCTTACGCCCATCACCTTGACATCCTCGCCGGTCTCCGGGAACTCGAGCTTGAAGGCAGGGGAGTTTATGAACTTCTCGGTCTTCAAAACAGCCTCTTCCGTGGCCGTAAGCGGGGCGTACCCTACGGAGGCGGAGGTGTCGTTGGCGCCCTTAAGTCTGCCCTTCCTGCTGAATATGTCGGCAAGCTCTACGGAGCCTGGCTCAAGGACCACCCTGACCTTGAGGTCTTTTTTAGGGTCGATATGCCTGAGGTTCTCGCTGAACCAGGCCGCAACAGACCCCTTTGCGATAGAGGCCACGGGGACCTTCACCCTTCCCGCGGTGAAGGTGGCCCGGTCCCCGATTATTATCTCCATCGGTTTGGTGACCCGGCCCGCGCCGAACTTCTTCTCGACCCGGCCCGCCACGATCATCCCCTTGTCGATATTGTGGTGGAGCACTTCACCGAACCTCTTGATGTACTCGCGGCTCAAAGAGACCGAGATCCTGTCCATGACCGCGTCACAGATGGAGTCCGGATGGCCTACCCCTTTCCTCTCGACTATCTCGACTGCCTGGTCGGAGACGGGGGTGTTTCTCAATACTTCAAGGGTAACATTTTTAAGCATTAAGAAACCTCTTTAGCGTTGTATTGTAATAGATTGTTTTGTTTGGTTTTTTTATCGGAGTATCTTTCGATCTTACTGTATACGCAACCGCAGTACTTCTGCCTGTACAGGCCCATCTCTTTAGATGTGTCTATGCCTTCCTGCCAGCCCTTTCTGAAGTCCTCATAATAAAAGGGTATGCCGTATTTTTTCCCGAGGTCGCTGCCGACCCTCTTTACCTCTTCGTGGTCCTGGGAGGTGCTGTAAAGAAGTGAAGATGTGAAGGAATCGAAGCCGTTGGCTACGGCCGACAGGGCCGTCTTTTCAAGCCGCGCGGAGTAACAGAATGAGCACCTTGAGCCTTTAGGTGGGAATTTGACGCCTTTTTCATGGAGAGAAGCCTTCATCGCCTTGATAAAGGCCGTGGGCCTGTATTTTTCATCGCAGATAAGGTCGATTGAAAGGTATGAGGCGAGTCTCTTGACCGCTGAGAGCCTTTTGAGAAATTCCGAATACGGGTGGATGTTGGGGTTATGGAAGAACCCCCATACCTCGCATTTGCCTCTTAGCGCCGCCTTCAAAGGGATTATTGAGCATGGCCCGCAGCACATATGCACCAGCATCCTGGGCCGCGAGACTACTTCTTTTTTAACCGTGGGTTCCATCTTATCTAAAGTCTACCCGAATTATCTGAAAAATCAAACGGTGGAGGGAGGATAAGAACTCTATCAAGCTACAGGGAATTTTGTGATCAAAAGAGTTTTTCCTGATTCTCCCTCTCCGGCCCCCTGTAAGGCCTGCCGACATGGCTGTAGGCTATGGCTGTGGCTACCCTGCCCCTCGGGGTCCTGTTGATATACCCTTCCTGCAGGAGATACGGCTCGTAGAGATCCTCTATGGCGTCTCTCTCCTCATGGAGGGCCGAGGCTATGGACTCGATGCCAACGGGGCCGCCGCCGAACTTGTCTATGATGGTCAGGAGTATCCGCCTGTCCATCTTGTCAAAGCCCTTGTCGTCTATTTCGAGCATGGCCAGGGCCCTGGAGGCCACATCCTGAGTTATGACCCCGCCCGCCTTTACCTGCGCGTAGTCCCGCACCCTTCTAAGAAGCCGGTTGGCTACCCTCGGGGTCCCTCTTGACCTGCCGGCGATCTCGGCGGCTCCGTCCGGGGTTATTTCGATGGACAGGATGGAAGCCGACCGCGTGACGATGGTTCTAATCTCTTCCGGTGTGTAAAAGTCAAACCTGAGTATCACCCCGAACCGGTCACGCAAGGGCGATGTCAGAAGCCCGGCCCTGGTGGTGGCGCCTATCAGTGTGAACTTCGGTATCTCAAGCTTTACGGAACGGGCGGAGGGCCCCTGTCCAATCATTATGTCTATGTGGTAGTCCTCCATCGCCGGGTAGAGTATCTCCTCTATGGCGCTTGAAAGTCTGTGTATCTCGTCTATGAAGAAGACGTCTCTCGCCTCAAGGTTGGTCAGCATGGCGGCCAGGTCCCCGGCCTTTTCTATGACCGGGCCCGAGGTCGCCTTTATCTGGCTGCCCAGTTCGTTGGCGATGATATTCGCCATGGTGGTCTTCCCGAGGCCCGGAGGGCCGTAGAAAAGGACATGGTCGAGCGCTTCGCCCCTGCCCCTGGCGGCCTCGACGAATATCTTCAGATTTTCCTTGAGCTTGTCCTGCCCGACGAAGTCGTCGATGAGGCGGGGCCGCAGCGTGGCCTCGATGGACTCATCCTCTTCAAGCTTAACCGGCGCTATGTCTCGATCGTCCGTCATATCTGGCCCTGTGAATGTTTATCGTCTTCTACTTCTTCGAGAGGAACTTCAAAGATTCTTTAAAGAGGTCCTCAAAGGCGTGGCCCTGAGACATATTCGCGCGCGCCTTCTTTACAGCCTCTTCGGACTGAACATTTTTGTAGCCGAGGTTATCGAGCGCCGAGACGACGTCGGCCGAAAGGGAGTCCTTCGGCGCCTCTTCGGTCTTTTTTGTCCCGGAGGCCGGTAGTCTCTTCACCTTGTCCTTGAGTTCCACGATAAGCCTCTCGGCCGATTTTCCGCCGATGCCCGGTATAAGGCTCAAGCGCCCCTTGTCCGAGGTCCCGATGGCCGCCACCAGGTCAGGAACGGCTATTCCCGAGAGGATGTTACGCGCCAGCCTGGGGCCAACCCCTGAGACGCTTATAAGGAGCTGGAACGCGTCTTTTTCATCCTGGGTCAGAAACCCGAAGAGCTGGATCGAGTCTTCCCTCATGTTCGTGTGCACCTTGAGCGAGACAGTCTCGTTCATTTCCGGAAGTTTGTAGAATGTGGATAGCGGGATCAATACCTCGTAGCCGACCCCGTTTATATCGACGATCACGGAGTCGGGAGATTTGTGGATCAGTCTGCCGCGGATGTGCGCTATCATAGGGAAAGACCGGGGCTCGCCTTAAGCTTCATACGCTTAACGGGTTTAAGGTCCCCACCGTGAGCCCGGGGCGGTGGTGGTGGATGTGGCAAATGGCTACGGCCAGGGCGTCGGCAGCGTCAGCGGAATCGGCTTCAGCGCTTAAAAGGAGCTTTATCATCCTCTGCATCTGCTCTTTTGTGGCTGTGCCGTGGCCGGTAAGGGACGCCTTTACGGTCTTCGGGGCGTACTCGAATACATTGAGGCCGTGCGCGGCCGCCGAAAGGAGGGCTACCCCCCTGGCGTGCCCCAGCACTATGGCGCTTTTGGCGTTCCTGGCGAAGAACATGGACTCCACCGCGACGGCGTCCGGCTTGAACTGCCGTATCACCCAGTTGAGCCCTTCCGAGATCTTAAGAAGCCTCATGGGAAGCGGCATATCGAGGTCGAGCATGATGCGCCCGTTGGTGACCTCGACGAGCTTGCCGCCGACGCCTTTTGTCACAACTCCGTATCCGGTAAAGTGGCTTCCGGGGTCTATCCCCAATATCCTCAAATCGTCCTCACGGCTTTCTCTTCTTTTTTATGAACCACCCCGCAGAAAGCTGCGGGGTATCTGAAAACAGCCAATGTCATTTTTCAAAAGGTCTTTTGTATTTTTAAATAAAACACCAGGTCCATTGCGAAGCGAGCATAAGGGAAAGCAAGCGAGCAAGCCTCTGTATTCGTTGCGAGCGGGCTTGCGAGCGGAGCTTTTCGCCCCGAAGCGAGCGGCAGCGCGCAATAAGGCCTAATGTATTGCGCGGCAAGCCGCGGGGTATTTACCCTAAGAGAGAATAAAGTATGCGGCCAGTGCCTTATATCCGGTGGGTCCCGCCGTAACGATCACCCCGCCCGCCCCCGCCGCGTCAGGCGATATTCGCCATCTCTTCTGCGGATATGTCGAAGTTAGCGAAGACCTCCTGCACGTCGTCAAGGTCTTCAAGCTCCTCAAGGAGCCTCAACACCTGTTGAGCGACCTTGCCCTCGACCTTGACCGTGGTCTTCGGTATCATCGCTATGTCGGCGGACCTGTACTTGACTCCGGCGTTGTCGAATGCCGTCTTGACGTTATTGAAGTCGGTATGCTCGGTGAATACCTCATAGACCCCGTCATCCTGGTTCGGCACGACGTCTTCGGCCCCGGCCTCAAGCGCGGCCTCCATCAGCTTCTCCTCGGTCATGGCCTTCATGTCAAAGGTAAAAACGCCCTTCTTCTCGAACATGTAGGCGACCGACCCGCTCAGGCCAAGGCTTCCGCCGGCGCTGGTGAAGGCGTGACGCACTTCGGAGGCCGTCCTGTTCCTGTTGTCGGTCATGAAGTTTACAAGGACCGCCACCCCTCCGGGTCCGTAACCCTCGTAGGTGCCCTCTTCATAGTTTACGTTCTGAAGCTCGCCGGCGCCTTTCTTGATCGCCCTGTCGATATTGTCGGCGGGCACGTTCACGGCCTTGGCCTTCTCGACGGCGAGCCTTAAGCGCGGGTTGCCGGAGATGTCGCTGCCTGCTTTGGCGGCGACCATTACCTCCTTGATGAGCTTGGTGAATATCTTGCCCTTCTTTGCGTCGGTCTTCGCCTTCTTGTGTTTTATGTTGGCCCATTTAGAATGCCCGGACATTTTTAAATAACCTCCAAAAAGATAAATGTATTATCGTGCCTGTCCGGCCCCCGAACCGCCGGTGATTTTAATGGTTTATCAGGGATTTCATATCACAAAAACGGGAACATTGCAATTTTCAAATTGTTTTTTTACTTGAGGAGAGGCGGCGTCAGGACGGGATCAGCCGAGTAACGGACAGATCTCTGCATTTAAAGGAAAGAAATTGACATGTAAGGGAGTCTCTTTGGGCAGCCGTTTGGATGACGCCGGGAAGCTGCGGTTCCAGTGAGCAGGGATGATAATGAGGCTTTATCGGACTTTCGCAAGGCTTTTAATATTTCCTTCGGGTTGAATGGGTGTGCCACTCTGCAATCCCGTCGCTTTAGCGGCGGGTCAAGGCTGGCAAATACAAATGATCTTCCATACCATCAAAATTCTCCGTCATTTATGGCGGAGAATTTTAATTCCGCGGCTTGCCGCGTATATAAAAACAGATTTACCTTTGGGTACCCCGCTGGCAAGGCTTGCGGGGTGGTTCATGAGAGGCCCTTTTCCGCCAAAAGCCCTCAACGCACCGTTGCCAGGGGGCTTACGGTGCTATCTATTCAGGCTCTTTGGTTTTTTTATCTTAAGGGCCTTCATCTTGAGTAAAAGCGTATTTCTGTGGACCTTCATCCTCCTTGAGGCCTCAAGCTTGTTCCAGTTGGTCTTGTTCAAGACGCCTATTATGTAGTGCCGCTCGAAAGACTCAACGGCCTCCCTGAAGTTTCGCGCCTCCCCCTTCGGATAACCGTCGATATCGGTAGTGAACATGCCGACGGGAAGGTCCTCGTAGGTTATCTCACGGCCGTCTCTGGAGAGCACGACGAGCCGCTCTATGAGGTTCTCAAGTTCCCTGATGTTACCGGGCCATGAGAAGTTTCGGAGCGCGTTTATCGCCTCGGCCGAGATCCCCGGGACCGGTTTGTTGAACGCCATCGCGTGCTTTTTCAGGAAATGATGGATCAGGAGAGGGATGTCCTCGCGCCTTTCACGAAGCGGAGGCAGCTCTATCGGCACGACCTTCAACCTGTAGTAGAGGTCTTCCCTGAATGTGCCCTTCCTCACCTCTTTCTCAAGGTCTACATTAGTGGCGGCCATGACCCTTATGTCGACCTTTATCGGTATGTTGGAGCCGACCCTCTCAAACGATTTTTCCTGAAGCACCCTCAAGAGCTTTACCTGGAGGTGCATCGGGAGCGTGGAGACCTCGTCGAGAAAGAGCGTTCCGCCGTCGGCGTACTCGAACTTCCCTATCTTTCTGGCGTGGGCCCCGGTGAATGAACCCTTCTCGTGGCCGAAAAGCTCGCTCTCCATGAGGTCCGCCGGGACAGCCCCGCAGTTGACCGCCACGAACGGTTTGTCTCTCCTCGGGCCTCTCGACTGAATGGCCCTGGCCACAAGCTCTTTTCCGGTGCCGCTCTCCCCGGTAATAAGGACGCTTGAAGATGTTTGGCTGACGGCGTTTATAAGCTCAAAGACGACCCTCATCCTGGGAGACCTGCTGGTTATCTCTCCGTAACCTTTTTTGACCTTCAGCTCCCCCTTGAGGTAATCGACCTCGGTCTTGAGCGTAAGCCTGTCAGAGAGCCTCTTCAGCGTGGATAGGAGGTCCTCGCTGTCAAATGGCTTCGTGATATAGTCATAAGCGCCTTTTCTCAAGGCAGTGACGGCCTGCTGGGCGCTGTTTTCGGCGGAGAGCATCACTACCTCTATATCCTGGTCCGCTTCTTTTACCAGCTCAAGCGCCTTAAGTCCGTCCATGCCCGGCAGGTTCACATCCATAAGTACCATGTCGACCTGCTGCGTCTCGACCGTTTTAAGGGCTTGTTGTCCGTCTTCCGCGAGCAAAACCTCGTAAGAGTCGCTCAATATCATCTTCAGCATCTCCCTGACGGTCTTCTCATCGTCAACTACCAAAAGTACAGGTCTTCTCATTATCATCACCGCTTTCCAGTTGGATTGTTCAGGAATGCTTGCCAGGGGCCCCTATCCGTTCTCTGTATCTTTAAAGGGGCTCTTCCCGCCGTACTTGTAAGGGAATGGTCTGTTCACTTTTTCTTGATATAATACATTATGCTAAATGTTATGTTTAACATATAGCATCAATATCACTGCATGTCAAGTATTTATTAAAATATATTACTCTATTGGTTTAAACAGTTGTCAGGGATGTTGGTCAATGGTGGGCAAAACTATGAATGGGTGTGCCACTCCGCAATCCCGTCGCTTTAGCGGCGGGTCAAGGCTGGCAAACAAAAATGACCTTCCATACCATCAAAATTCTCCGTCATTTATGGCGGAGAATTTTAATTGTATAAGTTTTACAGTTTTAGTTAAATAAGATTGTCATGTTCTATGCCATAATTCCTTATCTTTCTATAGAGATGGCTCCTTTCTATGCCGATGGCCTCGGCAGTCCTGGCGATGTTCCCTCCGAACTCCTTCAGTTTTATGGCTATGAACTCACGCTCAAAGTCCCTTCTGGCTTCCTTCAAAAGCATGCTCCCGAAGATGTTCCGGGCCTGGGCCGGAGCCGCGCCCTTCAAATAAATCGGTATGTCGTCGGGGGTTATTACGCTCGATGGGGTCATTATGACAAGCCTCTCGATGAGGTTTTTAAGCTCCCTTACGTTTCCGGGCCACTGGTAGTTAAGAAATACGTCCATCGCCTCTTTACTGACCGTCAGCACCTCCCTGGCGGTCTCTCTGGCGAACTCCTTCAGGAAGTACTCCACGAAAAGCGGGATGTCCTCTGTCCTTTCACGAAGCGGCGGCACATGGAAGGGGATGACATTGAGCCTGTAGAACAGGTCTTCCCTGAATGTGCCCTTCGCGATCTGCTCGGTGAGGTTCTTGTTAGTGGCCGCTATTACCCTTACATCGACCTTTATCTGCTCGTTTCCCCCTACCCTCTCGAAGGTCTGCTCCTGGAGTATCCTCAATACCTTGGCCTGGGTCTTCATGGACATATCCCCGATCTCGTCCAGGAATATCGTACCCTTGTCGGCCATGTCGAACTTGCCTTTTTTCTGCGCCACCGCGCTTGTGAAGGCCCCCCTTTCGTGGCCGAAGAGCTCGCTTTCGATAAGCTCCTCCGGGATAGCCGCGCAGTTTACCTCTATGAAGGGCCTGCCTGACCTGTTGGAGAAGAGATGGATGTTGCGGGCAACGAGCTCTTTGCCCGTGCCGTTCTCGCCCGTTATGAGGATCCAGCTGTTTGTGGGCCCCGCCCTCCTTATGTCGTTTTTCAGGGCCGCCATCGACTTCGACCTGCCGATTATCTCATACTTGGCCCACGCCTTGGACTTAAGCAGCGTGTTCTCCTCGATAAGCCTCTTGTGCTCCATCGCGTGCTCGACGCAGAGTATCACCTTGTCAAGCGAAAGGGGCTTTTCGATGAAGTCATACGCGCCGAGCTTGGTGGTCTTGACCGCCGTCTCGATATTCGCGTGGCCTGAGATCATTATGACCGGAAGGTCCGGGAACTTCACCTTGATCTCTTTGAGGGCGTCGGTGCCGTCCATGCCCGGCAGCCATATATCAAGGAGTATCACATCCGGGGTCTTCTCGGAGTCAAGCTTCCTGAAGGCCTCCTCGGCGCTTCCCGCCGCTATCACCGCGAACCCCTCGTCCTTCAAAACGCCGGAAAGGGCGTCCCTGATGTTCTTCTCATCGTCTACTATCATCACCGTCTTCATATCGTCGTAGCCTTCACCGGCAGCTCTATGATGAAACGCGTGCCTTTCGGTTGATTGTCCTTTACCCTTATGTAGCCGTTGTGGTCGGCCACGATGTTATTGACGATGGCGAGCCCGAGTCCCGTGCCTGATTTCCTGGTCGAGAAGTACGGCTCGAAGAGCTTCTGCTTCAAGTCCGCCGGGATCCCCTCCCCGTCGTCGATGACCTCGAGGCGCGCCTGCTGAAGCTCTTCCAGGTAAGCCGTCTCCACCCGTACGCGGCCTTCCTCGCCCACGGCGGAGATGGCGTTGTCTATGAGGTTTATCAGGACCCTCTTCATCTGGTCCCTGTCTATGTCGAGTATCGGGAGCTTCTCGTCGGTCCTGGCCTCGAACAATATCCTTCTCTGCCCGGATTTATACAGGGCTACCGTCTCGTTGACTATCTCGTTTAAGTCGTTGGGGCTCGGGTTGGAGGCGGGCATCCTGGCGAAGCTTGAGAACTCGTTGACAAGGGTCTTGAGCTCATCGACCTGTTTTATGATGGTGGTCGTGCACTCGTCAAAAACATTATCATCTTCGGGGAACTTATCAAGGTATTTCTTGCGGAGCCTCTGCGCGGATAGCTTTATGGGCGTCAACGGGTTCTTTATCTCGTGGGCGATCCTTCTGGCGACCTCCTTCCACGCGAACATCCTCTGCGTCTTTAAAAGGTGCGTAAGGTCGTCAAGGACCGCCACCAGGCCGAGATAATTCCCGGACTCGTCCTTGAGGGCGTTGAGGTTGACAAGGACCGTCATGACCTTGTCCTTTACCGCCACCCTCATCTGCCGCTCCATGTTCGAAAAACCCACCTCGTTCATCTCGCGTATCATCTCCTTGAAGGCGTTCCTGTCCTCCTGCCTGAGGACCTCCCTGTAGTTTTTACCGAGCGCGTAACCTTCGCCGGTGCCTAGTATGTCGGCGGCTACCCTGTTGAGAGAGACGATCTTGCCCGACTTGTCTATGGAGATTACGCCGGCCGGGACGTTCCCGAGGACGATCTCGATGTACTGCCTTCTCTGCTCGAGCTCAGTATTGCTCCTTCTGAGATCCAGGTTGGCCGTCTCGATCTTCGATTTGCCGGCCTTGAGGTCTTCGGTCATCCTGTTGAAGGATTTTACCAGGAGGCCTATCTCGTCGTTCGACTCGACATTGATCCTGTAATCGAGGTTCCCGCTCGCTACCGCGTGCGTGCCCTCGGCAAGCTCCTGTATGGGGACAGTCAGCTCCTTGGCGAGATACCTCCCGATCCAGATCGAAAAAAAGACTATCAGCAGGGTGATGATGGAGAGGATCGTGAAGTAGCTCGCCTTCACGGGGTTTTTAAGTATCTTCAATTGCTTGTACCCCTCGAAGGCCGCGGATATCTCCTTCATCTTGTCCACGAGGCTTTTGGGAACATAGTAGCTTACGACTACCACCGCCTCGGTCCTGTCCGGGTAGGACGCGAGCGTGACCGGGGCGATGGCCCTGACGACGTCGCCCACCTTCATGGTCTGAAGGAAGTTTAGGGCCTCGCCCTTCATGGCCTTATTGACCGGCTCGATCTCGACGTCGGGGACCATGTTCTTGTTGATCTTCCCGGAAAGAGCGTAGGCAATCCTGCTGCCGTCCCTGGTGAAGACCTCGATTGTGGAGAAATCGTTCTCCTCCATTTTGGAATCCAGGTACGCCCTGAGCTTTTCCTCATCCGAGATGCCTTCCTTGCCGAGGGTGTTGGCCATTATCCTGGAGGCGGACATGAGCCTGTCGGTCATGTCCCTGTAGTAGTTCTGCCCCAATTCAAGGGACTCCTGCAAAGAGCCCTCTATCTTTATGCCGAACCAGCCGTCTATCGACTTGTTTATGAAACCGATGACGACGAAAAAGAGGATGAACGTAGGGACTATCGTCAGGGTCACGAAGGCGGTGATCAGTTTCGTCATGAGCTTTGAGCCCATGGTCTTTCGTTTTCGTTCGAGGAAGAGTTTTACGGTGTTGCGGAGCACCAGGAATATGAGCAGTATCAGCAGTATTATGTTTATGTTGATGAGCCCGAGGATCAGTATGTTGGTGGCTATCGGGACATCGCCGCTGATGATGGAGATATGCGACTCGATAAAGGTGAAGAGTATGACGACGGGTATGACCGCGAGTATTATGTAGAACTCGCGGCGGCGCCTCTTCTGCTCGATCTCCAATCTGAGAGTCTCGTTCATGCCTGCCTTAAGGTGTGAAGCTGTAGGCGTACCAGCTCGTCTCGAAATCCCACAGCTTCACGAAAAAAAGGAGATAGTTCAACAGGAACGGCAGTTCGACGGTATGCAGCTCCGCCTTTACCCTGAACTCGTACTCCTCCCCGTGGACCAGGGGCTTGACCGGTTTTATATCCGCTGAAGTCACGACCGACATAAGCGCCTTCATCTCGTTTATGTCTTTCGTCCTTATCGGTCTTTCTCCCATCTCGTCTATGGAGATCTCGTACTCCTCTTTGAGCGAATCGTACTTGACCGTATGCCTGAGCCTTGTCCCGCCCACGGTTTCGTTGAACCACGCGCTCCTCAACCGGTTGATCTCGACGATGAAGTTGAAGGTGGTCGGCAGGCCTGTCTTTATCGCCTCGTCTATGTCTTTCGTGAACGCGTCCTTTACGGAGAAGGTGATGGAAAGCGCATGGTTCCTCGAGACGGCCACATCCGCGATCCGCGCGTCCTCGCAGTAGCCGCTCCGGGACGACAGAATGGACGAGAGGATTATCAGGAGTATTGCGAGTTTTTTCACGGGGTTTAATATTTCCTTCGGGTTGAATGGGTGTGCCACTCCGCAATCCCGTCGCTTTAGCGGCGGGTCAAGGCTGGCAAATAAAAATGACCTTCCATACCATCAAAATTCTCCGTCATTTATGGCGGAGAATTTTAAGTCAGTCAATAAAAC
>JACRCH010000086.1 GCA_016219115.1 Deltaproteobacteria bacterium
GTCGAGAGGGCCTCCATTGTCGAGGATGACGACTACGAAGACGAGGGGGCCATGGTGATGAAGGTGGCCAATGACGGCAATTGCATAGGCTGCGAGGCCTGCTCCAGAGTCTGCCCGAGGGGCTGCCATACATTCACAGCGTAAGGATGTGAAATCCATAATCGATAGGGCAAAGGCCGCCTACCTCGGCGTTGCCATAGGAGACGCTCTCGGAGCTACAGTCGAGTTCATGATCCCAAATGAAATAAAGTCTGCCTACGGGGTCCATAAAGAGATAATAGGCGGCGGCTGGCTTAAGTTAAAAGCTGGAAGGGTAACTGACGATACGGAGATGAGCCTGGCCCTTGGTGAGGCCCTCCTTTCAAAAGGCGCGATGGATGCCCATACAGTCGCTACCTCTTTCCTTGACTGGATGAGATCAAAGCCGGTGGACATAGGCGGGACGGTCAGGCGGGGGCTCGTAAGGTTCTCTCTTACGGGAGAGACGGTCGCGGAACCTTCGGAGCGCTCCGCCGGCAACGGCGCCGCCATGAGAAACCTGCCTGTCATCATAGCCACCCTTGGGGACAATCAACGCCTCATGGAGTGGACATCCATCCAGGGACGCATAACCCACAACAATGAGGAGTCCGACAGGGGTAGCTACATCATAGGCCTCCTTACCTCGTTAAGCATCCTCATGGGAGGGGAAGCCCCTCTCCACGCAACGGCCAGGCGACTGATGGAAGAGACACCTGCCTTTGACTACACCAGGTTCAAACCCATAGACACCGACGGCTATATAGTCCACACGGTAAGGACAGTCCTCCATTCTTTCTTCTCTACAGGCGACTTCGAGGCGTGTATCGTAAAGACGGTAAATTACGGCGGCGACGCAGATACCAATGGAGCGATAGCCGGCATGCTCGCAGGGGCTTTTTACGGCGTGGAGTCAATACCAGGCAGGTGGCTCAGGAGGCTCGACCCGAATGTCAAGGAGGCCGTAGAGAGGCAGGTCGATATCCTCCTCGAAACCTTCCCCCCGAGGCGCGCACCTGATCCGGACGGCGCCGCTACATGCCCGAGGCCTTTCTGGCCTCTTCCATGACCTCGGGGGTTATGGTGGAATAACCATTCTCCCTTGCGTACCTCTCGATGCCCTTTCTCGCCATGGGTCTGGCAAAGAGTGGTACCCTCTCAAGCCTCTCCAGTGCCTCCTTCTCCCATGGAAGCTCCCCTTCGTGCCCCCCCTCGCCAGTAACGAGAGAGCCCTTCAAGACCTCCATGGGCTCATGGGGCCCCTTCCTCCCCCCGACCTGTACGCCGAGGCCCTTTACAAGCTGCGTCTCCATGGGGTTTGCGAGCATGGAGAAGCCGGTTCCACACTTCTCGCATACGAAGGATATTGTAACCGTGTTGTCGTCAAAGCCCTCGGCCTCCTTGAGGGCCATCTTGGAGCCACAACCGTCGCACAGGAACTTCATCTCACTCCCCCTTTCCTCTCTTCTCTTTGGAAGTCTCTACGAAGTCGAGGACCTTCCCGCCTATCTCGTCGAAGATGCCCCGGGCCACGCACTTGCCGCCTGCGAGGTAGCCCTTCAGGTCAGACAAGGCCCTGTCAAAGGTGACCCTCCCGAGGCATGGCACGCCGGCGTACTCGAAGGCCTCTCTCATATCCTCTCCGGCGAAGAGCTCGTTCTTCCCGCCGCAGTGGACGCAGGTGTAGCCCATCATGTTCTCCAGTATCCCCGCCACCGGGACCCCCGACTCCTTCACCTTGTTTATCGACTTGAGCACTATGAGGTTCGACACCTCTGATGGTGTCGTGACCATGACGACGCCGTCGAGGCCCGGAAGAAGCCCCGAGAGGTCGTTAAAGCGGGTGTGCCCCGGAGGGAGGTCAATGAGGAGCATGTCGAGTTCCCCCCATGCGGTATCGGCGAGGAGCTCGCGCAGCGCCGTCGCCTCGAAGGTACTCACCCATGGAGAGGTCTCAGAGGGCCCGTCCCACCTTACGTGCCGCTCCGGCGAGGCGAGGAAGAGGTCCATGCTCATCGCTTTTATCGAGAAGGCCTCTGCAGGGATTGCGCCCCCGGGTCCGTGCTCCACCGCAGCGTCGATGCCCATCATGTCGGGTATGGATGGGCCGTTCAGGTCCGCGTCGAGTATGCCGACCCTAAGCCCCCGCGCAGCCAGCGCCGAGGCGAGCCCAACCGTTACGGTGCTCTTGCCAACGCCGCCCTTGCCGCTCATCACGGCCACTTTGCGCCTGACTTTGGCCATCCTCTCATTGAGAAGGCCGAGCTTCTCCGTTACCTGCCCCACTATCCCGGAGCCGCCGTCGCCCTCAACGTCCCTGTACCTCTTCATAATCCCTCCTCCTTCACTTGATGCCGGTCCTGCAGTCCGCGGCACACACACGGGACAGTTCTTCGAGCCTCTCCCTGTCATCCATGAACGGTTTCACTTTGGCAAGCTCCCTGCCGTAGATGCGAACGAGTCTTTTGCCGAGCGCACCGAAGGATCCCTCCTTGCTTAAACTGTAATAGGAGTAAAGTCCGTCCCTCTTCGTAGCGACTACGCCGGTCCTCTTGAGGATGGCCAGGTGCCTCGATACCGTCGGCTGTGGCATGTCGAGGACCTTGACGAGGCAATTTACGCACAGTGCGGAGCCCTCCAGAAGTAGCGCCATCCTGAGCCTCGCCTCGTCGGAGAAGGCGAAGAGTATGTCATTAATCACAGCCACGATGTATTACAATATTTACATAAACGAATATTGTCAAGAAAAAATTCCTCTCACCCCGGTCCGGAGAAATGGGGCGCACGGTGGCGCTCTTACGGGCGGGCCTTTTTCATCTCCACGCCCTGCGCTACCCTACATCCTTGCGACCTCCGGGTATTTCCCGATAAGCTGCAAGGCCACGGAGAGGTACTTATCGCTCTCGTCCTTCATCTTCTTAAGGTCCCGGAAACCGAAGCGGTGTACGTCACGCAGCGTCTTGTCGAGCACAACGAGTTTCCCCTTCGTTATCACCACACGGCCGAAGCCCTCGTGACTCAAGTTTACAAGGGATATGGCCATGGCCCCGCACTCCTTTTCAATCAGCGTTGCTATGGCGTTGTAAAAGGCGTTTATCCGCATTATAGTCGCCGCGTCAGGGCCGCCTGTTACAGGCATGGTTCTCCTCTTCTCATCCGTGATAACGAAGGGCGCGGTTAATTCGGCGGCGTCCGAAGAGCCTGCGCGCCCCGGGTCGCAGGCCTTCAACTGCTTCATGAGCTCGACCATGAAGTCTGTTGAAAATATCGGGTCCCCGGCTGCTGTTGACATCTTATCCTCCTTAAGAAGATTGACATGTTCGATTATTCCGGCAGGATGTGAAAGCAAGGGCCGTGCCAGGTACAAGGCTGCGGTTTTTCAGGGAGGCAGAGCTGTCGGGGTCTGTAGGAAAGGCTACAATTTGGAGGAAAAGGGAGCGTTATCGGCTATGGCAAGCCCGTCATGGCTCAAGCTCCACCACCGTTGATATATAGTCGCCGCCGAGTATTATGTACTCGTTCTCGTAAGCAGGAAGTTTCCCTGGAAGCAGTTTCGGGAAGCAGAGTGTCTTCTCGAAGGGCACTTCTACCATGAGTATTATATCCCCGAACTCCGAGGCCCGTTCCCTGCAGGCAGTGTAGCTCACCAGGCTGTTGTTACGGACTATCCATCGCCGCTTCTCTGTCTTCTGGATTACCGGGTCTTCCCTGCCCGAAATATTAAGCCCCCTGTAGAGGGTCACGGGGCCGCTTCTCTCAAACCTCTTCAGGAAATACTGGGCGAACTCGTAGAGTATGTCGAACTGGCAGAAGATGGCGTTGTTGTTGAACCTCGGGTGCATCCTCTCCGAAATGTAATTCCAGTAGGCCCGGCAGTTCACATCCGTTATCGCATCTCCATGGAATAGGGGCATAAGGCCGAACCTGCTCTCTGCCCAGCCCTTCATTACAGCCCCTTCCGGCCTGTTTGAATCGAAGAACCATCCCCGTAAAAGCCTCAGGTAATTTGCCTTGAAGCACTTCTTCCCGGCTATGGTCTCCTCCTCGTCGAGGCTGAACATGGCCTTCATGTGCTCCATGAAGATATGCGGCGCTTCCGCCTCTGTGAACCTGTCAAGGGTGGCGAATAAAGGGCTGTTCATCTCACGGACGCCGTTTATGTGAGTCTCAATGGGGCGCTCATTGAATAGAGGTGAGGCGAAGTGAGCGGTAGGTATGCCCGTAAGATTGGTGTACTGGAGGTGCGTTGGGTTCATGTGAAATACCTACAAAATGTCCATTTGCCTACACTCAGGTGCAGGGGCGCTATTTTAAAATATCGTCATATTTCAAGTAGTTGGCTTGGCGCGGTGTAACGGTACCCTTATTGCTAATCCATAATAAGCGTCTGGCTGTTCCTTTGTCAACTTACTTTCTTTTTTAAAAAAAGAGAGTAAGCAAAGAAAAAACGGATTGCGGCTGCCTTGTTGCCACAGCCTGCGCTCAGGGCGCCTCCTGTTTTTTGAAAAAGAAAGTAGGCAAAGAAAAACCGGAATATTTAAATACTGCCGCTAAAAGGAGCTGATACGATGAGCGCCTGTTCAGATACATTAGTGAAATCTTCATGCGACCCGAGGGTGGCAGACCACCCATGCTACTCAGAGGCGGCCCACCACTTCTTCGCGAGGATGCACCTTGGGGTGGCCCCCAAGTGCAATATCCAGTGCAATTACTGCAACAGGAAGTACGACTGCTCCAACGAGAGCCGCCCCGGCGTTATCGCCGAGCGCCTAACCCCTGATGAGGCCCTCAAGAAGGTAGCCTTCGTAGCCTCCCAGGTGAAGGAATTGTCAGTCATAGGCATAGCTGGTCCTGGGGACGCCCTCGCTAACCCCGAAAAGACCTTCACGACGATGAGGCTCGTGAAGGAGGCCTTCCCGGACCTCAAGCTCTGCCTCTCCACAAACGGACTGAAACTCCTAGAGTATGCCGACGAGATAGCGTCAATTGGAGTAGAGCATGTGACGGTCACACTTAATACCTTCTATGTGGAGAAGGCCATGGAGGTTTACAGTTGGGTCATCCTCGACAGGAAGAAGGAGACATCAAGGGAGGCCTTCGAAGAGTTCCTCTTCAGGCAGCAGGAGGGGATAAAGAGGCTCGTTGAGAAGGATGTGCTTGTAAAGGTCAACTCGCTCCTTATCCCCGGCATAAATGACGGTGAGATGCCGACCCTTTCAAAGAAGATAAAGCTCATGGGCGCCTTCATGCACAACATAATGCCACTTATAGCAAAGGCAGAGCACGGTACACTCTTCGGCCTCAAGGGGCGCCCGGAGCCTACAGCCCAAGAGCTTGAAGATGTAAGGGCCGCCTGCGGCGACTCAAAGCAGATGGCCCACTGCCGCCAGTGCAGGGCCGATGCCGTCGGCAAGCTCGGAGAGGACCGCTTCATGGAGATGGGCAAGGATACATTCCTGAAAGCTGAAATAACTGAAGATGGCGGCCTGGCCCGCCGGGAATGGAAGGAAAAGGTTGAAGCCATCATGGAGCGCATGAAGGAGAAGGCAATGGAGGCCAGGGAAGAAATGGGTCCTCCGGTGGGCGAATACCTCATCGCGGCCTGCACAAAGGGCATGGCGGTCGTAAACCTGCACTTCGGCCACGCGAAAGAGTTCCTCATATACAGGGTAAAAGGAAACGAGGCCAGGCTTGTGAATATCAGGAAGGTAGAGCAGTACTGCCACGGCTCAAATGACTGCGGAGAAAAGGAAGTGACGCTTGAAAATATCATCAAGTCGATAGAGGACTGCGACGCCGTAGTATGTCTTAGGGTAGGCTACGGCCCCCACAAGGAGCTGGTGTCAAGGGGGGTGCTGCCTGTGACGGATGTGCCTGAAGAGCCCCTTGAGGCGGCCGTGGTGAAGGCTGCTGAAAGGCTCGCCCCGTCAGGCAGGCAGAAGGGCAAATTACAGAAAGAGGCGATAAATCTCGGGAGGAGCGCGTAATGAAGGTGATGGTAAGGTCCGTTAACGGAGGCTTGAGCGTCTATATCCCGAAGAAGGACCTTGAGGCCAGGATAATAGCCACAGACCCGGCCTACGCCTTCGGAGGCACGGTCGAGTTGGAGGGCGGAGCCAAACTATTTATCGATCCCATGGACGTCATGCCGAGGCTCCCCCTGACGGTAAACGCGAAGAAGGTGGAGTGATGGTAAAGATACTCGACACAACATTACGTGACGGCGAGCAGACCCCAGGGGTAGCCTTCACGGTAGAGGAGAAGGTGGCCATAGCCGTAAAGCTCGCCGAGGCAGGGGTCCCTTACATAGAGGCCGGCATACCTGCCATAGGCCATGATGAAAAAAAGGCCATTAAAGAGATTGCCGGCCTGTGTCTTCCTTCAGAGATAGTCGCCTGGAACAGGGCCGAAAGAAGGGATATCGAAAGCTCCCTTGAGTGCGGCGTACGGAATATCCATATATCGCTGCCCGTCTCTGACCTGATGATCGAAAAGAAGCTCGGCAAAGACAAGCCCTGGGTCCTGAAGAGGCTCGAAGAGGCTGTAGCATTTGCCATCCGCTCAGGCTCTACAGTCTCGGTCGGGGCTGAGGACGCATCGAGGGCAGATATGGAATTTCTTATTGAGTACGCCTTGGCTGCAAAGGCTTTAGGGGCGTGCCGTTTAAGGTACTGCGATACGGTCGGCATCTCGGAGCCATTTTCATTGCGGGGACGTATAGTCGGATTAAGAGGCTCTACGGATATGGACATAGAGATCCATACGCACAACGACTTCGGCATGGCTACGGCAAACGCAATTGCGGGAGTAATGGCAGGCGGCAGATTTATCGATACGACGATAGCAGGCCTTGGCGAGAGGGCCGGAAATGCGCCACTTGAAGAGGTGGTCATGGCCCTGAAGGTCATAATGGGACACGACACGGGAATAATAACACAGATGTTAAAGCCCTTGGCCGAGTTCGTCTCAAAGGCGGCGAACAGGAGTTTGCCTGAATCGAAGAGCATAGTAGGGGGGAAGGTATTCGCCCACGAATCAGGCATCCATGTGGACGGCATCCTCAAAGACCCGTCCACCTATGAGCCCTTTGAACCCGAAGTCGTGGGGGCCACGAGGTCTATCGTAATAGGCAAGCACTCAGGCACAAAGGCGATAGCCTACAAGCTAAGGGAACTCGGGTATGAGCCGGGTGAAGGTCTAACAAGGCGCGTACTCGGCAAGGTGAGGGGGCTTGCGACGAGTAAGAAGGGCGGCTTGAGAGATGACGAATTGATCTCTTTTGCGGGTAAATTATTATGAATGTAGCGGTGTCAACAAACAAGAGGTTCTCTCGCCAGCTCCTTCACGACGGTTTTGCAGAAGACCACCAGGAAAGGCTTCGCTCTTCTACCGTTCTTCTTGCAGGCGCCGGCGGTGTCGGCGGCCAGATAGCGTATGGACTCGTTGGCGCCGGCATAGGCAAGCTTATCCTCATACACTCAGGGGATCTTGAAATTGAAGACCTGAACAGGCAGACGGTCCTGAAAGAGTCGGCCATAGGATTGCCGAGGGTAGAGGCTGCAGCCGAACGGCTCCGTGAATACTCGTCATCGACGATTGTCGAAGGCCATGACATGCCGATAACGACGGAGTCATTGGCTCCACTTTTGAAGGGGGTTGACCTCATCATAGACGCCCGCCACAACTTCCCTGAAAGAAGGGCCATGAACAGGGCTGCTTTTGAAAAAAGAACGCCCCTACTTTTTACGGCGATGGACGCACTTGAGGCGCAGATGGCCCTCTTTGTCCCTGGATCTACCGGATGCCTCGAATGTCTCTATCCCGATGACCCGCCTTACTGGGACCCCCTTGCCTTCCCGGTCTTCGGGGCCGTCGCCCATGCGCTCGGCGCGTTCGCGGCCATGGAGGCCATAAAGTATGTCACAGGGTTTTTGAAGCCAACAGAGCGCCTTTGCCTCTTCGATATGGGCGATTATTCGATCAGAAAGGTTAAATACAGAAGGATAGAGGGATGTCCTGTCTGCGCTTTACTGCCAATTGCGTCAGTATATGCATCAAACACACACAGCGAGCGCAATCCCGGCAGCCTCCCTGTCAATAGGTAGTTTAAACAAATACAGTTACCCTTCCGCCGACACCCTGAAGAAGGCTATCGTAGCCTGAAGCTGCTCGGACTGGCCTGAGCTTCACAGAGGTAGACGCCAGCTCCGAGGCCCCGCTCGCGTTCTGCTGGATTACCTGGTCAAGCTGCTGCAATGCCCTGTTTATCTGCTCTGCCCCGGAATTCTGCTCCGAGCTCGCCGCCGTTATATCCCGCACAAGCTCGGCCGTCCGCTGTATATCGGGGACAAGCCTTGAGAGCATCTCTCCGCCCCTCTGCGCAACCTGAACGCTCGCGGCGGAAAGCCGGCCTATCTCCGAGGCCGCCGTCCGGCTCCTCTCCGCAAGCTTCCTCACCTCGGAGGCTACTACGAAACCCTTGCCGTGTTCTCCATCCCTCGCGGCCTCTGTGGCCGTGTTCAAAGCCAAAAGGTTCGTCTGCCTCGCTATCTCCTCGATTATAGATACCTTCGAGGCTATCTCATTCATCGCGCCGACCGTCTCGGCCACCGCCTTCCCGCTCTCCTTGGCGTCAGCCGATGACTTCCGGGCAATCCTCTCCGTCTGCTGGGCGTTATCCGAGTTCTGGCTTATGTTCGAGATCATCTCCTCCATCGAGGAGGAGGTCTCCTCTATGGAGGCGGCCTGCTCGGCGGCGCCCTGTGAAATCGGCTGCGCCTTAGCGCTAAGCTCCCGCGCTCCGGCAGCCACGTTGTCCGAAACCGCGCGCACCTCCGAAACCACTTCGCGGAGCTTGCCGACCATCTTCTTCATGGCCTCCATGAGCTGGCCTATTTCGTCCCCGCTCGTCACATCTATGTCAACCGTGAGGTCGCCGCCGGCAATCCTCTCGGTCGCCCTCGAAAGCGCACTGACGGGGCGCGTTATGCTCCTCACGACGATGGAGCCGAAGATCGAGAGGATTATTAGGGCCGCTGCGATGGAGGCGCCCAGTACCACCCTGAAGACCGCCATCGAGGAGTTGATCTTCCCGGTGGCTGCCGCCGTGAGCCGCTCGTACTCCCCGGTCAGGACATCGAAGGCCTTCAAAGCCGGGCTGTCGTCGATCTTGATGGCCGAGTCGACTTCGGCCACCGTCTTGCCACCTGCGATGAGGGCGGCTGCCGCTCCGACGGCGTCGTGGTACTTCCCCGCCGTGGCCCTCACGGTGTCGAGGGCCTCAACCTCCGTCGGGCTTACGCCCTTGATGGCCTTGTACCTGTCTATGGCCGCCGTAACGGCAGCGAGCTTTTCCACGGCCCGCCCGGCGTGCCTGGGCGTCGAGCGGAGCACGTAGTTCTTGAAGTCGTGTATGGCCCCGCCGTAGCCGAAGAGCGATCTTATCTCGGAGATGGTCTGCTGCCTGACTGCCACGGCCGGCTGGTAGTCGTCCCAGGCGGCCTTGATCCTGTTGCTCTGGCTCATGGCGAGGGCGCCGAGCATGACCAGTATAACAGCCGCCGTGCCAACGAGAAGGGCCAGCTTCCAGCCTATCGAGAAGTTCCTCATATCCCCTCCTTTCCGTATCTTCCATAAGCCCGTACGAAGGAATTTTTCGCCTCATGCTTCTTACGCGGCGCGGCTTGGAAATATCCCTATGCCAGTTCCACCTTCCCTCAGTTTATCTGCTCTTTCATATCCAGCGCCTCTCTTATCTTTCCTGAAAAATTGCGAAGGCATATACGGTTTGGGCACGAAAATCAATCCCTTCTCGAGGACTCCTTCACGATGGATAATTCCCTCGTTGTAACCGCTCGTAAAGATGGCCTTTATCGCCGGCATGAGCCTTGCGGCCTCGTTATAAATCTCTCTGCCGTTTTTCTTCGGCATCACCATATGACCAATTGGACCCTGTCCTTGTTCTCCTTGAACCTCCTCAGGGGCTCATTGCCGTCAGCAGCCTCTATGACGGTGTAGCCCGCCATGCTGAGCGTCTCGCTCATCATGTCCAGTATCTCAGGATCATCATCCGCGAACAATACCGTCTCGGTCCCGCCAGGCGCGGGCAGGAGCTTTTCCGCCGGAACCTCCGAAGGTTTTTCATCGGCAACCGGCAGGTATATCCTGAAGGTAGTGCCCTTTCCAACCTCCTTGGTCGTGAAGAAAGGGTCGAATATCTTCACCAGCGTGGCTGGGTCCATGCCCGAGCCCGTATCGGACACCGAGATCAGCGCGTATGTGCCGGGCGTGCTTAAGCCGTTGACATTGACCAGTCCCTCGTGGATACGGACGACTTCAGTCGATATTGAGAAAAACCCGCCTTGAGGCATGGCGTCCCGGGCGTTAGTGGCCAGGTTCATCAAGACCTGCTCTATCTGCCCCGCGTCGGCCATAACCGTTATGTCCTCAGCGGACAGCCGTATTTTCAACTCGACGTCCTCTCCTATCAGCTTCGCCAGTATCTTTCCAAAGCTCTTTATGGTCTCGTTAAGATCGACCCTCCTGATTTCAATCACGTGCCTTCTGCTGAAGGCAAGGAGCCCTCTCGTCAGGTTCGCGGCCCTGTCCGCCAACAGGAGTATCTGCTCGACCGAGCGCCTCTGTCGAGGGTCCTCAGCCCTGCTTTCAAGCATGCATGCGAAGCCCATTAGGGCCGTGAGTATGTTATTGAACTCATGGGCTATGCCCGCCGCGAGATGTCCCACTGCCTCCATCCTCTGCATGTGCCGGAGTTGCTCCTCAAGCCGCTCCTTTTCCTTCCCGGCCAGCGAATGCTCCGCCCGCGCGCGCATTGAAACCATGCCGTAAGAGAGGTTGGCGGCAATCTCCTCAAGGAGCTTTACCTCGTCGTCATCGAAGATATCCGGTGAGCCTGCCGGAATGAGACAGCGGCATGGAAATGAAGGACGCGCAGCCCCGCTGAAGCACGCGTTCACGCCATCGGGCGAACCCCGGGTCGTCGACGAGACTCCTGCAGATAAAGGGCTTGCCGCCGCGGACCGCGGCGACCAGACCGGCCGGGCAACGGCTCAATTCGGTATCTGCTCCAAAGATAACGTTATTATTGAGACAGCAGCCCTGATGCCCTGCCCTTGCCGCCGGCCTTATCGTGCCATTTTCGCCGTCAACGAACCCGGCCCACGCGGCCCTGTATTCGCCCAGGCTGACCAGGTTCCGGCATACCGTGTTTATAAGCTCCTCCTCGTCACCGGCGGTAACGAGGGCCATATTGGATTCGCTCAGCGTCTTGAGCGCCCTGTTGACCCTGAGCAGCGGCTCCGCCTGATGCAGGCGTTCGGCGTCAACGTCGTTCAGCCTTCCTGCGTACAGCCATATTATGGCGACAAGGATTGTTATGTTGGAGACCGCGAAGAGGATAATGCCCGACTCGGCAGAGTAAAACCCGGCCCTCTCACCCTCCTGTCTCAACAGGCCCAGCAGCAGGGGAGCGACTACGGCCACGGGAATAAGGCGCCTCGCGATAAAGCCGCCGGCCTGCACGCTCGCCAGGAACGACATAACCCCCTTGTCAGGGCGGACGAAGAGTATGCCTATGCAAAGGATGAGGAAGCTTACGGCCGTATGGAGCGCCATCCCGGCCTTGTAGGTTAAATAGAATGAAGAAACGCCGTAGGCATAGCCGACAAGGGCAAGGAGCGCCACGAAAGCGGCCGTAACCGCAAAGATTTGAGCGGGGCGGACGCCGCGCCATTCGCAGTCAGGGCAAAAAAGGGCCAGCCCGGCGAGGGTAAAGCCCAGGGCCGTGTTGGGAGACATCCTGCCGGAGAGACCGGCCTTCAGTCAGAAGCCCCATGAGCACGACCGCGGCGGCGCATATCCTGGCAAGCCGTCTCTTCTTTATCTACGGACCGGTCTCAGCGCCGTTCAACAACCTGAGCGAGACGCATGCAAAAATAAAACCCAGCGCCGTGTTGGGCACCATGTAGGGCGGATTCGGGAGGCCGCCCTTGAGCATCGGTATGTCGAGCCACCAGCCTGCAAGGACAAGGCATCCGATAATGATGCCTCCAGTGCTTGAGTTCTTCGAAATAAGCCCAAACAGGGGAAAGTGCTGCGTCTCGGGATGGACAACTCTCGTCGGTTTCATAGAATCATAAGAAAGGGTAACCATGGACCCATGGTGTCGCTATAAGTCAGCCCGCTTGATAAAATGCTCAATCGGCTATTTCACAGGAGGTCGTTCTTCCCTTGGCAGAAAAGCTTTTCTTAATGACTGGACAAAGGAGGAACGCCTCTAAGGCAGGGAACGGTCGTCTGGTCGGTTTGGTCAATACCTGCGGGATACAGCTTCCGACATTTTCAGCCTTCTTAAAGAATCAGGCTGCGTGCAGCATCTCGGCCCGAAAGTTCCGGTATGGCCGGAACCCTACCGACCATCCAATTGTATTATTGCAACAAACATGCCAAGCAAATTATTTTTAATTCACAGGGGTTTGCATACAGGCACGGAAGAATGGATGGTAACTGCGTTACCGCTTAACCGAATAAAAGGTACCAGGAATGTGGCGGATCAAAAGAAGGGGTCAGCTGTTCCGCGCAAAGTACTTCTGGAGACCTCCTATAAGTTGGGCTCTTGGGCTCGTGAGTTATGAGCTGCCAGGCCTTCAGGGCACACTCGAACCCCGGCGGGGCATCGGCACGCGACTTCTCAAGCGTAGATTCTTTCGGAGGCTGGTAGAAGGTCGCTGGACCTCGACAACACTGATGGTCTCGAAGCACCTCTTTCTCGCCACAGGGAACCCGCAGCATCCTGCACGTATGTCCATATCCTCTGGCTGGACCAGATATCCTTTTCAATGCAACTCTTTAAGCCTTTCCCTCAGCTTCGTCACCCTCCTGTTTGCCTTCCGGTTCCGTACGGCCATCTCCAACGCCCTGGGCTGGCCTATGATGACCACGAGTCCGGCCACATTGACCTTAAGCACGCAAAAGCCGGTCTCCGGGCTATGGTAAGTAACCCGTTCCACCGTGCTGCAAGGCGCTCAAGAGGAATTCCGGTTTTGCGTCACTCAAAGGGACTTTTCGAGCCACAAGGGCCACTTTAAAGTGGTCGAAGGTAATATCCCTATATTCATTCTGGACACGGATTCGGATGAGGAACTGATAAGGTTCCTTGATTCCCTTCGCAGCCGCTAAGGGGAAAGCTCATCAGGGATGCTTTGCTCATGTATTAATCAATTGGGAGGCACTGCCAGTATGGATGCTTATGCCAGCCCGGGGGAAAGCTTGGCAGGCGGAGGAGATAAAAAGACTAATGGTCCGCTCACAGACGTTCGGGGGTTGAATTTTTGGAGGGACTTGTCTCCTAAGCAGACCAGCTTACATTACCACTTAGCCCTATCAAGCATTTTGATAAAGTTCCGTTTTGGTTTGTGCTTCATGCGGACCGATTCGAGGTATCGCTGGAAATTTGGTTCCTTCCCGAGCCGGGCCATAAGCCCGTGGACCTTTCGCAAAAGGCCGACTGCTTCCCTGTAGGCTTCGTTGTTCTTTCGGGCGAGCACGGGTTCAACCTGCCCCTGGTAGACCGTGAGGGCGTCCTCCGGGTGCTCCTTTTCGCGTTTTGCCGCAAGCTCCATCCAAAGGTCGTTGGAGCAGCCCCCGGCCTTTGCCTCGCGCCAAGCGGTTTCGACATCCTTTTCCCAGA
>JACRCH010000090.1 GCA_016219115.1 Deltaproteobacteria bacterium
CGTAAGATGAGTCTCGGCTTCTGTAAGCGTTATCCCAGCCATGAAGCCCCCAAAAGAAAAAGCCCGCAACCGCCGTCCGGACGGTTACGGGCCTTTAAAGATACTCCTCCGGTTCATGAGGCCGGGGAGCGTAGATTTATTTTATTCTACTGAATGCCTGACTACAGGTAAATACAGCATGTGGAGGTATATGGACGCATACGCACAACATTTTGAATCAGCGCACCAATTCATCGGTCGTTATCTTATATTTTTCCACAAAGACATTGACTGACTCTACGGTAATCCTCAGTCCTTTTCGCCCAGGATTAGGGTTATGAGCCATGAGTTCCCCCCTTTTAAGAAGCTCGTAGACTCCCCTCCTGCTGCGCGATATTATCTTTGCAACCTCATCAACGCGATAAAGAAGTTTCACAATCAGGTCCTCCCTCCTTAAATCTCTATGCCCTTACTGATAACCCTCCGGCCTGTCGCCGCTTGAACCGACGCTCCCTTGGGCCTCAATCTGTGCACCTGTAGCATGTAGGCGGCTCCTGCATTCAGCATCTCGCAGTCGAGGTAATGATTCGCGCCGTGCTCTTTCCATGTCCTCTTGCCGTTTGGCGAGACCACGACTGACTCGTTCACGAGCTGGCGACAGTAATCGTCAGTGGTGTCCTCGGGCAGATGCCATGCCCCTGGCTGTGTGGTGTCCCAGTTGAGACGGCCATGCACCCATGACTTGAAGTAGTCCGTGTCTACGTGCCAGAGCTGTAGACCGTTCTTTATGGTCTTGCCGCGCACAGTGATGTCTATGGTTGCGGATTTCAGCGGCTTCTCCTGCCTGTCGTGGCCCTTGACCGGTATGGCTCGTCCGGGGTGTCGCCTGCAAAACTCGTAAACAGCGTCGGCCCTGTATCCTGTGTCGATAAGCATCTTCATTATGTTGAAATCCCCGAACCCGCCTTCAAGCACAAGGCTCAACTGGCCCCATACATCGGGCTGATCCGTGTCGCCGTAAAGCTCGCCGTGCTCGATGAGCCACGACTCGCTTGCCGCGCCCCAGCCACGGACTGCGTAATAGAGGCGATTCTTCTGGACGTCGACCCCTGCCGTAATGATGATTACCCCCTTCGGTATCTCGCCTGACCTGTAGGGCGCTTTCAGGTCGACAACCCTCTGCCACTCCGGAACATCGCCGCGTTCTTGCCACGTTTCGCCAAGGACCGTGTTGACCCACGTCTTGAGTTTCGCCGGATCGTTTTTCGATACCAAGAACTCCCGCGCAATATTTGCCCATGAGCGCCAGCCAAGGGGCGAGTAAAGGCTCGACAGGTGGAAGCCTGCCGTGCGTCCGTCTCCTTTGGCCGTCGGCCGCCAATACCCTTGGTCAAGCATGAAGGTCTTGTGGTGCTCCTCGATGAGTGAGCCGCAGGCCTCGCAGAGCAAGCTTGCCGTCTCAGGTCTTTCTTCATCCCACTGGATGTTGGGCCAGCGTATCCAGTCGTACTCTTTGCAATGAGGGCAGGGGACGAAATACCTGCGTCGGTCGGTTGCAAGGTATTCGCTCTCGATGCGGGAGAACCCCTTTATCTTCGGCGTGGATACTATAAAGATTTTCTTCCGGGAGAACGTGTCCGTCCGTTTCTCCGCCAATGACACTGGGTCGCCTTCGCCGTCGACGTCTCCGGGGTAGCCGTCCACCTCGTCGAGAAAGAGAAAGCGGATGGGCATGGAGCGGAGGCCGACCGCGCTGTTCGCGCCCGTCAGTATCAGCATGCCGCCGGTGAACTCTTTTACGAACATGGTGTTGCCGGAGTCCCGGCTTCGAGCCTCTGCCACGCGCTCGCGCAAAACAGGCGTCTCATCTATGCTCGGCGCAAGCCTCTGCTTGCTTACGCGCTTGGCTATATCCACCGTGGGCTGCACCATGAGCGCCGGGCCCGGGCAAAAATGGATGATGAAACCCAACCAGTTGAAGCCTATTTCCGTTCCGCCTATCTGCGCGCCCTTCATGAATACCACGCGCTCGATTTTGCTCTGCGGCGAAAGGCTGTCCATTATCTCCCGTAAGTACGGCGTGCGCGAAGTCCTCCAGCGACCGGGCTCAGCCGAAGCCTTCTTGGGCAGGAACCTGAACTCGTCCGCCCACTGGGAGACCGTAATGTCCGGGTCCGGCTTCCAGCCCTCGGCCCAGGCCTCAAGATATATGGCTTCGGTTCGATTTACTTGCATCGTTCGAGAGTTCCTCGCATATAAGCCGTATCTCGGCGGAGAGAAGCCGGTGTATCTCGTGGCTGTCGCTTATGCCTGCGAGCAAGGGCGCCAATCTATCCGGCATGTTCATCAGCTTGTCCCGCGCCATGCGCCCCGTGTTAAAGGCGATAACCTTCACCTCGTCGACGGCTACGAGCTTTCCGGTTCTCACTTCGTAATCGAGCTTGGAAAGCCTTGCCTCGTAAGCCTCTCTTATGGCCCGGCTCTGCAGGTAGGGCGGCACGCCTCCTGACGATGTGGAGGCCGCCTCGGCGTCTGCCCCGGGTATCTTCGGCGAGCCTTGGGGTCTCCGGTGCTTCGGGTTGCCATTGACCGAGTTGAGAGGCTTTGACGGATCGGTATTGGCCGCCCAGTCTTGATCTGCCTTTTCAGGGTCTATCAACCCGTCCTGCGTTTTTGTGATGCGTCCTGTCTTTACCGCCTTGATCACGGCCACGTGAGAGACACCGCGACGCCGGGCGTATTCGGTTACGGTTAAGAGCCCGGCAGGATTCTTCTTCGCCTTAGCCATCGGTCTTCCAATTGACCTTCTTGCCGTTCAAGACGACCGCGCCGCCCGTAAGATTGACGTAGCGGGAGACGATGACGTCGCAATAACCCGGGTCGAGCTCCATGCCGTAGCAGACGCGCCCGGTCTTCTCGGCGGCAATCAGCGTGGTGCCGCCGCCGTAGAATGGCTCATAGCAGATGGCGCCCTTTTTCGAGTAAGCAAGGAAACACCTCCGCGCAAGCTCAACCGGGAAAAGGGCAGTATGGCCGATCTTCTTCTGCTCTGAGCCGACCACCTGATTTATCTCCCAGACGTTCTTGAAAAAACCGTTAACCTCACTAATGTCAGACAATTCAAATTCAGGGTGTTTCTCTCCGGTGAAAACAAGTATCGGCTCCCACGCCAAAGCCGGAAAATACCTGCCGTTGCCTATATGGCCGTTACGCGGGATGGAGAGGACAGCCCCGGCCTTTATCCATGCCATTTTGTCACGGTATAGGAAACCAGCCTTGGTAAAGAGCGCGGACTCGTCAGCCGGGATGTCGAGCCTGTCGGTGACCGAGTCGCCCGTATTCCAGCAGACAGCGTAAGGCTCCTTTACAATCTTTTTGATATTCAGGATGACCTTCTCCATATCCTTCAAAAACGCCTCGTAGCTCTCCCAGAAGGAATACTCACGCTGGTTGAAGTAGGGCGGCGAGGTGATGACGAGGTTGGCCTTTTTCCCGTCCATGAGCCGTTCGACATCCATCATGTCCGTAGAATTGCCACATAGGAGCCTGTGCCTTCCGAGGATGTATAGGTCGCCTTTCTTGGTTTTGGGCACGACTGGGACATCGGGGATTTCTTCTTTCTCGATTCCCTCGTTATCTTCGGAAAAAAATTCGGCCTCGAACTCTTTAAAGTCGATGTCCGGCAGCTCGAAGATGGAAAGGTCGTCAATCTTCAAGTCCATCTCGTTCATGAACTGGTAGAGCCCCTCGTCCGTGATGGTCTGGTATTTGGAGTTGATGGCAAGGAGTATCTCAGCGGCCTCCTTCTTCGTTTGCGCCTCGATGTCGACAACCGGCAGGGCATCTATCGCGTAGCCTTCTTTCAGGAGCTCACCGAGGACAAGAAGACGACCGTGGCCGTCGAGGATTTCGTTCTTGTTCCAGACAAATACCGGAGCAACCCACCCGTACTTGAGGATGGACGCCTTGAGCTTCCCGGCGTTCGCCTCTGACATCTCCTTCAGTGCGCCCTGAAAAGTTTTGAGCTTATCGAAAGGCAGGTAACGATTGCCCTTGCAACGGATCGGTATCTCTTTATTATTTCTTTTCATGATTTCCCTCCGCGCTTTTTCTCTACCTCGGCAAAGGTCTTGCCGCCATCCAGTGACGCGGCCTTTCCGGTGTAGTCCTGCCAGCGCCGCACGATCACGTCGCAATACTTGGGGTCGAGCTCGAGTAGCCGTGCAGACCTGCCCGTCTTCTCGCAAGCAATGAGCGTTGAACCAGACCCGCCGAAGGGGTCAAAGACTATGTCTCCCTTCTTCGTGGAGTTGCAGACCATTCGTTCGATGAGCGCAACAGGCTTCATGGTCGGGTGCTCCGGGCTGGTCCTCGGCTTCTCCTCGAAGAAGACCGTGCCGTGCGCCGCCTCTACCGTTACGTTATCACCTCGGACGATAAGCGTCGTCTCGCCCATGGGTATCTGCCACTCGTTGTCGGCTATCTGCTGGAAGGGCGCGCCGTCGAACTCATGGATGGTCGTCTTGTCCCGGCCTCCGAACCAGCGGTGCGCGCCCGTATCCTTCCAGCCGTA
>JACRCH010000091.1 GCA_016219115.1 Deltaproteobacteria bacterium
CTTAATTAAAATTCTCCGCCATGAATTGCGGAGAATTTTGATGGCATGGAAAGATCATTTGTATTTGCCAGCCTTGACCCGCCGCTAAAGCGACGGGATTGCGGAGTGGCACACCCATTCAACCCGAAGGAAATATTAAAACCTACTGCCTTACAATCGGGGATGCCGTCTTGTCGAAGGGGTTGGTCCTCAGGGCGAGCGCGAGCAGATAGGGATAGTGGTCCTTGAGGAATTTCATGTAATCGAGCCACTGGAATACCAGGAAGTTGTAGACGCGCTTGGCGTCCGCGGCCAGGTGCGACCTGTCGCTCAAGGGGATCGTCAACAAGTCCTCCCTGTATGAGAACTCCTCGGCGAGATGGAATACCGCCCTTAAAAGCTCCGTGAACGACTCGTGCTCATGGAGCATGGGGTTCTCCAGAAGCCTCACCAGAAAATCCCTTTTACCGAGGAGAAACCCGCTTAAATACTCGAGGTCCGCCTTCCGGGCATCGATCGTGTAGTGGTGGCCTTTAAGCCTTTTGATGACCGACTGGAAGTCCTTCTCCTTCCAGTCATCCTTCACCACGAGGTCTTTTCTGATACTCTCGAGGTTCGGATCGTAATCCGAGAAGGCGGTAAGAAGAACTACCCCGACCTCGCTGTAGAAGACCCCGATAAGCATATTAAGCTTTTTCAAGCGCGCCGCCCTCTCCCTCTTCTCAAGCATCATCTCCGTGGCGTTGGCTATCACGCCTATGAAGGTGCCAACGCCGGTCACTATCAGTAAGATCGCAAGGAGCTTGCCGGGCATTGTCACAGGCGCGATGTCGCCGTAGCCGACGGTCGATACCGTAACGATGGTATAGTAGAACGAGTCTACCAGCCCCGCCCCCTCTATCTTCATGAAGCCGAGGGTGCCCAGGAGCACGACCCCGAAAAGATGCCAAGATAAACCCTTACGCGCAGCCCCATCCTCAAGACCTCTCAGGTTAGTAAAACAGGCTCTATTATATCGCATAAACCGCGGCCTGTGTTGCGATACTGCCACAGGCAGCCCACATATTGAAGCCCCCCGGAGGACCCACAAGTCTTGAGGACCGCATATAGTGCGGTCAAACTCTAATGCCGCCTTAATCTTGAATGGGTGTGCCAGCCGCAATCCCGTCGCTTTAGCGGCGGGTCAAGGCTGGTAAATACAAATGACCTTCCATGCCATCAAAAATCTCCGTCATTTATGGCGGAGATTTTTAATCTGATCTTCTATCATAAGGGCGTAATCGGTCGCCTTGCGAAGCCCCGCCGCATGGCTCTTCCTCCTTGACATAAAAATATCTCATGTGATGTAATGAAAAGGTCGAGCTTCATTCAACGGGCAGCAGGTCTGCGCCCTTATACCGAAACGTTTTTTTACTTTTTCAGGCCGGATTCCGGAAAAATTTAAGTGACGTCCAGGCCCATGCTCAATTATTCAGCATTAACCTTCAAGTCAGGGATATGAACGGATGAACCTGGAGAGACAGATCATCAAGGTCGTCCTTACCTTTATCTCCATCATAACCTTCGGTGTCGTGGGTCTGATGGTCATCGAGGGGTGGCCGCTGCTCGACGCCCTTTACATGACCGTCATCACCATCTCCACCGTAGGTTTTCGAGAGGTGCACCCCTTATCGAGGCCCGGCACGGTCTTCATTATAGTCTTTATCATCCTCGGGGTCGGATCGTTTCTGTACATCATATCGAAGATAGCCGAGTACATAGTCGCCGGTCATCTTCAAGGAGCGCTGGAGAAAAAGAGCATGAATAAAAGGATAAGCAATCTCAGCGGGCACTATATCGTCTGCGGTTTCGGCAGGGTCGGCCAGAACATCGCCACGGAGCTTAAACGGGCCGCAATAGAGTTCGTGGTGATAGACATAAACCCGGCCTCGACGGCGAAATGCGTGGAACTCGGGTACCTCTACATCCATGGCAACGCCTCCGATGACGAGGTCCTTAAAGAAGCCGGGATAATGAGAGCTGCCGGCCTCGTGACCGCCACCGACTCGGACGCCGAGAACGTCTATGTCACCCTGAGCGCCAAGGCCCTGAGGGATGACCTCTATGTGGTTGCCAGGGCTAGCTCGGACGAGGCCGAGCACAAGCTCCTCAAGGCGGATGCCGACCGGGTCCTCTCCCCATACAGCATAGCCGGAAGAAGGCTTGCGGGTATGCTGCTGCGCCCGAATGTCATAGAACTGCTCGATGTGGTGATGCACAGGGAAAATAACGACCTCATGATGGAAGAGCTGATGGTCAGGGAGAAGTCAGCCCTCGACGGGTTGAGCGTCGGGGAGGCCAGGCACAGGTGCACCCTCGGGGCCAACATCCTGGCCGTCAAGAAAAAGACTGAAAGCAAGATCATTCCGAGCCCTAACAGCAACATCGTGCTGGGCGCCGGCGACCTCATGGTCGCCCTCGGCACCGGGGCGCAGCTTAAAGAGCTTGAGGAGCTGACATAGGAAGCGGCGCTATTCCGGTTTCAGAGATAATCTTCGTTCATGCGATAGACTGGGGTTACGGCTAAAGCCGTAACCCCAGTCCGCTTAGCTGAAGTTTTGCGAAGCGGCGCCAGACCCCCCGGAGCGCCGTTCAAGGCCGGTTCTGACTAAAGACCGCACACGGCCCCGTCAGACCTTCCCGATGGCCTCAAGGGCCAGCTTCGCGGCCGCGGTCCTGTTTTCGACCCCGAGCTTCTGGTATACCTTATCCAGGTGCTTTTTGACCGTGTTCAAGGAGATGCCGAGGATGCCGGAGACGGCCATATTCGACTTGCCCTGGGCCACCCAGTAGAGGACTTCGGCTTCGCGCGAAGTAAGGTCAAGAGATTCAAGCCTGCCATGCATGCCGGCCTCCCTTTGCTCTTCCGTGACAAGAAGCGTCTGTTCACCCATCCTTCCGTTGATGATCCTCACCAGAAGGTTCTTTGACGCCCCGGCCTTCTTAAACGGCTTCGGCGGAGGCTCTCCAACGGATTCCAGGGCGTAACGCTCCTTCCTTACCCACCTGTCGAGGTCTTCGGGCAGATGCCCGCCGGCCTTCAACGGCTTGAAATACTGCGCGAGCACCCGTCCGGCGCCCTCCGTAAGGTACCCGACCCTGCGGTCCGGGGCGAGGGTCAATACGCCGCCGTCGAGCTCGCCGTTGGCCGCAAAACTCCTGCGCGCGGCGTTTATCTCAGCGTTACGGGACGCCTGTATTATATGGGGCCCAAGGAGGTTCAGGATGAGCCGCTCGCGCTCGGAAAAGTCTTTCGTATCCCTGTGGAAGCAGGCTACACTAAGGCATGAGTCGCCGTAGCCAAGGACAAGGCTCATCTGATAGTTCACCCTGTCATTGCGGAACCCCTCGTTATACATGGCGAGGCTTCTTAATTGCCTGTCCGTAAGCGCATCGGATATCTTCACAGCCGTCTTCCCCGGCGGGGAGCCGAAACCGGGAAGACGCTTTGAGAGCGA
The DNA here is from genome assembly GCA_016219115.1 of Deltaproteobacteria bacterium. GTDB lineage: Bacteria > Desulfobacterota > GWC2-55-46 > GWC2-55-46 > GWC2-55-46 > JACRCH01. The sequence continues at coordinate 3,477 of JACRCH010000091.1, forward strand.
TCTTACGATATCCTCCATGAAAGGGTGCGGTCTCAGCACGCCCGGATGCATGATGTTTATGAAAGGGTGCTCGTGGATATTGCGGTTGAAGGCGTCAACGCCGGACAAACGCGACTCAGAGAGTATCTCGGAAGTGACCGCCCCGTTCCCCGGCCGGACCACCCTGCAGTACGCCGTTATGTGAGAAGGGATCACCTTCTCAACGATCTTGAGCATGCCTAGCGGAAAGGCTTCGGGGTCCTGCATCGAGTAAATCTCCCTGACGCACTCCATCAGGGCCTTTATGTCTTGTCCGATAAGCTTGCTCACGGCGCACCTCGCGAAAGACGGCACTTACGGAAATATTCACTGTTTTTATAAAACAACCGCGTGTCAATGTCAATCCCGCCTGTAATGCGTCATGTGCGATGTATTACCCGAAAGTAGTATTTAATACGCGGATGTTTGTTGGTATAAGCTATGTACCCGGCAAAAGGATACTCGTCACAATAACTTTTTTGACAACGCCAGCCGGCGCCGCACCGGAAGCCCTTTACAGACCATTATCTTACATCTTTACCCGGTCCGCTGTTAAAAAAAGAGGATTGTCATTTTCGCAGCCAGCCCTGACCCGCTTGCAGAGCGGCGGGGCGGCGGCGTTCAACCGTTCAAACAAAGGTCTTGTTCATCATGCACATAAGAGTACTGTTGGCGTTCAGTAACATGCTGTTTTCAACAGGCATAGAAAAGATTCTGGAGAGCGACCCTTCCATAAAAATAGTAAGGATCTTAAGACCGAAAGAGGTCCTCAACAGCCTTCGGGACAAGCCGGACATAATACTGGCGGATCTTATAAGTCTCTATAACTACATCGACAAGTCATGCCTGGCCTCTCCGGGCAAGCTGATACTGCTCGATACCGAGTGCGGGAAGGTCAATATCGCGGCGGCGATTGCGAACAAAGGGGTCGGCATGGTTTTACCGCAACACTCCATGCCGGAAGACCTCCTGAGGGCCATAAAAAGGGTCGCAAATGAAGGCCGGACGGACAAAGGCTTTCATCTTCAAAATACCGATCTTGCCGACGGACAAGACCCGGTATAGCCCCGGAAGAAACGCGCGGGGTTTTCCGCTGAGACAGGGCTGATTTACGGCCTCTTGCTTCCTGACAACGGAAAGTCACGGTCGGACCGCGAACGAGAGAATCCGGAGCGTTATTTTTTGACGCTCTGGACGGGGCGATGAAGGGGAAAGGTAAGCAGAAAGAAAAGGTGGTTGCCAGTACTTGATGCTGGCGGAAGGCTAAAAAAGGCGGGCGCAACCTGCCCTACGGAACCAAGAAACTTTAATGGCCAGTTTTTAATCACAAAAGCCCCTGTAGCTTGCCCTTGTAAAACCCTCCCCTCCCTCGATCCCCTCGCAATCGAGGGAGGGGAGGGTTAAAGAGATACCCCGCTAGCAAGGCTTGCGGGGTGGGTCATTTAAAAAATCTTTAGCGGGCCTCTCTTTGCGGGATCGAGTCTTGCGCCTGGCGCAAGTGTTTGCCCCAGTCTTCTTTGCCTTCGATGAAGCACTCCAGCACGAAGAGGAAGTTTCCGTAGGACAGGGGTTCATCCCTTATCCCTTCGACGCTGCTGAGTATCCCTTCGGCCATATCCCTGTATCTCTTGCTCCGCCCGTGACAGTAGACCTTCAAAAGCAGGTCCGCCGCCGCGGAGTTGCCCGACGGGACATCGTTGTCGTAGAGGTCCAGTTCCCTTACGAAGAGCTTTTCCTGGTCGCTGCCGGTATCGAAAAAGAGACCATCCGTCCCGTCATAAAAGAGCTCCGTCATCCTTTCGGCGATCCTCTTCGCCTCCGAGAGCCACCTGTATTCCCCTGAGGCCTCGTATATCGACGCAAGTCCGCCTCCGAAGAGGGCGTAGTCCTCGAGGTTCGCTTTCACAGCGGCGCTGCCGTTCAGGTGATAACGCAATAGCCTCCCCTCACCGTCCACGACGGAAACGAGGATGAATTCCGCGCACTTTTTTGCGTGATCGAGGAGGACGGCGTCTTTAAAGACGGCTGCGGCCCTCGATAGAGCCGTTATCACAAGGCCGTTCCAGGCGGTTATTATCTTTTTGTCGGTCTGAGGGGGCTTCCTCTCCATTCTTGCCTTAAAGAGGACGGCCTTCATCTCGCGGATCCCATCGTCCGGGAAGGCCTCAAGGCCCTTGACGGCGCTGTTTATCCTGAGCACGTTCTTCCCCTCGCAGTTGCCCTCCTCGGTCATCGGGAAGCTCTCCCTGAAGCTCTCCGCCCGTTTTGCGCCGAGTATACTTTCGACCTCGTCAAGGCCCCAGAGGTAGTACTCCCCTTCTTTGCCGTCCACATCGGCGTCCTGCGCCGAGTAGAACCCCCCGCCCTCATCGCGCATCTCCCTCAGAAGATAGGCGATAGTCTCCAGGGCGACCTCCTTATAGAGGGTGACCCCCGTAGCCTCATGGGCCGCCGAGTACAGCCCGGTCAACAGGGCGTTGTCGTAGAGCATCTTCTCGAAGTGAGGCACGTCCCACCTCTCGTCCACCGAATACCTGTGAAACCCGCCGCCAAGGTGGTCGTAGATGCCTCCGGAAGCCATGGCCGTAAGGGACTTCTTCACCACCGCCAGCGCGTTGTTATTCCCCGTCCTCAAAGAGTACTTGAGCAGGAACTTCAGAAACATCGAGTGCGGGAACTTGGTGGCTCTGCCGAACCCGCCGTCCACCGGGTCGAAGAAAACGCGCGCCGCCTCAAAGGCGTTATCACAGAGGCCTGCCTCGAGCTTTATCCTCAAAGCCGGGCTCTTTCGCGCAAGGAGATCCCCTATGTCTTTCGTGACGACGCTTATCCGCTCCCTGTTCTTCCTGTAGGCGAGGCTCGCGGCCAGAAGCACCTTCTTGAAGGACGGCAACCCGTAACCGTCGTCCGGCGGGAAGTACGACCCGCCGTAAAAAGGGACCCCTTCGGGGGTGGCGAATACCGTAAGAGGCCAGCCGGCGTGACCCGCCATCGCCTGGACGGCCTTCATGTAGAGGCTGTCAAGGTCGGGCCTCTCCTCCCTGTCCACCTTTATGCTGACGAAGTTATCGTTCATTATCCGCGCCACTTCAGGGTCCTCAAAGGACTCCCTCTCCATCACATGGCACCAGTGGCAGGTCGAGTAGCCTATCGAGAGCATGATGGGCCTGTCCTCGTTTTTCGCCTTTTGCAGGGCCTCTTGAGACCAAGGATACCAGTCGACCGGGTTGTGGGAATGCTGCTTGAGATACGGGCTCTTCTCGCTCTTCAGACGGTTCTCAGAGCGCACATCGCTTTCAGACATACACAGCTCCTTGCCACTAATAAATACCGGTTAATCAAATCTTATCCTAAAAACGGAGATTAGCAAGCTTAACGGCGTTATTTTTTTGACATCGCCAAAAAAAACCATATACTTTTAGCGTATGGAAATTTACTTTATTTTTCGCGTCGCCGCTTGAGGCGTAAGACGACGAAAGAAGGGAGGGGGGCGTGAAAAGAGTGCTTGTGCCGCTTGCGCCGGGTTTTGAGGAGATCGAAGCGCTGACGGTCGTCGATATCCTGAGAAGGGCCGGGGCCGAGGTGACTCTGGCCGGCACCGTTACCGGCCCGGTGGAAGGCAGGAGCAGGGTCAGGGTCATCCCCGATACCTTCATGGAGAATATTGTGGAGCTGGACTTCGACATGGTGGTGCTTCCGGGAGGGGCCGCCGGGACCGAAAACCTCAAAAAGGACCGGCGGGTAAAAGAGATTCTGGAGAGGCTTCATAACAGAGGCCGGTTCATAACGGCGATATGCGCCGCGCCTGCGGTCCTCTCGGCCATAGGACTCACGGGGGGCAGGACCGTGACGTGCCACCCGAGCGTGCGCCACGAACTTAAGGACGAGCTGGTCACGGATGAGCGCGTGGTCGTGGACGGCAAGATCATAACGAGCCTCGGGCCGGGTAGCGCCATGGAGTTTGCCTTCAAGCTGGTCGAGACGCTCTTCGGGAGAGAAAAGGTAAAAGAGGTCAACCATGGGGTGCTGGCGAAGCTCTGAAGACGGTTCTTAAAAACCGCAAAGCGGGCCGTTGAAAAACAGCCCGACCCACCCACCGGGCGGCCCCCCCCGGCAATCCATGGACGGACTTTTTCAACACCCAGCCGGTTAAACCGGCTGGCGCTTTCAGGCCACGCCGGTTGCCGTTTCAATACTTTTGATAAGATATCAAAACGCAGGCCTGGCGCGCCCGGAGAAAAGACCACCCCATCTTCAGGAACACAGGCTGACCCTCAAAATGAACCTCCCCGCAAGCCTTGCTAGCGGGGTATCTTAAGAATCTCTAAATTTCATTGAAGAAGGTCTTTGTATCGTTCTTTAACAAAATACCGGAGGGGTATTGCGTAGCGATAAGGAGAGCGAACGAGCAAGCTTCGGCCCTCTATTGCGAGAGGGCTTGACAGAAGAGCGCAGTCCAATACCCCGAAAAGCGCGCGGCAGCGCGCAAAAAAACTTTTACAAAAGCGCGGCAAGCTGCGGGGTATTTAACCCTAAAAGAGAATAAAGATCAAGCTACCCGGTCTTCTTCTCGAACTTCAAGGCAACGGAGTTTATGCAGAACCTCTTGCCCGTGGGGTTCGGGCCGTCGTCAAAGACATGGCCGAGGTGAGCGTCACACCTGCCGCAGAGCGCCTCGGTCCTTCGCATGAAGAGACTGTTGTCGGGCTCCGTACGGACCAACTCATCATCTATCGGAGCCGTGAAACTCGGCCAGCCGGTCCCGGAGTCGAACTTGTCTTTGGAGCTGAACAGGGCCTGTCCGCAGCAGACGCACCTGAATATCCCCTTATCCTTGATCGAGTTGTACTCGCCGGAAAAGGCCCTCTCGGTGCCCTTCCTCCTTGTCACGCGGTACTCTTCCGGGGTGAGCGTCTTTTTCCATTCCTCGTCGGTTTTTCTGACCTTCCCGCTCATTGCGTCCTCTCAGACGGGATTTTTTTGCGGATACCATCCCTTTAATTGTCGTACCGGGGGGCCGTGGTTGTCAAGGGCCGGACGGAAGATCTCTTGCGCAACTTCTGTTTGCCACAGGCGGTTGGCCTCTATCTAATCGAAGAGCCCTTTCTGTACGGGCCTCCTTTTAACCCTCTTCTTCTCGATAGACACCCTGTCGATGAGCTTATCCGGCAACTCCTTCAAAAACCGTGACGGGGCCGATTCGAGCGCCTCACCCCAGAGCCTCCTTCTTTGTGCAGAGACAAGGTAGAGCGTATCCCTGGCCCTGGTCATCCCCACATAAAAAAGCCTTCTCTCCTCCTCTATCGAAGTCTCACCGCCTTTGACATACGGAACGACCCCGTCCTCAAAGCCCGCTATGAAGACGACCTTGAACTCAAGCCCCTTGGCCATATGGAGCGTCAGGAGGCTGACCCTGTCGGACTTTATGTCGAGGCGGTCTTCCGGCTCCGTCAGCGCCGCTTCCTCGAAATACTCATCAAGGACCTCAACCGCTGTCCTCTCCCTGTAGTCTGAAGCCGACCTTACGAAAGTCTCCACGAGGTCTTCCTTCAGGCCGAGCAGACGGCCTTCCTCTTTTATGAAATCCGTCAATGTAACATCCCCGACGGGGCGGCGCCCCTTGAGGTGGAGGATGAAGTCCCCGAAACTTTTACCGTCTTCCCCGGTCTTATAGTACGGGATGGAGGAGCGGCTGAAGGACTCCGCCAGCGTTTCCACCTGCCTGTTGGTCCTCAAAAGCACCGCGAAGTTCGAGAAGTTAAGCTCGGAGTCGCCAGCCGTTTGGCTCGTGAGCCCTCCCATCATCCGTTCTATCTCTTTTATGATGAACTCCGACTCCGCCCTCTCATCCGCGCACTCCGCGTAGAGTATCTCACCGCCCGTCCTCACGGGGGATGAATCTTTTTTCAGCCTCTCAAGGTTGTTCTCGATGAGCTTGCCGGAAGCGAATACGATCTTTCCGGCAGAGCGGTAGTTCCTGGAGAGGTTTATGATCTGGGCGCCCGGGTACTCGGCCTGAAATTCCAGAAAACTTTTGAGGCTTGAGCCCCTGAACGAGTATATGGCCTGGTCCGGGTCCCCTATGGCGACAACCGACGCCGGGCCTCCGGCGAGAAGCCTTACCAGGCGCGCCTGCAGCGGGTTTATGTCCTGGTACTCATCGACCATTATGTGGGACTTCAAGCCGCCCCCGGCGGCGCCTGCCTCCAGCTCCTTTATCGCCTCCGGGATCAGGTCGTCGAGGTCCAGGGCGTTATCCCTCTTCAAGGCCCCGGCGTAGGCCGAGCAGACCTCGGCGTCTTCACCGGCCGCCTGAATAGTCCCGTTCTTTACGGCGGAGACCATCCGGGCACTGGCCGAAGGGCTTTTGACCCCGAGCTCTTTCAAGAGCCTCAAGGTATCGTACCTGCCGTAGAGCGAAAACGGCGGTCTTGTCTTTTTCAGGAGTTGCAGGGAAAAGCCGTGGAAGGTGGAGATATCCAGAATGCGCCGGCTTAAACCCGTAAGGGCCGTTATCCTCTCCTTCATCTCTTTGGCGGCCCTGTTCGTGAAAGTCACTGCCAGAAGGGCGTCAGGGTTGACCCCTTCTTTTACAAGGCGGGCGAAGCGGGCCGAAAGGACCCTGGTCTTGCCGCTTCCGGGCGGGGCCACGATAAGGATGTATCTTGAGGATGCCTCTACGGCCCTTTGCTGGACGGCGTCAAGGCCTTCAAGGATAAATGAGTCCATCGGGTCCGTGTCGTTCAAATATCTCCCGTCCTAACCCTTTTCCCGCGGGTCCTTTTTAAGTACGATGTTCGGGGTAGAGGTCTGTTCGTCATATACTATAACGGCCTCCCCGTATTTAAGCTGGCGCAGCACGGCCTCGACCTTTCTGCCAAGGTCCCACTCTTTGTGCCCGTAGTCGGTGCCCTCCCTTGTCACAAACTCCTCGACAAGGCTCCGCAGAGCGTCCTTACTCAAGAGATCGTATGGGATTTCCATCTTCTTTTCTCCGGCGAAAACGCATGGCGAGCGAATATAAATCGCTGCCTTCCGTACATTTGGAAGATTCCCGGCGGAAAAGCCGCAGGGAGCTTCTCTGCCGCGCCACTGCTCTCACACAGGGTCTATGTGGACAAAGACCTTCTCAATGGAGTCCACGCCCTCCACCCTTCTTTCGACCTTCTTGCCTATGGCGTGGGAGTCGAAGGTGGAGAGGTTTTTATCCACCTCGACATGTATCTCGACATGGATGAAGTTCCCGACAAAGTGCGCCCTCACGGTATTTATCGCCTTCACTTCCTTTATCGCGAGGGCGGCGGCCTTTATCTCCTCCATGAGCTTCTGGGGGGGCGCCTGCCCTATGAGGTACGCTATGTTCTCAAGACCGATCCTGTAGCCGGTATAGATTATCCAGAGGCTTATCACAAGGCCCGCGAGCGGGTCGAAGTACTCATAGCCCATGTACGCCCCGGCTATGCCTATGAGCGCGGCAACGGCGATAAAGACATCCATCAGGGAGTCAAGGGCGGTAGCGTTCAGGGCCGGGCTGTTGAACATCCGGCCCACCCTCCTGAAGTGCCACGACATGGACCCCTTGGCGACCATCGTTATCACGGGCACGGTGAGGGAGAAGGCCGTTATCACCGGACTGGTCCTGGTTAAAAGCCTCTCTATCGAGGCCCTTATCACCTCGAAGCCGAGTATGCCGGCGAGCACCGCTATTATAAGCCCCGCGATTGGTTCGGCCCTGCCGTGCCCGAACGGGTGCCCCTCGTCGGCCTGCTTGTCAGATATTTTCACGCAGATGAAGGTCGCCACGGCCGCGGCTATGTCGTTTAAGGAGTTGATGGCCTCGGAGATCAACGCGATGGAGCCGGATAGTATCCCGGCGACTATCTTGAGGAGGAATAGCGCGGTGTTTCCCGCTATGTTTAGGACGGTTGCCCTGAAGGCGATAGGGTTCATAGCACGCACCGTTCACTTATCGAAACCGTTGAGAGGGGAAGACCCCCTCCTCATCGTGCCGGTTGGAAACGCGAGCGGATAGAACTTGCAGACTTCCACGCGTTCCTGAGGTTCCCCGCGGAAAAGCCGAGGGGAGCTTCAAAAGGCGCCGTGAGGTCTAAGGCCTTTCATATCTCTTTCCGGTACGGCTTTTGTTCGAACCCACCACAGCTCTTAAGATGCCGGGGCCCTCTAAAGACGGCCCGAAAAAAGATGGACGGCTCAGGGGAGCCTGTTCATCCTCTCGTAGACCCTGTTGAGGTTCTGGCGCGCCACTATGTAGAAGGACTGAGCCCAGGCCAGCGGTATATTATAGTTGGGGTTGCCGTCCGTATAGAGCTCCGGGGCCCTGCCGTCGTCGGTCATGACGGACTCGAGCCTGTCGAGGTAATGCTCGGCCTTCTCGATGTACTCGGTGGGCGGGCTGAAGACGGCGCCAAGCCTCAAGGCCCTGACGGCCTGCTGCGAGTAGACGATACTCAGCCACGCGAAGCCGAGTGGCCACTCGGCTTCGTTGCCTGCCGGGGCCGACCTGTCGGCGTTGTAATACAGGTCTCCGGGGTACCTTATGAGGCCTTTCTTTCTCACGAGGTTCTGTTCGATGTTGTCCAGAAGCTGCCGGGCCTGCGCGTCGCTTATTATGTTATAAGGCCATATGAGGCTCAGCTGCGCAAGGTCGTAGGGCTTTGACGCCGACTCCCTCGGCAGCAGGTCATCAAGGGTCCTTCTGCCTATCTCGACGAACTCCTGCGGTATGGGGATGTGCTGGTGTATAGGGACCTGGGTCTTGTACTTATGGTGGTAGTACCCGTCGTCATGCCACATCGTAAGGCCGGCAAGGACCGCCCCGATGCTCGAAGCGTGCGTCTCCGGGCCTTCCTCCCAAACTCCGAAGTCCGGCGCCGAGTGCCACCGTACCGTCGTGAGGTAAAGGACTATGTCACGAAGCAGTATCAGCGTCTCCGTCTGGTCGGTCCCGATGACATTGTGCCCTTTTTTCATCAGGTCGCCGGTCTTGTAGAGGAAGAGGCCGAATATGTCGAGCTGGTGGTGGCCCCACTCGCTCGTGAGCTCCTCGAGCGTGACCGGGTGGATGCGCGCGTGCATGATCTCGTTGGCGCAGCTCCCGAGGTAGCTTCTCTTCCTGGCCCCTCCAGTGATCTTGCCGCGGTACTTCTGAAAGATCCGGAGTATGAGCCTGTAGCTCTCTATCATCCTGTCGTACGCCCCGACGTACTCGTTGGCGTAGGTCGCGTACATGATGTCCCGGAGCCAGAAGACGTTGTACCTGTCGCCGCCCTTGTCTCCGCAGTACTCGGAGGCGATGTAACCGCCGTTCATCTGGCGAAGGTTCTCCAGGTGCTTGTAGGCGACAAGGAGCTTGTCTCTTACCGGGAGGTCTTTGAAGATGCGGTCTTTGAGGGCCTTTTCCGGGATGTTGCCGCCGGATAACAGTTTTTCAAACCTTGCGTTTTCCATTATTTTCTTAATACTCATGGGGTGGATAATACCCTAAAACGGCGTTTTTATCAATAGTCCCGGCGTTGAGAAGCCGCGCCGGTCTTAAGCGTAACACTTTGGATTTCCATTCGATTTCATTTAACGAGCACCTTGAGTTTCTTGTGAAGGAGCCCTATCGTTATATTGCCCCTCCACTCGAAAGGCTCTCCGTCGGCCTGCACGACGGAATCCCCGGCATCGGTGATCTCCACCCGGTCGGTCCTCACGCACATATAGCCATCGAAGTCGGCGACTTTGCCGCTCAAAAGCTTTTTAGCGAACTTTCTGGCGCCTATAAGCCCGGTCTTGGGCACGATGCAAAGGTCTAATAGACCATCGTCCGGGAGCGCCCCTGGGGCTATGACCGCCCCTCCCCCGTACTCTTCGGTATTGGCGGCGGTAAGTATCAGAGGGGCCACCTTTATCGTCTGGCAGTCTGTCTGGACCGTAAGCTCCCGCGGCTTGAACTTGAAGAACTCCGCCAGGGCTATCGGGTAGTAAGGCACTATTCCCCTCACCTTCCTCGAGACCTTGCCCTCGTTGTATCTTTTACTCAGGCGGGCGTCAAACCCGCAGCCGGCCGTAGAGAAGAAGTACCTGCCGCATATAATCCCGACATCGATATCCCTTACCTTAAACCCCTTTAAAAGGCCTATCGAGCCGTCTATATCGCCAGGGATCCCCAGGGATTTGGCAAACCCGTTGCCCGAGCCTCCGGGCAAGACACCGAGGACAGTACCCGTGGATACAAGCGGGGTGGCCACCTCGTTTATCGTGCCGTCTCCCCCGCAGGCGAATACCGCATCAAAGCCCTTCATAACCGCTTCCTTCGAAAATTCAGCGGCGCTCCCCCTGCCCAACGTTACCTTTATATCGAAGATTCCCTCTTCGGACTTGAGGAGTCTTTTTACGGATTCGGTAATTTTTTTGACCCTGTCAGTCCCGCCGGCTACAGGGTTTACGACAAATCGGACCTTCAAGAATGACTCCTCCTGTTTCCAATCAGGGATCTTTTCATACCCTATAAGTATATGATTTTGAATATTTTTTCAAGGTGTTTCATCAAATACCCCGAAACCCGGAGCGGCCTCCGGGGAGTATTTCCGGCGTTGAGTTGCAATCCGGGTGTTTTGGCTATAGAATTTACTCAGGACCATACGCTTGAAGGAGGCCCATGTACCGCCTGTACACCGTTATCCTGACACTTTTTTTCCTGAGCGTACCTTTTATCAAAGGGGGTGATGCCATGAGCTTCAAAATAATGAGCCATGATTTCAAAGACAGCACGGCGATACCCAGGATGTTCAGCTGTGACGGCGACGACATCTCCCCGGAGCTTCAATGGGTAGACCCGCCGGAAGGCACTAAGAGCTTCGCCCTCATCGTTGAAGACCCGGACGCGCCGGGCGGGACATTCACGCACTGGATAGTCTACGACATACCGGCGACCTTCAAGGAGCTCTCAAGGGGCATGGACAACGACACCGGCCTCAAGAACGGAATAAAGGAAGGTATATCGGACTTCGGCCACAGAGGCTACGGCGGGCCGTGCCCGCCCAGGGGCCACGGCACGCACAGGTACAACTTCATCTTAAGGGCCCTCGATATGCCGGCGCTCGGACTGCCCGACTCCGCCAGAAAAAACGCGGTCGAAAAGGCGATAAAGGGTCATATAATAGGCGAAACGCGGATAACGGGGGTCTATAAGAGATAAAAAATGCGGCCCGGATGCGAATCCGGGCCGCATTTTCGCATCATATCTTATTTGAGAACGCTTTCAGGCGAGACCATGTGGCGTGACAGGCCCAACTCTTCAGCGCTTAAGCCCAGGGAGAGCCCCACGAGTTGAGCGAGGTGGAATACAGGCATGGATATCTTCTTTGAGACCCTCTTTTCCGCGAGGTTCTGATAGTTGTCGAGGTTTATGTGGCAGAACGGGCACGGAGTAACGAAGCAGTTGGCCCCCTTCGCCTTGCCGTCAAGGAGCCTTGTGGCGGTCATCGTCTCCGCTGTCTCTTCATTGACCAGGTCCACCTGGAAGCCGCAGCACTTTGTCTTGCCCCTGTACTCAACGGGATCAGCTCCCAGGGCCTTTATCGTCGCCTCCATCGACCAGGGCTTTGCCGGGTCATCAAAACCCAGGGCGTCGGAGGGCCTTAAGCTGTGGCAGCCGTAAAACGGCGCGACCTTGAGCCGGTCAAGCGGTTTGACCACCTTCTTCCTGAGGTTGTCGAGGCCGTAGTCACCGGCCAGGACCCACAGTAGCTGTTTTATCTTGACCCCTCCGGTGTAGCGCAGCCCCGCCCTTCCGAGTATCTCGTTGGTCTTCGCCATGAGGGCCGTATTCTTCTGAAGGTCCGCGTTTGCCCTGCTCATCACCATAAGGCAGGTTGAGCAGATGGTCATGATGTCCATGCCCATCTCTTCGGCCTCGGCGAAAATCCTGGCGTTAAGAGCGATGTACAGGTCGTAGTCGTAATCGGTCAGAAGCCCGGCGCCGCAGCAGTTGGCCTTCGGCATGTCATAAAGCCCGATCCCGAGCTCTTTGGCCACCAGCCGCGTCGTCTCGTTGGCCTCCTTGGTTATCTCCTGCGAGGCGCAGCCCGGGTAATACGCGTATTTGAGTGTCGCGGCCATTACCCTTTTTTCTCCTTTTTCTCTTCCTTCTCGCGCCCTGTCTCCTCGTAAATCCTTTTGACCTCGTCTATCTTCTCGATCTGCGAAAATAAATGGATGTGCGGCATCTTGCCGTGTATCTGCATCTTGAAGCCCAGGGGGATCATCCCCAGGGACCTTAAAAAGCCCAGCGTCTTGAAGGTCATGGCGGCCTCATCGAGCCTGCCGATCTTCCTGACCGATTCGACCAGCGCCTCGACATGCTTGGCCCCAGGGTTGTCGAGTATGCCTTTTGCCATTGCGGCCGAGCGGAGCATCTCTATCTGCTTCAATGGGGCCACGTCCTTCGGGCAGTACTGCGTGCAGTGCACGCACCTTACGCAGTCCCACATCCCGTGCTCTTCGCTCAGCCGCTCAAGCCTCTTTACGGAGTTCCCCTCGCGCACATCCCCCACGAACCTCCACGCCTTGGCCAGGGCCGACGGGCCGATATATTTGCCGTCTATCTCAAGGGCGTTGCACTCGGAGTTGCAGCAGCCGCACATGATGCACTTCTGGCTGGAGTCTATCGCCGTCTCCTCGGCAGTGGTTATCGCGGCGTTTTCCGAGCCGCCCTTCGGGGTCAGGTACGGGGTGACCTTCTCGATCTTCTTCCAGAATGGGGAGAAGTCCACCATGAGGTCTTTGAGGGCCGCATGGTTGGAGAGAGGCTCTATGACCATATCCCCCATCTTCTTGAACTCGGGGATGACCTGCGTGGAACAGGCCAGCCTCGAAAAGCCGTTTATGGTCACGGCGCAGGAGCCGCATATCGCAGACCTGCACGACTTCCTGAACGCCAGCGTCGGGTCCTGCTCGTCGGCTATCTTCAAGAGCGCCTCAAGGACAGTCATCCCCTCCGACACATCCACGGTGTACGCCTGGATGTACGGGGCCGACTCTTCGCTCTCAGCGGGGTTATACCGCCTTATCCTGAACTTTATCTTCATCCCTGAACTTCACCTCGTTGGAGCGTCTGTCAGAGCGCCAGGGAAAGTCTTTTGAGAGGACCTTTTTAAAAAAAGGCCCTCTCAAACTCTCTCCAAAAATTTTTGATTCTCCCGGCAATCTATCAGTACTTCCTCTCCTCGGGTTTGAACTTTGTTATGTTGACCGGTTTGTAGCTTATCCTGAACTCGCCTTTTTCCTTCTTTACGAGGGTATGCTTGAGCCAGTTATCGTCGTCTCTTTTGGGGAAGTCGGTCCTGGAGTGCGAACCCCTGCTCTCTTCGCGGTTGAGCCCGCCCAGGAGGATCGCCTCGGCTATGTCGAGCATGTGGCCGAGTTCCAGGGCGCTCAACAACTCGTTATTGAAGTAGTCGCTCCTGTCGGTGAGCGTGACCTTTTTGTACCGCTCCTGAAGCTCCTTGATCCTGGTGAGCCCCTTTGTGAGCAGCTCCTTGCTCCTGAAGACCCCGGCAAAGTCCACCATCGCCACGGTCATCTCGTCTCTTATGATGTTCGCCGACTCCCCGTCGTCTCTCCTGATAATGTCGGCTATCTCTGAAGCGGCTTCACGCAGCGAGTGATCTGGGAAGGGGTAAAACTCGGTGGCGGAGCAGTACTCGGCGGCCTTTTTCCCGGCCCTTCTGCCGAATACTATCGTTTCAAGGAGCGAGTTGCCGCCGAGGCGGTTGGCGCCGTGCACGCTCACGCAGGCGCACTCTCCGGCGGAGTAAAGCCCGCCAAGGCGCGTGGCCCCGTCGTTATCGGTCATAATGCCGCCCATCGAGTAATGGGCCCCTGGCCTTATCGGCACAGGCTCTACTACGGGGTCGACCCCGGCGAAGTTTATGGCAAGGTCTCTTATCTGCGGGAGCCTCTCGTTGATCCTGTCGGCCCCGAGGTGACGCAGGTCCAGAAAGACGCAGCCGTCCACGCCCCTGCCCTCGTTGATCTCCGTCTGCTCGGCCCTTGATACCACGTCGCGGCTGGCGAGCTCCTTTACCTTCGGGGCGTATTTTTCCATGAACCTCTCGCCCTTTGAGTTTATGAGGTAGCCGCCCTCGCCCCTTGCGCCCTCGGTCATGAGGATGCCGGTCCTCCTCAAGGTCGTGGGGTGGAACTGCACGAACTCCATGTCCATCAGCTCCAATCCGGCGTTCAGGGCAAGGCCCATGCCGTCGCCCGTGGAGCTTAAAGCGTTGGTAGTAGTCCTGAAGACGCGGCCGTAGCCGCCGGTGGCGAGTATCGTGGCCTTTGAGTGGAGGCGATGGAGCTTGCCGGTATTGAGCTCTATGGCGATTATGCCCCTGGCGGTGTTGTTTTCTGTGACGATCTTCACCACGAACCACTCGTCGTAGACGAAGACGCCGTATTTGACGAGCTGCTCGTACATCACATGGACGAGACCGTGGCCGGTCCTGTCGGCAAGGTAGCAGGTCCTCGGGTATCCGGCCCCTCCGAAGGGCCGCTGGGCTATCTCGCCGGATTTATCACGGGAGAAGACCGCGCCCATCCTCTCAAGTTCGAGGATGTCTTCGGGGGCTTCCTTGCAGAGCAGTTCGATAGAGTCCTGGTCGCCGAGGTAGTCGCTCCCCTTGACGGTGTCGTACATGTGGGCTTCCCAGGAGTCGGTCTCTTTCATGGCGGCGTTTATCCCGCCCTGCGCGGCGACCGAATGGCTCCTGACCGGGTAGACCTTGGTCACGACCGCGACATTGAGCCCCTCTTTGGCGGCCTCTATGGCGGCCCTCATGCCCGCAAGCCCGGCTCCGATGATTATGATGTCGTGGGTTACCAGACGGACCTCTCTCTATCTTTATAAGACGGATTTTTAAAAAACATACCCGCTATCCCCACGGCAGATATGCGAGGGATAATTAAAATTCTCCGCCATAAATGACGGAGAATTTTAATGGCATGGAAGATCATTTGTATTTGCCAGCCTTGACCCGCCGCTAAAGCGATGGGATTGCGGCTGGCACACCCGTTCAAAAAGCCCGTGAGCGGTACGGCAAGATTTCTTACAAGAGAATACGGATTGGAAAAGACGGAACAAAAGCTTCGATAATCTTATCAGCAAACTTTAGGTTAGTCAATGAAAGGAAGGAAGATCAAAAAAGGGATTCTTGCGGGTTCAGGTTTGCAACCTGAACCGCTAAAAAGTCCCCTCCCTTGATGGGAGGGGATAAAGGGGAGGGTGAAAAATCGGCCCTTTGCAAAGAGCTTTTTACGCCCTGCCGGGCGTTTCGGGGCGATTCCTCCGTTCGCTGTCAAGCTCACGCGCAATAAATACAGAGGCTGGCTTGCTTGCTCGCTCTCCTTTAGGCTCACTCCACAATGCCCCTGGGTATTGTTTAAAAAAACAAAACTTAAGCGGGTTCAGGTTTGCAACCTGAACCCGCCAAGAGACACGATTGTCAGGCATTACTTAAAAGAACTCTGAATAACAAAACCGAAGTGAGGAGTCGGATTGCTTACAATAATCTGCTCCCCTGTCGATTTTTTAATAACATACCCGTCAAATATCTTTTTCTTGCCGCCTTGTAAATTGCCATATACTTTGACCTTCTCTCCAACAGAAAACTTTGGTTTGATATTCTCTGGCAACTCAGCTCTGACATAGATTGATCCGGAATTATCTATCAGATCAAATCCACTATCATCAAGTTGTGTGATATTTCCTTCGATTGTACTTACGGGCGGCAACACCAGGTTATTAATGGGTGTAATCCCGGTGCATCCATTCAGCAAAATGACGAACACAGCCGTGACCAACGATATAGCGAGTTTTCTCATTTAACTCCTCCGCATTGAGCTACCCTTGCGGGTTCAGGTTTGAAACCTGAACCCGACATTTCATTAAAACGAAATTCGCTGCACTTGCAGTAAAGGCTTTTTACGCCATGCCGGGCGTTTCTTGGGGGTAGGGTTCTGGCCGCTTTCTCCCTCCCCCGCCTCATGAACGAGCCCGCTTAATCGCTGCGCTAATTCCGCCTCGCTCGTTCACCCTTCCTCGCCTTAGGCGGCCTCACCCTACGCCCCGCTGGGGTTTTGTTTAAAGACAAGACAATTTTAAAACTAACTTTCCCCTCCCTTGATGGGAGGGGATAAAGGGGAGGGTGAATGTCTCAATGGGTTTTAAAATCTTTTGCAGGAGCAGGCTTGCAACCTGCTCCGAAACTTTTGGTTCAGGTTACAAACCTGAACCCGCTAAGAGAGGGCATGGTTTAATTTATCGTAAAGAAAATTAAGGCTCAAGCCGCCTTTAGTTGTTTAACGTTTATCTTTTTCTTTTTTAACTCCCAAAGGTCATACTGCATCTGTTGAGTAAGCCAACTCTCAGGCGTAGTATTGAAGGCAATGGATAACCTTACAGCCATCTCAGGGCTTATCCTGGCACGACTATTTACCAGTTCTGAAAGTGTTTTGCGACTAACACCCAATGCCTTTGCGGTTTCTGTTATAGAAAGACCCAAAGGCTCTATACAAAGGTGCTTTATAACTTCCCCTGGATGAGGAGGATTGTGCATCATGATTTTTATCTCCTTTCAATGGTAATCCAAATAATTAACATCAATGGCATCCTGCCCTTCAACTCTGAATATAACACGCCAGTTGCCGCTTACCTTTACCGCCCAAAAGTCCTTTAAGTCCTGTGATAACTTGTGAAGTTCTAAGCCTGGAAGATTCATATCTTTAGGTTCACGAGATGCATCAAGTCTTGCCAATATCAATCGCAACCTATCCGCATGTTTCGCTTGGATACCTGCCTTGCTTCCCGTAGAATAAAAGGCTTTTAATCCCTTGTGGCGGAAGCTCTTTATCATTGTTCAATTGTAACCCTATGCGTTACGATATGCAATCGTTTTTTTAAAAAATTTATTTAGCTATCAGCTCTTGGAAGATACTTTCCTCCTTGAATGGGCGACTAGCACACTGTTGTAGAATTGTTGTAAACTATGACCGAATTAGCAGACTTGACCAGAATTGACAGAGTAGTTCTAAAACAGAAAACCCCTTGATTAATAAGCCTAAACCAGAAGACCAGACCGAAATCAAGGGTTATAGTTTTTATCAAAACAGGTTACAAACCTGAACCCGCTAAGGGGGGGGTAGGGAGAGGGCTACTGACTGAACCGCTAAAACTTCCCCTCCCTTGATGGGAGGGGATAAAGGGGAGGGTGAATACTCAAAGGGCTTTAAAATCATTTGCAGGAGCAGGTTTGCAACCTGAACACGCAAAAAGTCGAGGCTCAATTTCTTTGTAACATAGTTACTAACCCAATCTAACCGTTTCTATTCAGTCGATTCCACATTATGTCGTCATACTGAACAGGAATAATATTATTCGCGAAGCTTTCCGCAATATCTTTGGACACAAGTTTCTGCAAAACGATGTAACAACCTTTATCTACTTGCTCAATCGTCGATGATGTTACATGCGCATTCGGAAACTTGGCTTTAAGTAGCTCCATGATTGGCGTGTCCACTGCACAATGCAGCATGGGGGTCAAATGGTTGGCCACCTCTAATGTAGGCTGACCACAGTAGTAGACATAAACTTTCATCGCAATATCAAGAGTCTTTGCCGCATGGCCATAAGACGCCGGTTGGCTAGCTTTAACCCTTCCGTTCTTTAGTCTTTTTTCCGCTGTTTTGATTTCTTGAATGAACCAAGTACAGAAGTCTTGATGAAGTTTTTCGTAGCAGTCGGTGTCGGAGGACTTGACGCTTAGGAGATTGTCGCAAAGTTTCTCAAACTCCATGGCGATAAGTTTTTTCGATCCAGTGTGAAATACTCTCATCATGGCTGTGAATGTCAGAGCCATGTCAATAATGTTTTTCCTTTTAACGTTCTTTGCGACTTTTTTTCGCTCATTGCGGTTTGTGCTCTTGCGGGCTCAGTAAAGTAGGTTGGGCTGAGGCATGAAGCCCAACAAATCAGTGAGCCTGGAAAAATGTTGGGCACAAAAGAACCGTGCCCAACCTACGAAACTTCTCAAATGCCGCAAAGTCAAAATCACTTCCTAAAGACGCTGCCTTCTTCTCCTTTTCCATACCGACCCTCCTGAAGTTTTAATAACATTTCCAGTTATTTTCTTCAGCAGGTTTGACACAGTTCAGCTAACAGACCCCCCTGCCGGGCGTTTCGGGGCGATTGCTCCGTTCGCTGTCGAGCTCACTCGCAATAAATACAGAGGCTTGCTTGCTCGCTCTCCCTCAGGCTCTCTCCGCAATGGACCTGGGTATTGTTTAAAAAAACAAAATACAAAAACGAACTTATGCGGGTTCAGGTTTGCAACCTGAACCCGCTAAGGGGTAAAACTATGGTTAATTTTTCATTTGAATTATTGAATCCACACGAATGATCTTCCTCACAAGACGGTTTAACACTTTTCTAATTAGCCACTTTGAAAACGGCCTATGTTCAATAAAACTGGCAACTCTTGGGCTGTATTTATAATAGATTGAAATGAATGAACGTCCTCTACGTGTTTTTGATAAACTTTGATCACGCCATTGCCTCAGCATTTCAACTTCAGGAGCAAATGGTGAGCCATAAACGGCTGTGGCAATAAAACATTGCCTATTCTGGCCAGACGTGGGCTTCTGTCCAGTGGGTGCCCAGTTTGAATAAAGAGTTTTATGAAGCTTTTCATGCCATTCGGTTTTTTCCTTGTTTATCGTCTCTTCCCACTTTACGGCTATATTTTTTTCTTCCTCGACGAACCTATCACCCAATGACTCATATTCTAATATTTTATCGTTAAAAGCTGAATAGCAACTATCTAAGCATGCAAGTAATTCATCTTTAATTTCCCCCCAAGCCTTTTCATTTATATCGCTGATACATTTTATATATTTTGAGATACTATCGTAAGCTATAGTTACCAAAGTTATTTGACGAGAAACATCCTCCCTGTAGGCTTCTTGCAAAGCATTAGTGGGCGCTATATTAAGAACATCTTTGCTGTCAGAAATAACAGTAAGACATCTGTTTCTTAGAGCAACAACGGTTTCAGCATCATTTTGTACTTCATCATCCGACCTTGTTAATATTTGCTCTTTTTCTATTCTGGTTCTCAAATCTATCCAGCTCTTATCGAATTCTTTGGTAATATCAAGAGTTGTCATGACGATGGGATAATACAAATCTTTTTTCCCCTCCTGCGCTGCTTTTTGCAGGGCTGTGTCAAGAGGAACACTCATCCATTCATCTGTTCCGTCTTTACTTATTAATACACCGAGGCCTGGAAAATCCGGTTGCATTTGTAGATATGCTTTTTCAATATACTCATCCCTGTCAATACCCGCCAGTTTCAGTCTTTGATAAATTGAGATTGCGATA
>JACRCH010000092.1 GCA_016219115.1 Deltaproteobacteria bacterium
AATCCTCCCCCTCGATGGGGGAGGGTAGGGTGGGGGTGAAAAAATGTTTTCACCCTCCCCGCTTCCCGTTGCATCGGAAGAGCGCAACGGGAGCCCAGCCCTCCCATCAAGGGAGGGGAGGCTTAAGGAGATACCCCGGAGAAAAGCTCCGGGGTGGTTCATTCGTTATCTCTTGACCCCCGCTGTTTCCCTTAATTCACTCTATTCCCTCCCTGTCTGCAACAGTTTTCCAACAGTCCAATGAAAAAAGGGCTGCGATAAACTCGTAAACCTTTGATAAGATAAAAAAACAGATTAAACAACCCGCGATTTTATCAGCGTTCACGGAGAACTCTGATAAACATGTTTTACGCTGGTTTTCCTTAATATTGCGACAGGCGCAAACCCTCAAAGGTCAGACCTTAAGACCATCTCGACGACCCTCTCATCCATTCGACCCGGCAACCGGATACTTCAACGATTGTAAGGACTAAAGGCGCCTGACCAGATGCTTTGCGTCTCAGGCTGGGAAAAAAAGATGTCTGAAGGTTACAGGCATGGGCGTCTCAGCGCAGTTACTCAGCGTTAAGTGAAGACTTTAGCCACGCCTCACTTGCGGCAACCCTCAATCCTGTTCAGCCGTCCGATCTGTAGGGACAGAGACTCAAGTTGTTAAAAAACGAATAATTCCAAGATTTTGCGTCAATATCTTGACAAAAAATGTCACGCTACATGGTAAAAAATGCGGGGTTTTCAAATATGTCTCATAAAATTCTTTATAAATCAGATAGTTACTTGCAGGTATGATTATTGCATTATTAAAGATATAAAAGATTGCCGAAAAATGCCGATATTAAGGTTAACACGGAAAGTCTATTTAATTGAGCCGTCATTTGATGGATTGATATTTTTGTCATAGCAAGGGGCTTTTTGCAAAAAAAAAGGCATAAAACAAAAAGAAGGAGGAAAAAAATGAAGTTGATACGAAATCAAAAGGGGTTCACCCTGGTCGAGCTGGCTATCGTGCTGGTCATCATCGGCTTGATACTCGGAGCGGTCTTGAAGGGGCAGGCGCTGATAGCCAACGCGAAGGTCAAGAGGACCTACAGCATGGAAAGAGAGATCGTCGCCGCAGTGAACACATACCTGGACAAGTACTCAAAATACCCTGGGGACGACAACGCCGTCAGCACCCGCTGGGCTGGCCTTACAGACGGGAATAACGACGGCCTGATCTCAGTGATGTCAACAACATGCGCGGCTGCAACAGCAACCGAGACATGTCTGGCCTGGAGGGAGATGAGGCTCGCGAACCTCCTCACGGGGGATACGACCTCAGCCGTTAATCCTGGCAATCCCTTTGGCGGAGTAGTAGGGATAGGGACTGTAGCTGCCTTGCCGGCAAACACACAGTGGATAGGCTTTACAAACATCCCGTTCGATGTTTGTCAGCAGATAGACCTGCAGTATGATGACGGCAGCTCTGCCACCGGCTACAACACCGGCTCCATCAGGGGCTCCGGGAACTACAGCACGGCAACAACCGGCACCTTTACGCTGTACTTCCAGTTTTAAAGGGTACAACGGGCTCTTTGAAAGAGGAGTCTGCCTTTATGAGCCGACGGGGTCTTTTTAAAAAAAAAGCAGCGTAGGCCAGGTTGAAGTCCGTGCCACTAAAATACATCGGCGGCGATAAATAGAAGAGAGCGTACGTGGCGAACCACTCCGGCGCTCTCCTCTCAGACTCCTCGCGGAGTAAGGACGGGGCAAGACCAGGCGGAAAGAATTCGGAGAACCGCCGGAGCGTGTAAGGCTTCCGGCTTTGAAGCAACATCCCTCAACGAGTCCAGCCTGGTACATCCTGCCGGATATGCCGGGGATTTTCGCTTGAAGGACCATGGAGGTGCGCCCCGTCACGGTCTGGCGCGTTGGGAGCCGTCCGGCGGGTAGAGGGTAATTGAATTTATTTTCCGAAGCTTTTGTAAGACAAAGGTCTGATCAACGCATTTTTAAAAGGGTTTGACAGCGGAGACCCTTAAAAAGACAACCGGGGTCCTCCGGTAGTTTAACGAGTTACGGTCCAGGGGGGAGATGCCTCCGTTTGATTCCGGGAGAGAGATGGGTTCGAATGAGACGCTGAAGGCGGCGGCCCGCCTGGTGCTCAGAGTGCTCCCGCCGGTTATCGCAGTCTTTATGGTAGTTGCCGGATATTATTTTATATGGAGCGTCTCACCGGAGAGTCCCTTTACCGAGGTGATGGAGAGGACACGGGCCGGGATCGTGCTGACCGTGACCGGGGGGCTGGTGCTCATCGTCTGCATGCACGGGATATTAAGATAGGCGTCTTAACCATGGGAAGAAAATGGATATTGAGAGGGGACGAGGGGTTTACGCTCGTTGAACTCGCCATAATACTGGTGATAATAGGCATGCTCGTCTCGCTCGGGGCCGGGATGATGGGCCCGCTGGTAAAGTCAGCCAAGTACACGGAATCAAAGGACACGGTCAACTCGGCCATTGCCGGTGTAATGGGGTTCGGGACCACCAACAACAGGCTGCCGGACTCTACGGAGTTCGCTTCCGTCGTAAGAAGCCCCAGGGACAGCTGGGGCAATTCCCTTTATTATCTGCCGGATGCAAACCTTACGACCACAAACGCCGGCGGGGTATGCGGCAGAAAGACTACCAGCCTGAGGGTGGTCATGTGTCCCGACGCCGCATGCGCAGTACCGACAAGCACCATAACGGACGTGACCTTCGCCGTCATAAGCGGAGGCGCTAACTTCAACATACAGACCGATAACTCGGGCGGGACGATACGCGTATACTCTACCGGGATAAGCCCGGTGGACAACTATACCGGGGATATGACAAGGCCTGAAGAATACGACGACATAGTAAAGTGGGTTACGCTCAATGAGCTACGGATAAAGGCAGGGTGCGACGGGGCGCAGCTTAAGATAGTAAACACGGATATGCCTTCCGGGCGGGTCGCCTCTGCCTACAGCGCCGCGGTCTATCCTGACGGCGGGGTTCCCTTTACCGCGGGCGGAAAGTACAGGTGGTGCGTCCAGGGGAGCGTGCCCGCGGGGCTCGCTATGTCGCCTAACACGCTGAGCGTAGACTGCGCCGGGCTTGCCGAAGGCTCGTGGGGTAAAACGGACACCATTGGCTTTTCCGGGACCCCTACGGCGGCCGGAAGCTACAGCTTAAGCGTTTTCGTAAGGGACAATAACGACACGGCCGGGGCCAACGACAACGTGGCCCAGAGGTCGTTCGTGATAACGGTAAACCCGTAAAACATAAGTACTGATCAGATATCGGTCAAGCGCGGTTTCGGAGAGAGGGATGGGCAATACCGTCGCAGTAAGCTTTGAGGGCAGCAATATAAAGGTGGTCTACGCCTCGGTAACGGGCGGCGAGACCGGCGTGACGGACGCCCTCACCCTTGATGAGTCCCGGCTTGACTACTTTCTTGATAAGGAAAAGGCAAGAGAGTTCATAGTAGTAAAAAACTTCGCCGGGGCCTACCAGGAGCTATTCCAGGTCCCCGCCGCCAAGAAAAAATACCTCTCGAAGATAATAGGGATAGAGATATCCAAACGGTGCCAGTTCAAGGATTTCTCATCGATACACTTCCTCCTCGATAAAAAGACCGTCGAGAACAGGAAGGTGATAGATGTCTTCGCGTTCGCCGTAAGAAACGAGGAGCTGACAGAGCTTATCAACAGGTTCGCGAGCAGGGGCAAGAAGGTAAGCGCGGTCTATCCGGATTTCTTCTCCATCGCCTCTATGGTCGGGCCTTCCGCCAAAAATGCGCTCTGTGTAGCCCAGGCTGGCGCGGGCAAGGGCCTCTTTCTGGTGAAAGAAGGAAAGGTCGTCTTTGTCAGGGAGGCAGGGACGCTCGATGCCGGGGTCACTGACTTTGACATGCAGAATATCGAGATGACGGTTAACTACTGCAGGCAGACCTTAAGGGTAAACCCCTTCGCGGTGTTTTTGACCGGAAGCCTCTCAAACGATTACAGGGCAACCACAGGGGCGTCCGTGCCCATAGCCTGCCTGATGCCGCCAGCCGGCCTCAGGGTTGACAGGAAGATATTTCAGGAGTATGGGGCCGCCGTCTCGGCGCTCTTCGGTAAAAGCTCCATAGACATCTCACCGCGCGAATACAGGGAAGAAAAATTCTTAACCTGGCTTCTGGGGTACTCAACGGCGGCGCTTCTTCTGCTGACCATTCTGGCGGGGGCCTACACGGGGATAGTGCTTAAAGGGGCCCTCGCCGCGAAAAAGGAATATACGAAGCCGGCGGAAAGACCTGCGGACCTCTCCACGGTGGTAGAGTCCTATGAGCGTGAGCGCGCGAAGATAGAGAAGTACAGGCCGCTGCTGAAAGTGCTTGACGCAAAGTCGGCAAACCCTCCGGTGCACTCTCTTCTGGCCTCCGTCACGCAGCTTAAGCTCGGTCAAATCAGGTTCGACTCGATAAGCGTAGTCCCCGCCGCGGATGGGGCCTTAAGCTTAAAGGTCGAAGGCACGGTAGATGGAGATGGTTGGGCGGCGGCCGAGGCGGCCTATGAGAAGTTCACGGGGTCGTTTTCGGAAAGAGGGGACCTCAAGATAACGAAAGAGGCCTTTGACCTCAAAGAGAAAAGGATCCTCGTGGAGGCCGAATACAGGTGAACTTCACTGGAGACCTGAAAAAAGCGCTCTGGTACCACCTGGCGGCGGGCGCGGCGCTCTCGGCCGCGGTCTTTACGCTTGTGCTGACGGACAAGTACTCCGTTGGCGTCAGGAACACGGCCGCTAAGATCGAGACGGTCCGGAATAACACGGTCCGGATGGAAGAGGCCACAAGGACGATGATCGAGCGGCGGGAGTTCGCTTCAGGCGTGCTCACGGCTGCTTATGAGAAAAGAAGCCACAGGGAGACAATACTGCTCGCGCTTGAAAGGGCGAAAGGCTACTTGAACGGGGCTGAGATGAGACCTGAGGACTTCTCTGTTGAAAAAGGAGAGCTTGTGCTGCCGGTGGCTGTAGAGTTCAAGGCAAGCAAGTACCGTACGGGCGTAAGTTACGTAGAGTACCTTGAGGCCCTGAGGTTCCCGTACTTCAGGCTCACGGGCGTAACGGCAAAGAAGCCGGATGGCGCTGACGGGATCGTCTGGAGGGTCGAGGGGTCGTTCAGGATGCCCGAGCGCAGGATCGAGAATGCGCCGGAGGCGAGGACGGTCAATTGAAAGACCTGAAACTTAAGATAATTGCGGCGCTGCCGTTTTTGATGATTGCCGCCGCGTACTTCGTCGCCGGGAGGCTTGAGTCCGACCGGACGGCCTTAAGTCCGGCCGAGCAGACTCTGCTGAACTACGCGCCGGAAGAGGGACAGGGCACGGCGATAAAAAAGGAGCGGTTCGCAAAAGAGGCGCTCCTTAAAGACCTCAATATCTTCGGTGCGGCCGCGAATGGCGCGCCGGGCGCCGGCGCCGCTCAACAACGCGACGGCGGCGTAGCGCAGAAACCCGCGAACGGTCTGACGCTTGTCGTGGAAAACGGCGACAGAAGCATCGCGATACTCAACGGCACGGTTGTGCGCGAGGGTGACAGGTTGGGCTCAATTACCGTCAGGAAGATAGAGCGTGACAGGGTGCTCGTCATGGACAAAAATTTGAAGTGGATATACATGGAGGGGAAAAGATGAAAAATCCGTTCGGCGCAGGCGCGAAAGCGGCATCGGCCGTACTCCTGGCGCTCATTCTCACGTCGTGCGCCACTGCGCCTCGCCCCAGGGACCCTGGACCTGAGGAAGCCTACGAGGTGGAAGTGAAGAAGGCCGGGGCGCCAAAGGCCGCCGAGCCGGCAGCGCCTGAACGAAAGATAGAGTTCGCGCCGGCGTCAGAGGACCTCTCGCCGCTGAAGGCAAAGACCATATCCATATCGGCCAGGAACACTCCGCTAAGGGATGTTCTGTACACCGTGTCCGGCTCGGCGTCGCTCAACCTGGTCATCGAAAAGGGAGTTGACCCTGAGACTCCCGTGACCATAACTCTCAAGGACATGAAGGTTCAGGATGTCCTCGATACGGTCCTTTCATCCGTGGATTACTTCTACACCGTCAGGGACAATATCCTGATAGTGAAGAAGATGGAGACGAAGATATTCGAGTTCGGGACACCCTCGGTGATACAGGACTACTCGATGACCGTAGGCGGCGATATGCTCGGCGGGGCAAAGACCGCTAACGCCGGCGTCGTCGGCAACATCACCCAGAGCGTGCATGCCGACAAGGACTCGTTCAAATTCTGGGAATCCGTGGAAAAGAGCATCGCCGGCATACTTTCCCTGCGTCAGGGCGGAGCAGACCAGGCGCAGCCGGGCCCCAGCTTCAGCATAAACAGGATGACCGGCACTGTGGTGGTGACGGCCACTAAAAAAGACCTCTCAAAGGTCGAAAGCTATCTGAAGCTCCTTACGAAAATACTCAAGCGCCAGGTGCTGGTCGAGGCCAGGATCGTCGAGGTGCAGCTTACGGACAGCCTCAAGTACGGCATAGATTGGACATTCCTCGGTAGCAAGATAAACGGGATAGGCATGATAGGCGCGGGGACCAGCGGTTTCACGAACTCTCTGGCGTCGCTTCCTAACTTCAACGTCAACCTTACGGGGGGGGACTTCACGTCGCTCCTGAAGGCGCTTCAGCAGCAGGGCAACATCAACGTCCTGTCTAACCCGAGGGTCAACATCATGAACGGACAGACGGCATTTTTGAGCGTCGGCAGGAAGGTCGACTTCATATCGAAGGTCGAGACAACTTCTACAGGTTCGGCTACGACCGTGCCGACCGTGACCTTCTCCGTCGAGACGAGCAGCGTGCTTTCGGGGATAATCTTCGGCATAGTCCCCTACATAAGCGAGGCGGCTGACAACAACATCTCGATGACCATATCGCCGATAGTCACGGACCTCGTCAAGCTCGACAGCAAGACCGTCGGCGCCACGGGGAGTAACGCCGTTGAGCTGTCGCTTCCGACCGTTGACTTGAGGGAACTTAGCACTACCGTGCAGGTTAAAAACGGCCAGATGGTAATAATAGGCGGCCTCATTCAGAAAAAGGACAAGCTCCAGGACAACAATGTCCCTTTCCTCGCGGAGATCCCGGTCATCGGGTATCTCTTCAAGAACCGCGAAAAGAGCACGGAGAAGACGGAGCTTATCATAATGCTCAAGCCGATAATCGTGTCGGAGGCTACGTAGGGCCGCGGAAATGGGGATGATGGCTGGAAGGAGAACATAGGATGGCGGTTTTAAGGCTCGGCGAGCTTTTGATCTCAAAGGGGCTCCTCTCAAAGGAGCAGTTCATGGTGGCCATGTCGATGCAGTCGGTCACCGGCAACCTCCTCGGGGACACGCTCATCAAGCTAGGGTTCGTCTCTTCCATGGAGATGGGCCAGGCGCTTGCCGAGCAGGCCGGGATAGAGTTCATCGATCTGAGCCGCTACGCCATCTCCGAAGACGCCCTCAAGCTCGTTCCGAGGGACACGGCCGAGAGCACGGGCTTTGTGCCGTTCGATGTGCGCGACGGGGTCTTGAGCATCGGCGTCACAAACCCGAGTAACATCCACGCCATAGACGTCGCCACCCACATAAGCGGCAAGCCGCCGAAGGTATACATGGTCGACTCCGATAGCTTCCACGAGATGCTGGAGAAGGCGTACTTCTTCATGAAGCACCCGATACACGAGCGTATCGAGGGTATAGTAAACGACCTGAAGAAAGGCGCAGCGGTCTCCGGGGCGATGATCTCGTCCCTTACGGAGCTTATCATCATGGACGGCGTGAGGAGAAACGCCACGGACATACACATAACCCCGGAAGAGCAGACGCTTCATGTCTTCTGCAGGATAGACGGCGTGCTTCAGCACATCTACTGTCTGCCGAAGTCGTTGCACAGCGGCGTGATCTCAAGGCTCAAGATACTCTCGAACCTCGACATCGCCGAGCAGAGGCTGCCGCAGGACGGCTCCTTCACATTTCCGCTGATGAAAAACGTCTACGAGATACGCGCCTCAGTCGTCCCGACGATATACGGCGAGAACCTCGTGATGAGGATACTCAGCAGCTCGAGGGCGCTACTGAGCATGACGGGACTCGGCTTTGACGAGCAGGACACGAAAAAACTCAGGCTGCTTTTCTCCAAGCCGCACGGACTTATAATGGTTGCCGGCCCCACCGGAAGCGGCAAGACCACGACTCTGTACTCGGCCCTCAGGGAGATAAACATAATAGAGAGGAACGTGCTTACGGTAGAGGACCCGGTAGAGTACAAGCTCAGCATGGTAAAGCAGACGCAGGTATCGTCCAAGTCCGGCTACGACTTCGCGCTCGCCGGAAGGTCATTCGTAAGGCAGGACCCTGACGCGATGCTCATCGGAGAGATCAGGGACGAAGAGACCGCGCGTATCGCCATAAGGGCGTCGATAACCGGCCACCTTGTGCTCTCTACCATCCACACAAATGACTCTGTAACGGTGATCCCGAGGCTTATAGACCTTGAAGTGGACAGGTTCCTCCTGTCCTCGTCGCTTCTGGCGGTGGTGGCGCAGAGGCTTGTGAGAAAGGTATGCGTCAACTGCAGGAAGGAGTACTTCTACGAGCCGAATGAACTGAAGGAGATGGGATTCCCCGAGGCGGAAGGCAAAGAGATGACCGCGTACAGGGGGACGGGCTGCCAGTCGTGCGGCCAGACAGGGTATCTCGGAAGAAGCGCCATCGGCGAGATACTCATAGTCACGGAAGAGATAAGGGAGCTTGTCTTCTCGGGGGCGTCGGTGAACGCCATAAGGGATGTGGCCGTTAAAAACGGCATGAAGACGATGAGGGACAACGGGGTAAAAAAGGCTCTTGAGGGGCTCACTACTTTTGAAGAGGTCCTGAGGGTGGTCGGCTGATGCCATTTTTTTCATATACAGCCGTAAACAACGAAGGCTCGGTCGTAAGGGGTGCTCTGGAAGGCGCCGACATCGAGACCGTGCGCGACACGGTCTCGTCGTCCGGGCTCTACGTCATAGCGCTCAAGAAGTCAGGCAGCTACGGGGCGTATCTTCAGAAGCTCGCGTTCTCAAGGAGCGTCAAAAGGACCGAGATAGTAGAGTTCTCGAAAAACCTCTCCGTCATGCTCAAGGCCGGTATGCCGCTACTCAAGGGCCTCGGCGACATAGCGGAGAGCCTGGACAACAAATACTTCCGCGAGACCGTAAACAGCATGAGGCGGAAGATCGAGCTGGGCTCGGGTTTCTCGGAGGCCGCCTCCGGCTGCACAAACGTCTTTCCCGACATCTTCGTGCGCCTCACGATGGTCGGCGAGGAGACAGGCTCCCTCGATAAAAGCCTCTCCGATGTCGCCGAGCACCTTGAGAAGATGGAGGACCTCTACTCCTCCATAAAAAGGGCGCTCATATATCCGGCCTTCGCCGTCATAGCGACCTTCGGGGCCCTTCTGTTCTGGCTGGTCTATGTATTGCCGAAGGTCATGGGTATCTTTAAGGACATGAACCTGGCGCTGCCGCTTCCTACGCGGATACTCCTTTTCGCCAGCGACTTCACGAGGAGCTACTGGTACCTGCTAATGCTGGTTCCGGCAGGCGTATTCTTAGGCATAAAACTGCTGAGGCGGAGAAAAAAGACCCTCTATCTCATGGACAGCCTTCTGATAAAGCTGCCGGTGGTAAAGCATGTCACATACAACATGCTGCTGGCGCTCTTCGCCGAACAGATGAGGATATTGACCGTGGCCGGGATAACGGTAGACAGGTCGTTGAATATTGTCTCCGAGGTCATCAACAACGAGGTCTTCAGGAAGGCCATAGAGAGCGTAAGGGAAGAGATATCGCTGGGGAGCAGGATCTCGGACGCCGTGGGAAAACAGAAGGTCTTTCCGACTCTGGTAAAGAGGATGGTGGACATAGGGGAAGCCAGCGGCAGCCTGGATGAGCAGTTCGGGTATCTCGCCGAGTACTACCTGAAGATACTCGACGGGGTCTCGCAGAAGATAGGAAAGATGATAGAGCCCATAGTCATAGGCGTAATAGGATTCATGTTCGCCCTCATCATTATGGGCCTCTTGCTCCCGATATACGACCTTGTCGCGAAGATCGGAGGTTGATGTGAACTTTTTTGAATTTTACGGACTTAAGGAAGACCCTTTCAGGCTGTCGCCGGACACGGAGTTCTTCTTTCCTACCGGGGCGCACAGGCTGGCGCTCGATTCGCTCGATTACGCCGTGGAGCAGAAGGAGGGGTTCTGCCTCATCACCGGAGACCCCGGAACCGGAAAGACCACGGTCTTGAAGGTCTTCGTCGATAAATGGAAGACCAGGTCCGAGATAGCTCTCATACTCACGCCGCGCCTTGCGCCGGAGGAGTTCCTCTCAGCCGTGCTCGACGAGCTAAGAGTCAGCCATGAGAAAGCGGGCAAGGTACAGCTCCTCAAGGCCTTCAGGGATTTTCTGCTTGAGAACTCGATGGTCGCCACACCCGTTATCATCATCGTAGACGAGGCGCAGAACCTAAGCGATGAAACGCTCGAGGAGCTCCGGTTGTTATCAAACCTGGAGACTGAAAAGGAGAAGCTCCTGCAGATAATACTCGTCGGCCAGAGCGAGATGGAGAAAAGGCTCAAGGGCGCCGCACTGAGGCAGCTAGACCAGAGGATAACGGTCAGGGCGAAGCTATGCCCCCTGACCCCGCAGGAGCTTTTCGGCTACATAAACCACAGGCTCATGAGGGCCGGCAAAGGGTATCTGAAGGTGGAGGACAGTCTTTCGGGCCCGGTCTACAGGTATTCAAAAGGGATACCGAGGCTCATAAACATCATCACATCGCGGACCATAATGTCGGCGTATCTCGATGGGCAGAATGTCGTCACGCCGAGACATGTCAGGTATGCCTTAAGACACATTGAGGGCGGCAGGGGGCCTTTGCTCGCTGAAGCCGCCGGCAAGGTCTTCGGCTCCGCCGCCGCGGTCATCGTTTTTTTTCTCGTCTTCCTGGCCGCTTATAGCCTTCCGCATAAGAAGGAGGCACAGAGCGCGGCCGTAACCGCTTCCTCAGTCTCTTCGGATAAGGCAACGGTAAAAGAGACGATAGTAAAAAAAGAAAAGAGCGGCCCGGGCGCTCACAAGGGACATCCGCCGGGTATCGAGAGCAAAAAGGCCTATTCTACCGGGCACGCAGCCGATGGTGCCGTCCCCGGGAGCGAGATAAAAACAAAAGACGGCTCTGTGATGCGCGGGGCGCAGAGGAAGTCGGAAGAGATAAAAGGGAAGGCGCTCCCGGAGCAGTTAAACCTGGTTCAGATCAGGTGAAGGCGTATCAGGGCCTGTAGGCAAGCCTCTTAAGTCCGTTCGTGCCTTCCGTGTCGCCAAGAAGCTCAAGCTTCCGGTAGTACTCGCGGGCTTTATCATACCGGAGCGCGTTTTCGTAGAGTACCGCGATATTGAAAAGGGCGGCGCGGTTTGAGCCATCGAAAGAGAGCGCCTTTAAAAACGAGCTCTCCGCCTCGGCGGCCTTTCCGGCCTTGGCCTGGATTATCCCGAGATTTATAAGCGCGGGCACATAATCGCCCTTAAGCCTCACAGAGCCCTCAAGGTATCCGAGGGCCTCCTTCGTCCGGTCCATCCTTATATACAACGACGCTATATTGTTCATCGCCCTGTAGTTCAAGGGCTCCATCTCGATCACCTTTTCGTAGGTCTGTACGGCCTTGGGCAGGTCTCCGTTCAGCTCGTAGCTGCGCGCCCGGTAGAATAGGCCGGTCTTCTCCTCGGTGCTGTCCTTTCCATCCGTTCTCTCCTCATATGACTCCTTGAGAGAGCCATCCGAGCTCAAAGCGGCCTTCCGGGGAGTGCTCGGTGCCGGCTCACTTAGAGGGGCGGACTTTTCTGTGCGGGTCTTTTTCTCCACGTCCGGAGTGACGCTATTGTCGCGCGCCGTTCTTGACTCGGATTTTTTTGCGGCCTCTTTATCAAACAAGGCCTCTTGCGGCTGAAGAGGCGGTTGAGCAGAAGCGGATGGGCCGGAGGAAGAAGGGCTTTCGCTCGGTCCGCCCTTAAGATGGTCGGTCAGATAGGAGGCGGCAAGACCCAGGACCAGCGCGGCCGAAATAAGAACGACGAAAAAAACGATACGCCTTTTCCCTGGTTCTCTTCTCCTGATCGACGAGATGCTTTCGCTCAGGCCTGGCGGGACTTCTTTCTTTTGGTCGGCCTGTTTTATCTTGGACAATAAGTCGGTCAGGTGGCTCATATAGGCTCGCGGGCATGACAATGATACATGGCTTACTTATATAACGAGTATTGCGGTCGAGTCAATCAGTCTTTGAAAAAGGGACGGAGCGCACTGGTCTTCCATCTGCATCACCAGTGCGCCGTTTGCAGCTTTTGAAAAGGCGACATACTCTATCCTTAAGTCCGATGACATTCAGGCTTACTCAGACGCCGTGCACCGTAGTGGAGCATGAGGAAGCCCCCTTGAAAACCTGTTTCTGTTCGGTAATTGAGTTTAGGACCACCTCAAGTGAAGAGCCCTTGAAGTCGTTGCCGAATGTGCAGGTTCTTATCTCATCAATTACCTGCTTTACACCCGTTTTTATGGCCATGAACGCGCCTAGCCTTTCTTGACCGTTTACAAACCAGGTGTTGTATACCGATTCCCTGTCGGCCTTATATCTTTCTACAAGGGGTATCAGAGCCTCGAAAGCCATAAGATCCCTTCCTTTTTAGTTTTTTTTTAAATCTACACCCTTTGTTTTCCTATGTCAATCCTGTTCACAGGGACTATTTAAAAGTAGAGGCGGAAGAGAAATCTTGACATTCTATGGATTGTAGAATATATTAAAAATAAAAGGAGGTGTAACTATGTCGTTTCGAGTGGCAAAAAGATTACTGCTTGTTATTTTGACGATTATGGGAATCATCCTGTCGCAAAAGTATTCTTACCCTGCTGATTCAAAAACACCGGGTCATGTTAAAACAGTCAAGACAGACCAGGTATGCATGGTGAATGATACAGTGATGGGGAAACCGCAGATACCGGTGCCGGTCGATGGGAAGACTTATTACGGCTGCTGCGCGGGCTGCGTGGAGCGCATAAAAGGCGACCGTTCGGTCCGTTTCTCAAAAGACCCCGCCACTGGAAGAGAGGTTGACAAGGCGAAAGCCTTTATAACCGCGGAGCCCAATGGAAGCGCTCTTTATTTTGAATCCAGGGAAACAGCGGAAAAGTATTATGGCCAATGATTCACCGGCAGGAGGGATAAAAAACAAGCGATAAAAATATTTTTTTGGCTATGGATACTACAATATGTAGAACGCTCGGAAAAATCATAAGGAGGCTTTGAGCATGAAACGTCTGGTGTTTCTGGCTTTTTTGATCCTTATTGCAGGATGCGCGACAGTTGATCCCGAGCAGGGTGATCATAAAAATACAGGGACAAAAAAGGTTTATGGCGGCCAGCATGAGCACAACCACCAGGGACACGGTTGAGCACCAAATGTGCTCTCAAATGAAAAACCGGCAAGGGATTTTAACGGAATCAAACGGTCGGGGCCGGTTGACGGCAAAAATGCAGAGGATATACTTATGAAAAAGTTTTTGTTCTTAAAGCGTGAGGAGGGCTTTGGATATGGCAAAGGACCCTGTATGCGGCATGGATGTCGATGAGAAAGGCGCGGAGTTCATGGTTCACCTTGAGCACGAGACTTTTTATTTCTGTTCAAAGGCCTGCCAGGAGGAATTCGAGCGCAAGGAAGGTATCCGGCACGACGAGCCTGGTAAAAAATGGTGGCAGAAGATATTGAAGGAGCCCAAAGGCACGCCGCCGAAGTGCCACTAAAACAGGTTTCAGGAAAGAGGTGAACATGCACGGAGATGGAATCTCTTACGCTTACGGTTTCTGGTCGCTCGTCGTGGCGAACGTACTTCTTTTCCTCTTCTTTATCTTGAGCTTTCTTACACCTTTAAGAAAGAGGGAATGGCGGTCGATGGGGGTGACTGTAGCCTTCATAATCGCCCTCTTTACAGAGATGTACGGCTTCCCCCTCACCATCTATATCCTGACAGCCGTACTCGGGAGCAGGTATCCCGCCCTCAATCCGTTCGCTCACGAAAGCGGACACCTGTGGGTCACCTTCTTTGGAGGAGGGGCGGCCATGCTCACCCTTATTCATGTAGTCAGTAACGGTTTGATGATACTGGGTTTTTACATGATGGGATCGGGGTGGGCGAGAATCCATAAGGCGACCGGCGCTCTTGTCACGGACGGCGTCTACGGCTACGTCCGGCACCCCCAGTACGCGGGTCTCTTCATAATTACGATAGGGCTCCTGATACAGTGGCCTACCATAATAACCGCCGCAATGTGGCCCGTCCTTATTTTTGCCTACTACAGACTTTCAAAGAGGGAAGAGGGGGAAATGGAAAAGGAGTTCGGGGAGGCCTATAAAAAATACAAGGATGAGGTCCCGATGTTCATACCCCGGCTTGGAGGAGGCAGGAAATGAAAAGATTGTCATTCAGTGATTATTTCCGAGGCTTTCTCATAACCTTAATGTGGTTTTCAACCGCCCTGGCGCAGCATGAAATCAAGAACGTTGACGGGTTGAAGGTGATGCTCGCGACCGCAAGCGTTGAAGATATAAAAAAGCATCCTGATGAGCACCCTGAGATAAAGATGCACGGTGGGCCGAAGGGGACTCATCACATCCTTGTGCACATTGAGGACGAAAAGACGGGAAAGGTGGTAAGCGATGCCGCCGTCCAGCTTACGGTCCATAATCCCGACGGGACGAAGGTAACCAGGCCCCTTGAACCTATGACCATAGGCGGCATAACGGATTACGGAAATTATTTTGAACTGTCGGATCTGGGCAATTATCACATGGATGCCCTCATCACTCTTAAAACAGGTGAAACCAGGAAGGCAACCTTCGTCTATGAAAGAAGGCCGGGCCACTAAAAGGGGGCTGTATGGATTACTCAACGGTAATCATAATCATTGTATTCGCGCTCTTCATGTTCCTCATGCACCGTGGCGGAGGGGGTATGGGGTGCTGCGGGGGCGGGCATGCCCACGGGAAAAAGAAAGAAGAGGGCGGCGACAAGAAAAAAGAGGAGGAGCAGGGAGGCCATCATCATGGATAGAAAATCCGGAGGCAATAAAAGTTTCGTGAAGACCCTTCTCTTCATACTCGGCTGCCTTTTGCCCCTTATTATTTTGTTCGTCATCTCAGGGCTTGGCTTTAATATAAGCCCGTGGATATTCATCCTTATACTCATACTCTGTCCTATAATCCTTTACCAGATGATGGGGAGCGGGGACACGAATGAGAGCGTGGAACTGGCAGAGGAAATTGAGGAGGCTGAAGGCAAGGGAAAAGCTCCCGTAGAAAACGAAAAAGATGCGGCTCTTAAGGAAATGTCAGAGCTTTTCACGTGGGATATATTCTTTCTCAAGGGTACAAGAACCGTAGGAGACGCCTTTATTTTCGAAGGGAATCTGAGGGCAAGGCCGGAGTCGGCCCTTGATGTCTTAAAAGGGAGGTTCAGAGAAAAGTTCGGCAAAAAATACCGGGTCCTTTTGCAGCAGGATGCGGAAGAAAGGCCTGTCATAGTGGTTGTCCCGAATGAAGAGACGGAGAGCAGGGAAGCCGCACCATCAAGCCCTTTAATAAACATCTTATTGCTGCTGGCAACTGTTGTAACAACAACCATCGCCGGGGCATCGCATCACGGGGTGAACCTCTTTCTGGAGCCGTTGAAGTTCACGGTCGGCCTCCCGTACGCGCTGGGGATAATGGCGATACTGGGGATCCATGAGCTGGGACATTACATCGTAGCCAGAAGGCACGGCATAGACACGACCCTTCCGTATTTCATCCCTATCCCTTTCGGTCTTGGCACATTCGGCGCTGTCATGCAGATGAGGTCACAGGTTAAGAACAGGAAGGCCCTTTTCGATACCGGCATAGCTGGCCCTATGGCCGGCCTTATCATAGCAATTCCTCTCCTTTTTATAGGACTACAGTATTCAACGGTCA
Organism: Deltaproteobacteria bacterium; assembly: GCA_016219115.1. Taxonomy (GTDB): domain Bacteria; phylum Desulfobacterota; class GWC2-55-46; order GWC2-55-46; family GWC2-55-46; genus JACRCH01. The sequence continues at coordinate 16,071 of JACRCH010000092.1, forward strand.
TCAAAGACGGAAGCCCCGCAGGAGTAAGCCTTTCATCCTCCGTGCTCCTGGCGTTCATCTCGAGGCTCTCTTTGGGTGATGCGGTAAGCGTCAGCCACACGGTCGTATTGCACCCGCTCGCCTTCGCGGGATGGCTGGGGCTTATGATAACCGCCCTTAATCTTTTACCCATAGGACAGCTTGACGGCGGACATGTGAGCTACGCCCTTTTCGGAAGGTCAAGGGCGGAGATTATCGCTCACGTGGCTTTTTTTGCCATTATCGTCTTGGGGATCTTCGTATGGTCGGGATGGCTCATGTGGGCGCTGATAGTCTTTTTCCTTTCGGGAGTAAAGAGCCGTCCCCCTGAAAACGATGTGACAGGGCTTGACCGCAAAAGGGTTTTTCTCGGCGCAATAGCCTTTGTGCTTCTATTCTTAATAATGTCCCCGCTGCCCCATGTTTTCTATAAGACACTTGGGCTGCACTGCCCGTACATTTAAAGGAGGTTTTTAAGAGATGGGTGTAGTCATGGGTGTTATGATTATCATAATGGCGGTAGGGTTTTTAGGCTTCGGCCATCACCATAATATGATGGGAGGCCACGGCAAGGAAGAGCAAAAAAATGAATCGACAATCCATGATCATAACAAAGAGGCCCCCTGCCCGGATTGCCCCCAGGAGCCTGAAAAAAAGAACGCTGATGATGAATCCAAGACAAATGACCAGAATAAAATTCAGGAGGGGAATTGATGGTTGATGTCATCAAGCCGGTAAGGTTCGGGATATTGATTGGGCTTTTGGGCCTCATTTTAGGGATTGGCTGGGCGGTCTGGCTCGTTGTAGGCCACGAAAGGATACATCAAAGCCTCGAAGGGATAGCCGAAAGGGCGGGCAAAAGCGCCCATATAAGCGCAATGCATGATGCACGGGAAAGCGATGAGATGGCCGCTGATGTAAAAATCCATGTCCACAGCGACGGCGCTTCACATGAGCATGCCCCTGCAGCTTCACCTCAGGAGGAAAAAGGGCATGAGGCTATGGGAGGACACGTCCATGATGACGGAAGCATCCACCGCCACTCGGAGGACGCGATGACAGCGGCTCAGCCTCAAGAGACTGACCACCTGACCCAAGGGGGGCATGAGCACAAAAGCCCCATTATGGCCCTCTCGCACACTAGACTTGTAAGAGGGCATCTCCACGCCATGGGTCTCGGCCTTGCAACGGTTTTAATCTCCCTGCTCCTCGCCTTTACGAGCGCTGGAGAAAGGGTGAAAACCATTGTATCCGTATTAACCGGCCTTGGCGGGATCATATATCCTTTCGCATGGGTCGTGATGGGCTACCGGACGCCTGCCCTTGGGCCTGAAGGCGCCGAGGCTTCCGTTATCTTTATAGCGGGACCGGGCGTCGGGCTTGTTCTGCTGGGAGTCTTTACGGCGGCTTTTTTCCTTTTAAGGGATATCTTCAAAAACAAAGACTGAAAAGGAGGCTGAATTATGAGGCGGATGATCGTAGCGGTTATGTCAGTTGTCCTTTTTACCCCGGTTTTTTCCTTCGGCCAGATGGACCAGATGGAAAAACAGATGAAAGACCACATGGGGGGCGGGATGATGGGAAACTCATCCAAAGAAAAGGAGTCAGAAGATAAAGGGACGAAAGCCCTTACCAAAGAGGCGGAGGCCGCCGGGGTCACGGTCAAGGCCACTTATGAGAACCCTTCGGCAGGGAAAAAACCTGTCTTTAAAGTCGTCTTCGATACCCATTCCGTTGACCTAGACCGGTACAAGATAGAGGATGTAACGATACTCCGCGATGACAAGGGCAAGGATTACCGCCCTGAGCTTATTTCAGCTTCCGGGTCGGGACACCACAGGCAGGCGGACCTCGAATTCAAGGATGCCGACATCTCATCGTCAGAATGGGTCGAGCTCGTTATAGAGGGAGTGGCCGGGGTCGATGAAAGGGTCTTAAGGTTCGAGACCGGGAATAAGATGATGAAGTAAATCGATAGAGCCTATATCTGATGGTGCCGCTTTGAAGAATATCGGACGGCTTGAAGAGATACTGATGGTCCTCTTGAGGCATGGGTTGGGCAGGTTTGTTGACAGGCTCAACTTGAGGGGGCGTCTTGCCCGTATATCCGCTGAGGGCAAGGGAGCAGGGCAGCTTTCACAGGGTGAAAGGATACGCACAGCCCTTGAAGAGCTAGGCCCTACCTTTGTGAAGTTCGGGCAGGTATTGAGGCTCATATAGACAGGGCCTCTAACTGCCTCTCATTCAGCCTCATCATAGCCGCAATAATCGTAGGCTCTTCAATAATAATGCAGGTCCATATCGGTCCGTCGGTCAGCGGCGTGCCGCTCCTTGGCGCGGCAGGGTATATAATCGCCCTTGTCCTCGGCCTGTGGCTTGTGCTTTCAATCTTCAAGTCTGGTAGACTCTGAGTAACAGGAGATTAATCATGACAAGAGACCCGGTATGCGGCATGGATGTAGACCCGGAAAAAGCCGCTGGCAAGAGCGCTTATAAAGGGCAGGATATCTATTTCTGCTCCATGAAATGCAAGGAGCGCTTTGACAGGGCCCCGGCTTCTTTTATGTCCTCTGCCGCTCTTCAAGAAGAACAGCAAAAAAAGCCTCATAAGGAGATGACAGCCGCTGAAGCGGGCGCGCACGAGACAGCCAAGGACCCTATCTGCGGCATGGTTGTTGATAAGGCAAAATCCCTCAAAGAAGAGCAGGGCGGAAGGGCCTATTACTTCTGTAGCGATGGGTGTCTCCGCACCTTTGTCGCCCCCGAGGAAGAACTCAAGAAGATGAAAAGGCGGGTCTCAATCGCCCTTTTCGGAGTCCTTGCCCTTGCCCTCTTGAGGGCGGCCTTTTTCCTGGGCCTTGCCGCAGGGGCAACGATTGTGACCTGGGCGCCGATACCTCAGCTTCCGTGGTTTACCTGGGGGATGTGGCTCTTTATCCTTGTCACGCCAGTTCAGTTCATAGGCGGATGGAGTTTTTACAAGGGTGCGTATAATGCGATAAAGAACCGGATGATAAACATGGATTTTTTAATCGCCCTTGGCACGTCAGTGGCCTATGTGTATTCGGTCATAGTCATCTTCGCACCGGATATACTGCCCGTGAAGGTGGCTGAGAGGGACGTGTATTTCGAGGTCTCCGCCGTCATCATCGCCTTTGTGCTCCTCGGGAAGTACATGGAGGAGATCATAAAGAAAAAGTCTTCCGCCGCCGTAAGAAAGCTACTTGACCTTAAGCCGCAGACAGCGAGAGTTATCAGAGAAGGCGCTGAGATGGAAATACCGGCGGAATACGTTCAGGTAGACGATATCGTAGTTGTCCGCCCCGGTGAGAAGATACCGGCAGACGGGGTCGTCATAGATGGGTCGTCCGCGGTCGATGAGAAGATGATAACAGGGGAAAGTATCCCTGTTGAGAAGAGGGCTGGCGATAAGGTTATTGGGGCGACGCTAAACAAGGTCGGCATGCTCAAGTTCAGGGCAAAAAGGGTTGGGGCCGAGACTACCATTAGCCAGATAATAAAGATGGTAGAGGAGGCCCAGGCTTCCTCGGCACCCATACAGAGGATAGCAGATCAGGTTTCAGGTTATTTTGTAGTTTCCGTCGTGGCAGTGGCCTTCCTTTCCTTCTTCGGTTGGTGGGCGTGGGGAAATTTCCCTCAGGGCCTTCTTTCTTTTATAGCCGTGTTGATAATAGCGTGCCCATGCGCCCTCGGCATAGCGACCCCAGCGGCGTTGATGGTTGGGGTGGGCAAGGGCGCCGAGGCGGGGATACTCATAAGGGGAGGTGAATATCTGGAGAGGGCGCAGAAGCTTACAACCGTTGTCTTCGATAAGACAGGGACTTTGACGAAAGGCGAGCCCTCCGTAACGGACATACTTGGTTTTAGCGAGTCTGAAGATAAGGTTCTTTTGTATGCGGCCATAGCCGAGAAAGGCTCCGAGCACCCGCTTGGAGAGGCTATTTTAAGGGCTGCCAAAATGAAGGGCATGGATATACCGGACCCGGAGTCCTTCGAGGCCGTACCCGGCCACGGCGTAAAGGTCGGCTATAAAGGCGAGACCATCTTTTTAGGCAACAGAAGGCTTATGGAGAAGACCGGGATAGCTGTCGGAAGTTTTGAGGAAAAGCTTAAAACACTTGAAGAGCAGGGCAAAACAGCGATGTTGATAGCAAGCAAGAATAATATCCTCGGGATTATCGCGGTAGCGGATACCCTTAAAGAGAACTCCATTGCGGCCGTTAATGCTCTTAAGAAAGAAAATGTTGAGGTCATCATGCTCACCGGCGACAATGAAAGGACGGCGAAGGCTATCGCAGGGCAGATAGGCATAGAGAAGGTTATAGCCAATGTGCTTCCGGGTGAGAAGGCCGGCGTCATAAAGGGGCTCCAGGCGGCCGGAAAGGCGGTGGCCATGGTAGGGGACGGGATAAACGACGCCCCGGCCCTCGCGCAGGCTGACATTGGGATCGCCATCGGCAGCGGCTCGGATGTGGCAAAGGAGACCGGCGGACTAATATTGATAAAGGATGACGTGAGAGATGTTGTCGCCGGCATAAGGCTTTCAAGGGCCACTATGAGGAAGATAAAGCAGAACCTCTTCTGGGCGTTTATTTATAATACCGTCGGCATCCCCATAGCGGCCCTCGGTTACCTTAACCCGATAATAGCCGCCGCGGCCATGGCCTTAAGCTCCCTTTCGGTTGTGGCCAATTCGGCTACATTGAAGGCGTTCAAGATAGAACTGGATTGAACGGGGGTGGACGATGGCGATTGATCCCGTCTGCAGGATGAAGACCGGCGAGGACACGGCTGTGGAAAAGACCGAATATAAGGGCAGGGTTTATTTCTTCTGCAGGAGCAGGTATGATGATAGGGATGATACACTCGGCCGCTACTATGGTGAGGAAAAAGGAAACCGGAAAATCTGCAACAGGCGCACCTCATATCGTTCTTCATGCTGTTCCCGATAATGTTCCTCTCAGGCACGGTTGTGCCTGTAAAGAGTATGCCTCTTGCCCTCCAGTATCTCTCTTATTTAAGCCCCGTTTAAGTCTACTCCGCCTTAAAAGGAGGATGTATGAGTAAGGCTAAAGAAAGGCTCGGAAAGCTCATCTGGCTCTGCCCTCCTTTGATGACTGCCCTTGCCGTGTGGATATTTACGCTGCTGGGGTTTACCGTATGGACGGCGGTATTCATGGCGCTTCTCCTAGTATGCCCGGCCATCATCATCTATGGACTTGTAAAGATATTCCGCCACCGGGGCGGATTTTCCCCTGAAACACTCCATACCCGGGGCATGCCCCTTGACATACTGGCGCCTGTCTATGACAGGTACTGTCCCATAGTGGGCCTTGGCCATGCGTTCAGGCAGGCAACGCTCCGCCATGCCGGTTTAAATCCCGGTGAGAGTGTCCTGGATGTCGGCTGCGGCACCGGGGTATTGACACGCCTTGCAGCTCCGGCGGTCGGGCCAACAGGGTACGCAATCGGCATAGACCCAGCCGCAAAGATGATAGAAGTTGCCAAAAAGAACGCCCTGACGGAAGGGAGCCGTGCGGAATTCAGGCTCGCCGTGATAGAAGACCTCCCCTTTGAAGATAACCGCTTTGATTGCGTACTTTCGAGCGCCATGCTCCATCACCTGCCGCCTGAGGTGAAGATCAAGGGGCTCTCCGAGGTCCGCCGTGTGCTAAAGCCTGGAGGGCGTCTTGTCCTGGTGGACGTTGACAGGCCCACGGTCCCCCTGTGGTGGATCCTCTTATGGCCGCTGCTTTTCTGGTCATTCACGGAAGACCAGGTAAAAGGCAGGCTCGGCGTTCTGATGCTTCGCGCAGGCTTCTCAAGTTCTGAAAAGGTCGGCTCGTGGGGCGGGTTCCTGGGTTTCTGGAAGGCATTCAAGGGCAAATCAGGCTAAACCGCTTATGCGAGATTTGAACGAAGAAGAATAGAGAGATGCTCTCTTACATTGGATGTCTGAACCACAGGGCCACTGTGCTGCCTGCTACCTTCAATGGTAAAGCCCGTGTTCCAGAAGGAGATCAGGACACCACGGGTGACACCTAACTCCTCAGTACCAGATGAAATGGCGGGATAGCCTCAATGACGGAGAGGTATCTGGCCAGGCCGAGATTGCCGAATGTGAGGGTCTCAACAGGGCCAGTATTTGCCAGATAACGGGGCTACTGCTGCTGGCGCCGGATGTTCGAAGCAACTGCCCAAAAGCGCAAGCAGGTCGGCTATAATCGAGCGCTCGCTTCGGTCGATTACAGGGATTGGAGATCAAAAGGAACGGATAGAGCGTTCGAAGAATGTAGGAGCGGAGTCCTTGCGTGTTTTGAAGAGGCGTAGAGAAGAGCGTCAACGGAGTTATAACGAGGTGCGTCTACAATGGTCTGAACATCCTCACCGGGACGGCATTATTCAGCTACTGCCATCCTGAAAACAAAGTATCCCTCGGCTTCATGGAAGGCTTAAACAACAAGATACGGGTGATTCAACGTCGGTCTTACGGTATCAGGGATAAAGAGTATTTTAGCCTCAAGGTGCTCACTTCTTTCCTCCCAGATGACCAAATTGACCCGCGCCACTGCTCTACTCCATAAATAGGTTTCCAAACTTTACGGTTTTTTTATACTTTCATGCCTTTTAGGATGGATTTGGTTACACTAAACTAATGACGCGGGGCGTAGAGCGATGCCTCTGGGCGTGGCATAAGGTACAGTCGATATATCTACATAGTGTTAACATGAAAGCCAGAGGCTGTCAGGAATGAGGGCCGTGACCGGCCTTGATAGGCTCCAGGACCTTTTTTCTGCTTCCGAGGTAGAGATAGAGCGCTAGGAAAAGAATAAATACCTGTAAAAAGGCCCCGAGGACAAGGGACATGAGGAAGGTATAATCGGGCTTATACTTGCCGGTAGACTCATCGTAGGTATAGCACAACAGCTTGATCCTCTCCAGTATACCTGGTTTTGCCACCTCAGGCGCGCTCGAACCCTTTTTCAAGTCCGCCGCTGAGAGAAGATCGGCTGATTTGAAATCGAGGCCGTAGACCTGCGCATAGACAGTGCCATCGGTGCCGACTATCGACACCATGTTCAGGTGTTCAAACCCGCTTCCGGTCTTTTTGAAGTAAAAGCCCGTGTCCCTGGTGAGCCCCTCGACGGTCTTTCTGTCAGCGGAGGCGAACCTCCATGACTTGAAGTCCTTTGTAAACCGCCATGCGAAGGCCTTCATGGCCTCCGGCGTGTCGTTGTCCGGATCAAACCCGACGGTCAGGACATTGAACTTTTCCCCGAGTGCTCCTGTCTCCTTGAAGAGATCGGCGAGGCGGGCGGTCATGGTATCACAAGTATGTACGCACTTAGTGTAGACAAAGCTCACCACGAGGGGTCTGTCCAGAAGCTCCCTGAACTTGAACTTTTTCCCGTCCTGGTCAGTAAGCGTATAGTCGCCGATCCTGTTGCCTACAGCCATGTTGGCCGAAGCCGCAGCCCCTTTCAGGTCATCCGATGAGATGGCCGCGCCTGATGAGGCGGCAAGGGCGACAGAGAAAATGGCCGCCAGGAAAAGTATCCTTACCCTCTTCATCCTCCCCTCTGGATGATCGAATCTATTATAACCGCCAGCAAGATGACCCCGAGGTACAGCATGGAAGCCTTGAAGTTCTTCCAGGCGTTATCTTTTGACGTGTCCCGTACAAGCTGGATATTCCTTATTATGAAGTAGACCCCGGAGGCCGCGGCGGCTGCGGCGTAAACCATACCCATGTAACCGAAAAGCGCCGGAAGAAACGAGAGTGCGACCATGGATACCGTGTTTGCGAGTATATAGCGGGCCGTCCTTGACTCTCCGACCACGTTCGGAAGCATCGGCACGCCGGCCTTTCCATAGTCCTCCCTGTGGACGATAGCGAAGCTCCAGAAATGCGACGGGGTCCAGAAAAACATGACCAGAGCCAGCAGCAGCGGAGGCGCGCAGAGCCCCGGCGTAGACGACGCCCCTCCGGCAAGAACGGCGAAACTCCCGGCAAGGCCGCCGATTATGATGTTCGTCCAGCTCCGCCTCTTGAGCCAGACCGTATAGAGCACCACGTAA
>JACRCH010000093.1 GCA_016219115.1 Deltaproteobacteria bacterium
TCAAGGCGGTCCAGGGCGTTTACCACAAGTTCCGTAAGGTTGAACGGGTCGGCTCCGCCCATGGTGACAAGCACTTTAAACGGCTTATGACCGCCTTTTGAGACGCCGAGGTTCCTTTCCCTCTGAAAGTTCTCACCGATGATGAGGTACTCGCTTCCGCCGTAAAGTTTTCCCCGTCTGTCCCCCCTGTGGAAAGGCGAAGGGACGACTACCGTGTCGGCCTCGGGCGCGGTGGCGTTGTCGATAAGCACCACTTTTTTACCGGCCTCTTTCAACATGGACAGATGCCTTCTCAAATCCTTCTTCGAGTCGATGACGACCACCGCGTGCGAAAGTACCGATACGGGTTCTTTGCTCAAAGAGACGATACGGAAACTGAACCCCTCGGCCTCAAGTCGGTCTTTGACCGATCTTTCGTCATTGACGAGGAAGTCGGCGGTGATGGAAAGCCTCTTTAAGGCCCTGGCGACATTTACGCACCTCGCCAGGTGCCCCATCCCGATAGAGCTGCCGCCCTCCGTCCAAAATGTCACGCTGTGAGACATATGTTCTCCTGACCGCGTACCTTCCTCATCGACGACTTCACCTCAAGCGCCAGCTTAAGGGTCCTGTAGCCATCCTTGATGTCGACCGACGGGTTTGTTTTCTTCTCCACGCATTCGAGGAAGTGCTTCATCTCCTCGACATACATGGCGTTGACCTCGTATACGAGCCTGCCGTTGAACCATTTGCCGAAGTCGGTCAGGTAGGTCTCGATAGTGCCTTCGACAAAGTCGCACCTTATGGTGCCCTTTTCACCGGCTATTATCATCCTGTGCTGGTTTACCCTCTGCAGGAAATCAGTCTGCCAGTTCACGTATGCCCCGCTTTTCATCCTGAATATCCCTATCGCCAGGTCCTCTACATCCATCTCCAGGGAGCTTACCCTGTCAACGAAGGCCTTGCACTCGGCGACCTCGCCGAAGAGCCACCTTATGTTGTCAAGGCCGTGGATGCTGGTGAGCACCACCCCTCCGCCGAGGCTGTTCTTCGCGGCGTACTCGGTCCTGTAGTCGGCGTACGGGTGCCAGTCCGGGAGATAATGGCCTCCGTAATAATTGACATGATAGACCTTGCCTAGTACAACGGAAGCCAGAAGGGTCTTTACGTGCTGAAAGACCGGGTGGAACCTGTAGCACATCCCCATCATCCCCACGATGCCCTTAAGCTCCACTATTTTATCGAGCGCCTCGCACCCTTCGACGGTGTGCGACAGCGGTTTTTCCACGAAGATGTGCACATTCCTTTTGGCAAGCTCCATAGCCATCTCAAGGTGCATGGAAGAAGGGGTGCATATCACGGCCGCTCCCGGGTTGTGCGTGAGCGCCTCCTGGAGGCTTTCGCAAAGGACCGGGTTTGTAAGCGCCTCGGACGCTTTAGCAAGAGATTCTTTATTGGGGTCGCAGAGGATGAAGTTGTTGACCCCGAGCGTCAGCAGATTCCTTATGTGCCTTCTTCCTATAGACCCGCAGCCTGCGACCAGTACCCTCAAGCCTGTTGTCATTTTTTCCGCTCCCTCTCCTTGATTGGTTGAGAATCAGTTCCTCTGCCTGAAAACCACCCCTACCGGTTCGCCTTCGAGGAACGACGCCGGGTCTTTGCTGTCAATGGCGGCCCTCAACACCTTTATCGCCTCGCATGAGGCGTCGATCGTCTTTCTTATGTCGTCCGTATTGTGCGAGTAGCTTATAAAGACCGGGCCTCCGAAGAGGACCCCCCGCTTTATCGTCTCCTGCAGGAATACGCTCTTCAACAGGAGGTCTTCCTCGCCGTTCTCGTTCTTTATCGATATCCCGCCCCTCGGAGGTTTTCCGGTTATCCTCAGCTTGACCCCTGACTTTTCGGCGAAACCGTTTATGCCTTCGTGAAGGATCCTGCCCATCTCCCATATATGTCCGATGACTGGCTTGTTGAGGAGTTCCTTTATCGTTGCTTTAGCGGCGGCCAGGCCGACGGTGTCGCCCGAGTAAGTCATGGAGAAAAAGACCTCGTTGAGTTCCTTCATGAACTCCCTTTTCCCGACAAGCGCCGAGATGGCGAACCCGTTCGCCATGCCTTTGCCGAAGCAGGAGAGGTCGGGGGTGACGCGGTAGTACTTCTGCGCCCCGCCGACGGAGTACCTGAACCCCGTGACTATCTCGTCGAGGACGAACACGGCGCCGTTCCTGTGGGCTACCTCCTTGACCCTCTGTAAAAAGTTTTTACCGGTGACGGGGTCTATGGCCGGGTCCACTCCGGGCACTTCCATTATCACGCAGCCTATCCGGCCGGGGTTCTCGGCGAACGCCTTCTCGAGCGTTTCTATCCTGTTGTACTCAAACGGGTGCATAAATCCGGCCAGCGACCTGGGGATCCCCTTGTTCCTCGGAGTGGTGACGGCGTACCAGTCCTGGCATCCGTGATACCCGCAGTACGCGATGTGGTCTCTGCCGGTCGCGGCCCTTGCCACCTTAACGGCGGCGCTCGTCACGTCCGCGCCGTTTTTCCCGAACCTGACCATCTCAGCCGAAGGGATTATGGAGTTCAATAGCTCGGCCACCTCTACCTCCAGCGGGTGCATCAGCGTAAATGTCGTGCCCTCTCTTATCTGCTTTACGACGGCCTCGGTCACGGGGGCGTAGTCGTAACCAAGGAGTATCGGGCCTAACGCCATAGGGTAGTCTATGTACTCGTTGCCGTCGACATCCCAGACATGGGAACCGGCGCCTTTTTTAAGGTACTTCGGCGTCACCCCGCGCACGAACTGGTCCGGGCCCTTGCTGAGCGTCTGGGTCCCCGCCGGTATGAGATTCACCGCCCTCTGCCAGAGGTCCTCGGAGACCGGGAACATATTGGTCAATAATTTCATCACTCTTACCTCGAATTTAAAATGTTTTTTACACGGCCTTTTCTATTATTTTGTCTTCCTTGAGCGATTTGGCGTATCCCTCGTTCCTCGCGGTAGCCGAATTGATCTCAAGAAGCTCCGGGTTGCGTTCAAGGAAAAGAAGCACCTCTTCCATGTGAAAGAGCTTTTCAGACCCCAGCCCCTCGTATATCTTCGTTACTAAAAGAAGGTCTCTCTCATCATCCACTGTCCAGCGCATCCTGGAGAGGTCTTTCCCGCACTCGATGGAGGCGAGCCTGAAGAGCCCTGGGTTCTTCCAGATGTACGGAGTGACGTGCTCCCGCTCGGAAGCAAGCCGTGCCTCTTTGTGCGCCTTCGAGAGGGAGGCGAAGCTGAAGACCTCGGCATCGAGCCCGTCAGGATACGTTGGCCCGACGCTTACATGGTCGTACCCGCCCTCCGAGAACCTCTCTATTACCCTGTCTACAAGGGCCGGGTCTATCAGGGGGCAGTCGGAAGTGACGCGCACTATCGTTTTGGCCCCGAATTTTTTAGCGGCCTGAAAGTACCTGTCCAGCACATCGTTGAGACTCCCCCTGTATACGGGCACCTTGTTCTCGGCGCACCATTCCGCTATGAGGTCGTCAGTGCGTTCGGTTGTCGTCGCCACGGCCACCGTGTCTATGAGCCCGGATGCTTTAAGGCGGCTTACGACATGACCGAGGATGGTGTTGCCTGAGACCTCTTTCATGACTTTGCCGGGAAGCCTCGTTGAACTCATCCGGGCCTGTATGACAGCCACAACCGGCCTGATTCCATCCTTGTCTACCTGCATATGTCCTCTCTCAGGAGCGGCATGTCTTTTCTTAAGTCCCTGGTCACGGTCTTGCCGACTATTTCGTTTAAATCCCTCGGCTCAAGACCGTACGCGTGACGCACGAGTTTCAGCATCTCCGCGGAGATCTTCGCGCCCTTGTGTATGTCGACCCTTGTGTAGATAGACCTTCTCGCCCCGACCCTCTCGGCCATCTCAGACTTCGACGGCTGTTTGATCCCGTCGCCGAGGGCCCTTTCGAGGTTTCTTATCTCACAGACCATCTGCCTGAACTCTTCCGTCTCCATGGCGTAGGGGTGGTCCGGGCCTTTGGCGCTTCTGTCGAGCGTTATGTGTTTCTCAATGATCCTCGCGCCAAGAGAGACGGCTGCCACCGGAACGGTGCTCCCGGGCGTGTGGTCTGAGAACCCTACGGTGCAGCCGAATTCGTTCTTAAGCGTCACCATCGCCCTTATGTTCACTTCTTCGTAGGCCGGCGGATAGAGCGAGGAGCAGTGCAGGAGCGCGAGTTCTTCGCAGCCCGAGCCTTCCAGGACCTCAACAGCCCTTGTGACCTCGGAAAGGTAAGAGGCTCCGGTAGACAGCACCACCGGTCTGCCGTACCCGGCGATCTGCCTTAAGAGGGGTTCGTTCGTAAGGTCGCCCGAGGCTATCTTAAAGGCCTCCATCCCCAACCCGTTCAGAAGCTCGGCCCTGCCCGAATCAAAAGGCGCCGAAAGGAAGGTGATCCCCTTGGATCTGCCGTACTCCATTAGCTTTGCGTGCCAGTCCTCAGGCACCGTAAGTTTCTCTATGGCCGGATACGCCGGGTGCGCCACCCACTTTCCGGCATCATCCGGCTTAAGCGGGTTCAGAAGCCCCTCGGCCGTGAAGGACTGGAGCTTGAAGGCGTCGGCTCCGGCGTATTTGGCGGCCTTTACAAGCTCTTTGGCCTTGTTGAGGTTTGAGTCGTGATTCGACCCTATCTCGGCTATGATATAGACTGGGAACGAGTCCCCCACTGCGCGTCTTCCTATCTTTATCGTATCTCTCATCTCATCTGCTCCTTACCTTGATGTCGCTGTTAAGCGGTATGTGGACCCTGGCCCCGTTCTTCCTTGACGACTCGTGTATTGACAGGGCCATCTCAAGGGCGTCGAGTCCTTCTTCCGGGCCGCTTCTGTTCTCTCCCTTTTTATCTACACAGTCCAGAAGGTTATTGAGCGCCTCGGTCCAGATGTTCTTTTGCTCAAACAGCGGGAACGGCTTTTTTTCAAGTTCTTTAAGACCCGTATAATGGCCGCTCGGTCCCGGTGCGTAGTACTCAAGAAGGTCATTGTTGCCTATCCTTATCCTGCCGGCGCTCCCTATTATGTCGAACTCGAAAAAAAAATATGACTTTGAGTCCGCGAGTACTACCGCTTTAACCCCGTTTTTGAATTGTATGAAGGCGTTTCCTCCGAGGTCTTCCTTGATGTCCCAGGGGAGCGTCCCGCGGTCAGTTTCGAGTGCGCCCTGCACCCACTCTACTGGCCCGCCGAACCATCTTAAGATATCGAAGGCGTGAGTGCCCGTGTGTATCAGCGAGCCGCCGAAGTGCGCTACCATGGACTGAAGCCTTCCTATGCCGCCGTTCTCAATAATCTCTTTTGCCATGGCGTAATCCGGGCTCCATCTCCTCATGTGCGACACGATCAGGCTTACTCCGTCGGTCCTTGCGGCCTCTATCATCGCCCTTCCCTCGTCAAGCGAGGTGGCGAAGGCCTTTTCGCACCAGATGCCCCTTACTCCCGCGTCTATCGAGTCCATCACCATCCTGAACCTGTCGGGGGCCCAGGCGCATACGCTTACGATATCGGGCCTGACCTCTCTCAGCATGGCCCTGTAGTCCGCGTAGAGGCAAGCGACGCCGAACCTCTTGCCGAAGGCCTCAAGCCTGACGCTGTCCCGGTCCGCTGCCGCGATGACGCCGACCCTGTCGGAATCCCCGCCTACCCTCTGATAAGCCCCCATGTGAGTGCAAGGTTTTGTCTCCAGCGGGTCGTCCTCGAGCATCCATGCCACCCTGCCGCATCCTATGATCGCCGCCGTATACTTCATCTACGCGGCTGTAGAGCCTTTCATGACCTTATTCTCGCCGTCTTTTTCCTTCTGTTCCTTCTGAAGGATAAGGTTGCCTTTGCAATCCGGGCACACTATCCTGTTTCCGGATTTCTGCTGGTAACGCACGCCCCAGCCCCAGAACTCGTGTTGGCATTCCCTGCATACGTACTTCGGCATCTTCATTCCCCCTTCCCTGATCACAGGCACGCGCAGTCGTTTTTATCGTCATCCGGTTTCCTGGCGGAAACACAGGCCAGGGTTGAGATCAGCGCGGCCGTCACAGTGCCTACATCCTCGTCCGTCAGAAGCGGATATATCGGCAGGCTCACCTCTTTATAGTAAAAGCTCTCGGCCTTCGGGAAATCCCCGGGCCTGTAGCCGAAGGACTGCCTGTAGTACGGCTGCAGGTGGACCGGGATATAGTGGACCTGGAGGTTTATCCCGATCTTCCTCATCAGCCTGAACCACTCTTTCTTCGACACCCCTATCTCGTCAAACTCGATACTCACCGGGTAAAGGTGGTGCGCGCTCCTTATGCAGTCGGAGACCGTGGGGATTTTTATGAACGGATACTTCTCAAGGGTCGCGGAATAAAGCCCGGCTATCTCTTTTCTCCTCTTTATGAACCTGCCGAGCTTTTTAAGCTGGCTAATACCTAGCGCCGACTGGATGTCCGAAAGCCTGTAGTTAAAACCCAGTTCCTGCATCTCGTAGTACCAGGGGGAGTCTTCCCCGTTCACGAAGTCGTCCGTTTTTTTAGTGACCCCGTGGCTTCTGAGGGTCTTGAGTCTCTCGTAGAGGCGCTTGTCGTTTGTCGTTATCGCTCCGCCCTCGCCGGTCGTTATCGACTTTACGGGGTGGAAGCTGAAGACCGTCATGTCGGAGTGCGCGCATGAGCCGACCTTCTTCCATTTGCCGTCGCTTCCCCTTCTCTCAGCGCCGAGCGCGTGGCAGGCGTCTTCTATGATCGTGAGCCCCTTATCTTTTGCGATGGCGGATATACGCTCCATGTCGCACGGGACCCCGGCGAAGTGCACGGGGATTATCGCTTTTACGTTTGAGTTGTAAGAGAGTTTCTTTTCGACCTCCGCAGGGTCGATATTGTTCGTAGCGGGGTCTATGTCGGCGAATATGGGGGTAGCCCCGGTATAGACCGGGGCGTTGCTGGAGGCCAGAAAAGTATTCGGGGAAGTTATGACCCCGTCTCCTTTTCCGAGCCCGGCGGCAAGACATGCTATGTGGAGGGCGGCCGTGCCGTTGGAGCAGACTACGGCGTATCTGGCGCCTGTGTGGCTCGCGAGGGCCTCTTCGAACTCCTCGACGAGCGGGCCCTGCGTGAGCATCTCGGATGTAAGCGCGTTTACTACCGCCCTTACGTCATCCTCGTCAATTGTTTGCCGCCCGTAAGATATCGCTCTGTTCACCGTCACAGAACTCCTTAATGATGTTTTTTATCTCGGTCACGCTGAGGACGTCGCTGTTGTCTCCGCTTGAGTACGTGAAACCCTCGGCCACCGGTCTGCCGCCGTTTTTCCTCTCCTCTCCCCACCACGGGAACTGGGGCTGGATGACAAAGTGCCTGTCGTACTCGAGCGTGAGCCTTCCGTCGTCCTCGGATATGAGCGTTTCATGAAGCTTCTCTCCGGGCCTTATGCCCACGACCCTTATCTGGCAGCCGGGAGCTACGGCCTTCGCCACATCAATTATCCCCGCGCTCGGTATCCTGGGGACGAATATCTCTCCGCCCTTCATCTTATTAAGGGACATAAGTACGAACTCCGCTCCCTGGTCGAGCGTTATCCAGAAGCGGGTCATCCTCTCGTCGGTGACGGGAAGTACCCCGCTCTCCTTCATCTTGAGGAAAAGCGGGATGACGCTGCCGCGGCTTCCGACGACATTGCCGTACCTGACCACGGAAAACCTCGTGGGTTTGCTTCCGGCGTATGAGTTGCCGGCTATGAAGAGCTTGTCCGAACAGAGCTTCGTGGCGCCGTAGAGGTTTATGGGGTTTGCGGCCTTGTCCGTCGATAAGGCCACTACTTTTTTGACTCCGAGGTCTACGGCCACGTCTATTACGTTTTGCGCGCCGAGGATATTGGTCTTTATCGCCTCGAACGGATTGTACTCGGCGGCCGGGACCTGCTTTAAGGCGGCGGCGTGCACCACGTAATCCACCCCGTCGAACGCCCTGTAGAGCCTCTCTTTGTCCCTTACGTCGCCTATGAAAAACCTCAGGCAATCATCCGTGAAGGCCTGCTGCATCTCCGACTGTTTGAGTTCGTCGCGGCTGAGTATGATTATCTTTTTGGGGCTGTATCTTGAAAGTATCTTCCTTGTAAGCTTTTTTCCGAGCGAGCCTGTTCCGCCAGTTATAAGGATTGTCTTGCCGTTAAGGTCCATATCGCTCTCCTCACTATTTTGTTTGATAGTATTGCAACATGCGTGCCACTACCTTTTATATCGGCTATCCTGCCGATATTTTTAGATTTTTCAAAAGACGAGTCGAAGAAATGACGGGTTTTGTCAAATTAATGACGAGATCAGATTGGGTATTTTGACTCTGGGGCGGCTGACGGAGGGGAATTTTTTTCCCCTCCGGTGGGTGTTAATATTTCATACGGGTTGAATGGGTGTGCCACTCCGCAATCCCGTCGCTTTAGCGGCGGGTCAAGGCTGGCAAATACAAATGACCTTCCATACCATCAAAATTCTCCGTCATTTATGGTGGAGAATTTTAATTAAGCGCGGCTTGCCGCGTAGATAAAAACAGTTTTACCTTTGGGTACCCCGCTGGCAAGGCTTGCGGGGTGGTTCA
>JACRCH010000016.1 GCA_016219115.1 Deltaproteobacteria bacterium
GTGGAGAGACACCGTCCTTGTCTGCAAAAAGCCGATAGGAATGGTCCAGGCCGGCAAAGATTTGAAAGCGGCGCCCAACGAAAGCGCTTACGCTGAGAAAAAGCCAGTGCCCATTCGCTTCAACCCGCTCGCTTACTGCGGGGCCCTCCTTCAGGAGCCGAAACGCCTAACGGACGTAGTGAGCTGGCACGAGCACATCCCTTTCGCCTTCGTGCTTATCGAAATGCTCAGGCCAAAGGTCTTTGTGGAGCTTGGCACTCACAAGGGAGACTCGTACCTCGCGTTCTGCCAGGCCGTCAATACCCTCGGGACCGACACCGGATGCTTTGCCGTGGACACCTGGAAGGGCGAGGAGCACGCCGGGTTATACGACGATACGGTCCTCGAAGAGCTAAGGGCGCATCACGACCCGCTTTACGGCAGGTTCTCGACCCTCATACGATCGACCTTCGACGAGGCCCTCGCAAAATTCGGCGACGGTACGGTAGACCTGCTCCATATCGACGGGCTCCATACATACGAGGCAGTGAAACACGATTTTGAGACCTGGCTGCCGAAGGTAAGCGGGAGAGGCGTCGTCCTGTTTCATGACATAACCGTGCGCGAACGCGACTTCGGCGTCTGGAGGTTCTGGGACGAGGTCAAGGGCGGATACCCGCACTTCGACTTCCGGCACGGGCACGGCCTCGGGGTGCTCTGCGTGGGAAAGGACTCGCCGGCCGCCATGAGTGAACTCCTGAACCTGTCAAAGAGCGACGAGAAGAAGATACAGGACTTCTTTTTTGTCTTCGGACACAGGATGGCCCCATCGGCGGGTATTCAGGCAAGGCTTCAGATGACATACGAAAGGCTGCTTGCCGAGAGGGACGCGGTGATTGCGGAAAAAAACGCGCAGATTCAGGGAAAGGATGAGCAGATACAGGGCCTCCGCAACTCATTGAGCTGGAAGATAACCGCGCCGCTGAGAAAGATTTTCGGGCTTATAAAATAGGGTTATATTCACATGAAAAGTGTCTCGATCATAATACCCACAAAGAACGGCGGAATGTTGTTTGAGGAGGTATTGCAGGGGATCAGGGGGCAGAGGTTCGAGGGAGAGGTTGAGCTTATCGCGGTCGATTCAGGCTCTACCGACGGGACAGTAAAAAAAGCGGGGGAATACGGGGCGCGCGTACTTGAGATACCTCCCGGCGAGTTTAATCACGGTCTTACCAGAAATTACGGGATCGAGAACTCAAAAGGGGATTTTATCGTACTGATGACCCAAGACGCAGTCCCGGCGGACGAGTCCTGGCTTAAAAACCTGGTCGATACCTTTGATAATGACGAGCGTATCGCCGGAGTATACGCAAGGCAGATACCGAGAGATGACGCCGATGTATTGACGAAGCGGAACCTCAACGGCTGGCTCACCGGAAGAAACGCTTATTCGGTGCAGGAGATAAAAGACCGCGAGAGTTTGGAAAAGATGCCGCCGATGGAAAAATACCTCACCTGTGTCTTTGACAATGTCTGCTCGGCCGTCAGGAGGAAGGCCTGGGAGAAGGTACCGTTTAAGCACAACGATTTCGGGGAGGACATCGAGTGGGCAAAGCGGGCGCTTCAGACAGGATGGAAGATAGCATACCAGCCGAAGGCCGCCGTCGTCCATTCTCATAACCGTTCCGTGGCGTATGAATACAGAAGGACCTATATGTGCCACAGGAAGTTATATGAATTATTTAATTTGCGGACGGTTCCATCAAGAGCCGATTTATTACGGAATATGTTTTTCGGGTCGATATCCGATTTGAGATATGTCTTCAAAAATGAACGGAGCGTCACCGGGAAGCTCGGGTTGAGCATGAAAATACCCCTGTTGGTTTCTGCCAGTGTTCTGGCTCAATACAGGGGCGCAAAGGACGAAAAACTTTCGACCGGAGTCAAAAAAAAAGGGGTCTGATCAAAAGATTTGAAGATCGTTCTTACGACACATCAATTTATGCCATTTTCATCGGCCGGGACAGAAGTGCTGACGCTGGAGACGGCTAAAGAGCTTAAGCGGCGCGGCCACGACGTTGAGGTCTGGACAGGGCATCCGGCTGACGCTGACACGGCTCAGTCAAAGCCGATTGACCATTATGAGTATGACGGCCTCAAGGTGCACCGTTATAACCACAATTATATGTTTTTTTCACCCGCAAAAAACATATTTGAGTTTGAATACTACAGTTTGGCGTTCAAGAAATATTTTACGGAGTACGTCAAAAAAGCCAGGCCGGATATAGTCCATTTTTTCCACCTTTTGAGGATATCGACATCGGCAGTGGATGTCTGTCTCGAAAATAATATCCCTTGCGTCTTTACGCCGACCGATTTCTGGGTAATCTGCTCGACCTGCCAGTTGAGGCTCCCCGACAACAGTCTGTGTCTCGGCCCGGACAGGGAAGGCCTCAACTGCTGCCGTCATCTCGCCCGTAATTTTATGGGAGAAAAAGAGCGGTATATCTCCTTGTTGCCCGGTTGGGTCTTCGCGCTTTTTATCAGAGCGGCCGGTCTCAGCCGGTGGCCTGAAAAAAAATATTCGCCGATGCTGCGCTCGATTTCTCTCCGGAAGGACTCCATAATGGAGAGGATAAATAAGACAGACCGGGTGCTCGCGCCGACGCGGTTCATGGAGAAGATACTGGTACATAACGGGCTGAATCCCGGGATAGTCGATTTCATGCCGTACGGACTCAATATGAAGGCGTTTGAGAAGAAGGTACCTAAAAAGCGCGGTGAGCGTCTGAGGGTAGGGTTCATGGGAACCTTGAGCGAGCATAAAGGGGCGCATCTGCTCATCGAAGCGGTAAAGCTTCTTCCTCAAGAGACGCCGATGGATGTCAAGATATACGGCGACCTCAGCCAATTCCCCGAGTATACGGAAAAGATCAAAAGGATGGCGGAAGGCGACAGTAGAATAGAGTTCCTCGGACACTTCCCGAACGAAAAGATAGGGGAAGTATTCGCCGGTATAGATGTCCTGGTTGTGCCTTCAATCTGGTATGAGAACACGCCCCTGGTAATCTACTCGGCGTTTGCAGGCTCGACACCCGTAATAGCGACGAACCTCGGCGGGATGTCCGAGGTGGTAAGCCACGGGGTAAACGGCCTTCTCTTTGAGAAGGGGGACGCAATGGGATTAAGCGGGCTTCTAAAGAGGCTTCTGACGGAGAAAGGTCTGCTTGAAAAGCTCTCCGGTAATGTCCGGCCTCCGAAGTCCATATCACGCTACGCTGAGGAGCTTGAGGCGGTCTACATAGATGTTCTCGCGAAGAGGAGAAAAAGATGAAGTGTCTGGTCTTGGGCGGAGGCGGCTTTCTCGGCTCCCATGTGAGCGAGGCCCTTTTGGGCGCGGGTCACGGCGTGCGGGTCTTTGAAAAGGAGCTTGTCAACAGGGAGAGTGTCGCGCACCTCCTTCCAAAGGTGGAATGGACGGAGGGAGACTTTACCAACGAGACGCATGTGAAGGAAGCGGTCCGTGGCGTCGATTGGGTGATACACTCGCTCTGCACCACGCTTCCGAAGAGCTCGAATGACAACCCGGTCTATGACATCTCGTCAAACCTCGTCTCGACGATTCATCTGCTGGCGGCCTCAAGAGACGCCGGCGTGAAGAAGATAATATTCTTCTCCTCCGGCGGCACGGTCTACGGCATACCGCGATACACGCCTATCCCTGAGGTCCACCCTAACGACCCTGTATGCTCCTACGGCATACAGAAGCTGGCGATAGAAAAGTACTTGAGCCTTTTCAGGCGTCTGTATGGCCTCGATTACGGCATCCTGAGGATATCAAACCCGTTCGGGGAGCGTCAAAGGCCGCACGCCTCGCAGGGGGCGGCCGTGGTATTCCTTAATAAAGTCCTTAAAGGGGAAGCAATCGAGATCTGGGGCGACGGCTCGGTCACGAGGGACTACCTCTATGTAAAGGATGTGGCCGGGGCTGTGCTCAAGCTCTTGAGTTACGGCGGTGAAGAGAGGATATTCAACATCGGCAGCGGCAAGGGGATGTCGCTCCTTCAACTCATAGAAGCGATAGAGAAGGTCACCGGACGGAAAGCCGATGTGAGGTTCACGCCTGCAAGGCCCTTCGATGTGCCGGTGAATGTCCTTGATATCGGACGGGCGAAAAAGGAGCTTTCGTGGAGGCCGGAAATAGGGCTCGAAGAAGGCTTGAAAAGAACGATGGTCTATCTCCGGGAACATATGCGGTCCGTGAACGGAGTGAAAACAAACCGAAGAGACGCATGTGAATGAACCACCACGGAGCTTTTCTCCGGGGTATATCCTTAACCATCCCCTCCCTTGAAGGGAGGGGATGGGCTCCCGTTGCGCGAAGCCGATGCAACGGGAGGTGGGGGTGAAAATATTTTTTCACCCCCACCCGCTGCCCTCCCCCGTCACCATAAAGGGGGAGGATTTTACAAAGGGGCTTGCTACACGGAATTCGCTCGCTATGCTTGTTAAAACAGGCAAATTTATTTTCATGCAAACGGTCACTGGCGGATGAATCACAGGCTGATGAGAATAATAGAGAATATTTTTCCCTCCGGGACGGGAAGGCGCCGTTTTTTAAGCGTCGCCGCCGGGCCTTTGACCAGGTTTTTAGGGATAGGCTCTTTCAAATTTACAACCTGCTCATCCGTCGGCAACAGAAGATTTCATGGCTTGATCGAAAACGCGGAAGCAATAGACAGGAGAGCAAAAGTCTACTGGGAATCGATCCTGAACCTGTTAAAGATCAAGACGGAACTGTTTTTAGCGGACCCTGACAGCGTGCTTGAATTCCCGAAGTTCGAGGCGCCCGTCGTCTCCATACTTCTTGTGACCTACAACAGGGCGGAATATACTTTTCAATGCCTTGAGACCGTCAAGGCGCACTCGGATGTGCCTTACGAGGTGATAATCGTCGATAACGCGTCCGCCGATCAAACGCGGGCCTTGCTCGACAGGGTTAAAAACATAACCGTATTGAAGAACGATGAGAACGCTGGCTTCTTAAAGGCATGCAACCAGGGGGTGAAACAGGCAAAAGGCAAGCACATCTTATTTCTCAATAACGACACTCAGGTCGGGCCCCGCTGGCTGACGGAGCTGGTCTCGACCATGGAAACATATCCTGACTGCGGGGCCGTGGGCGCAAAGATGATCATGCCAGACGGAAGGCTTCAGGAAGCCGGCAGCATAATATGGCGGGATGGCTCCACGACCTGTTACGGCAGGGGCGCCAATCCATTCGCCCCGGAATTCTCCCATGTGAGAGAGGTGGATTATTGCGGCGGGGCTTGCCTGCTTGTCCGTAAAGACCTGTTTTTCGAGCTGGGCGGTTTTGACGAAAGATACGCCCCGGCCTATTATGAGGAGTCCGACCTCTGCTTAGGGATAAGACGCCGGGGCCGCAAGGTCGTGTTTCAGCCGGATGTCAGCGTCATACATTACGAATACGGCAGCGGCTCCTTTAAAAAGGCGTTGAAGATAGCCCGGACCAATCAAGGCAAGTTCTTGGAGAAATGGAGGAAGTCACTTGAAGAGTATTACGCGCCTTCCGATGAAAATATCCTGTATGCCAGGGACAAACGCAATGGCCCCAGGATTTTGATGATAGATGACAAGGTCCCCGCTGCCGGCAAGAATCGGGCTTTTGAGGTCATGACGCGTCTTGCGGATTCAGGGTGCGTTGTCACCTTACTTGTTCCGGAGCCGTCCGGACCACTGCAACCCGGTACGAAACATTTACGGCAAATGGGTGTCGAGGTTCTTTCTGACGAAGAAAAGATCGATGTTTTTAAACTCATGGCAGAGAGAAAAAATTTTTATGACTTGATACACCTGAGCGGACGGCGCGGTAACGAAATTAATGGACGGATTAAAGAATATTTTCCAAAGGCTTCCATTATTGACGGAGACCCGGCTGAAATACTGCAAAAAATTGACGAGGTACGGAAAACCTAAAAAGGTTTTGAGAAGGATAAGATGAAGATAGCGATAGACTGTAGTTTGGTGCCGGGTCCGCGCGGAGGTATCGGGCAGTACTCCTACAGCCTCGTTCACGCCCTCTCCAGGATAGATACCGTTAACCGCTACAGCCTGTATGTCCTTTTCCCGGCAGTGAACCACATCCTCCACCCGGAGTACAAGAAGGCGGAGCTGCCGGAGACCGGCAACTTCAAGGTCATATATAAGACGATACCAGTGCATTTTCAGCTTTTAAGGCTGCTGTGGTTTCAGGGCATGCCAGGAAGCTTGAGAGAGTACATGCTCGGGGGCCTCGATGCCGAAGTCGTCCACAGCCACAGCTACTGCGTGCCGCGTTTCAGGGACAGGAGGAAAAAGCTGGTGGTGACCGTTTACGATGTAAGCGTGCTGACGCACCCCGAATGCCATACGAGGGCCAACAGGGCCTTTTGCTTAAGGGGCATAAAAGACGCTGTCAGGTATGCAGACAGTATCATAGCCATCTCCGAGCATACGAAGCAGGACCTGATAAGATACTTTAACGCCCCCGGCGAGCTTATCACGGTAACGCACCTGGCGGCGGGCCCCGATTACCGCGAGGTGAAAGACCCGGAGGTTTTGCGCGCGGCAAGGGACAAATACGGGCTGCCTGAAAACTACATCCTCTTCGTCGGCTCCCTTGAGCCCAGGAAAAATGTAAGAACGCTTCTCAAGGCCTACTCAAGCCTCCCTGAGAGGCTTAAAAGAGAGTTTTACCTGGTGATAGCCGGAGGCAGGGGCTGGCTCAACAGCGACATACCCGGAGTTGTAAAGGACCTGAAGATATCGGAGAGGGTCAGGTTCGCCGGATACATAGATAAAGACGACATAGCCGCCGTCTATTCGCAGGCCGCGGTCTTCGCGTATCCCTCGCTCTACGAGGGATTCGGACTGCCGATACTCGAGGCGATGTCCTGCGGGACCCCGGTGGTGACCTCCGACACCTCTTCGATGCCGGAGGTAGCCGGAGACGCCGCCGCCCTGGTGTCGCCCGTTGACGCGGACGGGATAGCAGCGGCCCTCGAAAGGGTGCTTGAAAGCGCTGAAGTCAGAGAGGAGATGAGAGAAAAGGGGCTTAAGAGGGCGGCGCTGTTCTCATGGGAGAAGTGCGCGGGGGAAACGCTGGATGTCTATCGAAAAGTTGTTGAATCCGGAGGAAGGTAACCGTATTATGAATGGGTGTGCCACTCCGCAATCCCGTCGCTTTAGCGGCGGGTCAAGGAGTGGCAAATATAGATGATTTTTCCCCACCATCAAAATTCTCTGTCATTCATGGCGGAGAATTTTAATTCTGCTCAAGAAACCGAAAGGACAGAGGTGAAAAAATGAAGATTCTCGTAACAGGCGGCGCAGGCTTCATAGGCTCAAATGTCGTTGACGCCTACATCAAGGCCGGGCACGATGTGGCGGTGGTGGACAATCTTTTTTCAGGCAAGCGCTCAAACCTGAACCCCAAGGCCCGTTTCTATCTTCTCGATATCCGCTCACCCGAAGTCAAGAAGGTCTTTGAGCACGAAAAACCCGATATCGTCAACCATCACGCGGCCCAGATGTCGGTGCCGGCGTCCGTAGAAGACCCGATGTACGACGCCGACGTCAATGTCAGGGGCTTTTTGAACATACTCGAAGCCGCGAGGGTCAACGGGACGAAAAAGGTGGTCTTCATCTCATCCGGAGGGGCCATCTACGGCGAAGCGCAGGAGTACCCGACGAGCGAGAAGTACATGCCGGTCCCCATGTCACCGTACGCCATAACGAAGTATGTCTCCGAGCAGTACCTCGCGTTCTACAACCACCAGTACGGGCTCGATTATACGGTCCTCCGTTACGCCAACGTCTACGGCCCCCGCCAGATCCCCCACGGTGAGGCCGGGGTCGTGGCGATATTCATGGACAGGCTCATTAACGGGAGCCCGTGCACCGTAAACAGCTTTGACGAAGAGCCCAGGGGCATGACCAGGGACTACTGCTTCGTCGGGGACGTGGCGAGGGCGAATATGCTCGCCCTGACCAAAGGGAGCGCGGAGGCGTACAATATCGGCACCGGCGTGGCCACGCACACAGCGGACCTTTTCAACGAGATATACGAAGCCGTAAAGAAAAATGTGCCGGTCCTCTCGCCCGAGTTCAAGAACCCGCTGAGGGGGGTGGCAAGGGCCGGCGACCTGAAGAGAAGCTGTCTCAACGCCGGGAAGGCTTCGAGAGGGTTCGGATGGGCTCCCGGGGTAGGCCTCAGGGAAGGGATCGAACAGACCCTCAAATGGCGCATCTCTGCGTCATAACGAATATGTAAAGGGGCATCGGACGACAATGGCAAAGAAAAAGGCGCTGATAACCGGCATCACCGGGCAGGACGGCTCGTACCTCTCGGAGCTTCTCATCTCCAAAGGTTACGATGTATACGGCATGGTCAGGAGGGCGAGTGTCGAGAGGTTCGACAGGATCGCTCATTTGCAGGAGAGGCTTACCCTCGTGCAGGGCGACCTTACTGACCAGTCCTCCCTCGACGAGGCGGTAAAAACCGTTCAGCCCGACGAGGTCTACAACCTCGCGGCCCAGTCCTTCGTTCCAACCTCGTGGAACCAGCCGACCCTGACCGGCGAGGTGACGGGCCTCGGGACCACCAGGGTGCTCGAGGCGGTAAGAAAGACAAGACCGGAGGCCCGGTTCTACCAGGCCTCTTCCAGCGAGATGTTCGGCAAGGTGAGAGATGTCCCGCAGACCGAACTCACCCCCTTCCATCCGAGAAGCCCCTACGGCGTAGCGAAGGTCTACGGGCACTTCATAACGATAAACTACAGGGAGAGCTACAACCTTTATGCCTGCTCCGGGATACTCTTCAACCACGAATCTCCGAGAAGGGGCTTAGAGTTCGTAACGAGAAAGATCACGAACGCGGTCGCGAGGATAAAACTCGGGCTCTCGAAGGAGCTGAGGCTCGGCAACCTCGACGCCAAGAGGGACTGGGGGTACGCCGGGGACTATGTCGAGGCGATGTGGCTCATGCTCCAGCAGGACGAGCCGGACGATTTCGTGGTGGCCACCGGAGAGACGCACACCGTAAAGGAGTTCGTCGAGGCCGCCTTCGGCTCTGCCGGGCTCGACTGGGAGAAGCACGTGGTCATCGACCCAAGGTTCATAAGGCCGGCGGAGGTGGAACTCCTGATAGGAGACCCGTCGAAGGCGAGGAAAAAGCTCGGCTGGAAGCCCAGGGTGAGCTTTGACGAGCTGGTGAAGATGATGGTGGAAGGCGACTTGAAGGAACTCAAAAAAGGTGCGTAGGGTACTCATAACCGGGATAACCGGCTTTGCCGGCTCCCATCTCGCCGAGAGGCTCACCGGCAGGGCGGAGGTCTGGGGGACATGCATCGACGACAACATCGGGAACATCTCGGGCGTTCCGGGGCTTAAACTGGTGCGGTGCGACCTCCTGGACCCCGGTATGGTCTCTGCCGCCGTCGAGCAGGCGCGCCCCGATGCCATCTTCCACCTCGCCGGCCAATCCGTCCCGTTGTTCTCAATAGGCGCCCCGGCGGAAACGCTGAGGATAAACATATTCTCCGCCCTTAACCTCTTCGAGGCGGCCCTTGAGAAGGCCCCGGACGCGGTCATCCTCAACATCGGCTCCGGGGATGAGTACGGGGAGGTCCGTCCGGACGAACTGCCTGTAAACGAAGGGGCGGAGTTGAGGCCCCTGAACCCGTACGCCGTAAGCAAGGTCGCGCAGGACCTTTTGGCCTTCCAGTACCACAGGTCCAGAAACCTTAAAGTCGTAAGGTGCCGTCCTTTCAACCACTACGGCCCGAGACAATCCGAGCACCTGGTCTCTTCCGCCTTCGCCAGGCAGATAGCAGAAATAGAGGCGGGTATAAGGACGGAGAAGGTGTTGAAGGTCGGGAACCTCGAAGCCTCGAAGGACTTCCTCTACGTAAAGGATGTCGTCGCGGCCTACGGGCTTCTGGCGGAGAAGGGGGAGCCGGGCGAGGTCTACAATATCTCATCAGGAAACCCGGTAAAGATACGGACGATACTCGATACGCTCCTTTCCTTCTCCAGGGAGCGCGTAGAGGTGGCGACGGACCCGGCGAGGCTCCGCTCAAAAGAGCCGCAGGCGGTCTACGGGAACTCCGCAAAGCTCAAGGCCCTGGGCTGGGCTCCAGAATACTCCCTGCATGACGGGCTTAAGGAACTTCTGAACTTCTGGAGAGAAAAGGTCAAAAGGGGCTGAAATTTTTTTAACAGGCAGCTGAAGAAGATTTTTTTGGGGAATCTTCATCTGTCAGCATGTTAAAAAATCGATCCGTGGATTGCCGGGTACTTGAAAAGACGCCCTCCGAATGGGCTGAATGCTAAAAATTAACAACCATACCAAAACCTCCCCTCCCTCGATTGCGAGGGCTGGGCTCCCGTTGCGCTCTTCCGATGCAACGGGAAGCGGGGAGGGTGAAAACATTTTTTCACCCCCACCCTACCCCGTCAAGGGGGAGGGTTTTACAAGGGCTTGCTACAGGGAATTTTGTGATTAAAAAGATTTTTTATCCGACCGACTGTGGTTGACGGATAGGGGTTTTTAAATCCTCTGACCGCACGGTCACCGTAAGGGGATTGGCAGGGGTAATATTTGAGGATAGGCATAAACGCCCTATACCTTCTGCCCGGCAAGGTCGGGGGAAGCGAGATATATGTCAGAAACCTTGTGAAGTGGCTCTCCAGGGTCGACAGCGCCAACGAATATTTCATCTTCGTAAACAGGGAGAGCGCCGGGGTCTTTGAAAGCCTCGCGCCAGGGGCTAAGATAGTCGAGTGTCCGATAAGGGCAGCCAGCAGGCCGCTGAGGATACTCTGGGAGCAGATAGCGCTGCCTTTTCAGGCCGGACGGAGAAAGCTCGACATACTCCTTTCGGCCGGGATGACCTCCCCGTTTTTCTGCACAGTACCGTCTATTGTCGTCATCTACGACCTCCAGCACATAAACCAGCCGGAGAACTTCAACAGGTGGTATCTCTTCTTCCTGAAGGCGGTCATCTACCTCTCGGCAAAGACCTCGAAGGGCGTGATCACGCTGTCGGAGAAGTCGAAGGAAGATATAGTCAGGCTCTACAATATCAGCCCCGAGAGGGTCGGCGTCACCTACATGGCCTCTGACAGTGAGGCCTTCTTTAAGCGAGGGGCCGCGGAGGTAGCCTCGATAAGAAAAAAATACGGGCTGCCCGAGAGGTTCATCCTCTACATAGCCTCGTCGCTTCCGCACAAGAACTACCGGCGGCTTCTGTCGGCCTTCAAGTCGGTCAAGGGGACAAATAGCGGTATCAAGCTTGTACTGATCGGGGCGCGCGACTACGGCCGCGACGCCATCATTGGTACGATTGAAGAGCTCGGGCTCACTGAAGACGTCAAGTTCCTCGGCTGGCTGCCCTTCGAGGACATCCCTCTGATATACTCCGCCGCCGAGCTCTTCGTCTTCCCTTCATTGCACGAGGGGTTCGGGATCCCGGTGGTGGAGGCGTTCGCCTGCGGCGTGCCCGTGGTATGCTCCGGGATAGAGCCGCTTAAAGAGGTGGCCGCCGGTGCGGCCTGCCTTGTCGATCCGTTGAGCGTGGAAGAGATGGCTGAGGGGATCGGGAAGGTGCTCACCGAGAGGCCCTTGAGGGAGAGGCTTGTAAGGGACGGGCTTAAAAGGGCGGCGGAGTTCTCGTGGGAGAAGACGGCCCGCGAGACGCTTTCGATAATGGGTGAGTTCCTCAAGGGCCGTCAGGGGGGGCTTTAGTGGCGGGTATTCTGGTTTCCATAGTGATAGTCAACTGGAACGGCAAGAGGTTCCTGAAAGACTGCCTCGAATCCGTCCGCTCGCAGGGCTCTGCCTCAGTCGAGGTCATATTCGTCGACAACGGCTCGACCGACTCATCCGTGGAGTTCGTGCGGAGCAACTTCCCCGGCGTCGTCTTGATCGGGAACGCGGAGAACCTCGGCTTCGCCAGGGCCAACAACCAGGGGATAAAAAAGGCCGCCGGCAAATACATATTGACCCTTAACAACGACACCGTCCTCGGAAAAGGGTTTTTAAGCGAGCTTGTAAAGTCCGCCGAAGGCTCCGCGGAGGATGTGGGGATGTGGGCCGTCAAGATACTTTCCTTTGACGAACAAGTTGTGATAGATTCTGTCGGAGGTCTCCTCATATACCCGGACGGGCTGGCAAAGGGCCGGGGCAGGCTCGAAAAAGACAGCGGCCAGTACGACCATTCCGGCGAGGTCTTCATCCCAAGCGCGTGTGCCGGGCTCTACAGACGCTCGATGCTTGAGGAGGTCGGCCTCTTTGACGAGGACTTCTTCGCCTACTGCGAGGACACGGACCTGGGTATCAGGGCAAGGCTTGCGGGGTGGAAGACCGTAAGCGTTCCGGGGGCAGTGGTATATCATCATTATTCAGGGACAGGCGGCAGGTACACCCCCTTCAAGGCCTACCTTGTTGAGAGGAACCACATATGGGTGGCGCTCAAAAATTTCCCTCTGAGGCTCCTTGTGCTATTTCCCTTGTACACCAAGTGGCGTTATATTATACAGGTCTACGGGATACTGAGCGGCAAGGGCGCCGGCGGGAGGTTTGTCGAGGGTTTCTCAAAGACGGATCTCTTCAGGGTGCTCATAAAGGCTTACGTCGACGCGCTGAAGGCCCTGCCTGCGGTGCTCGCCAAAAGGCGCGCCGTCCGCAAAAAACGCGTTGTCGCCGCAAAGACGGTAAGTTCCTGGTTTAAGTCTTACGGGATAGGCGCTAAAGAGCTTGTGCTCAAGGACTGAGACATGGATGGACCTTCCCCTCCCCGGTCAAGTGGGAGGGTTCATCGGGAACCCTGTTGCGAGCCGCAGGGAATTATATGATTTAAAAAATGAACCACCCCGCAAGCCTTGCCAGCGGGGCATCCGTTGGGAGGTCTGTTTTTACATACGCGGCAAGCCGCGGAGAATTAAAATTCTCCGCCATGAATGACAGAGAATTTTGATGGTGGGGAAAAATTATCTATATTTGTCAGCCTTGACCCGCCGCTAAAGCGACGGGATTGCGGAGTGGCACACCCATTCAACCCGAAGGAAATATTAAAAAAATCTTATTATCATCGGGGTACCTTTTAAATGGCTAACGCAAAGAAAAACAGGTCCAAGGCCGCGCCTGTCTCGAAGAAAAAAAAGAAGATGAGGCAGTCTGGCAGGCTGTACGCCGCGATACTCGCCGGAGGCATAGGAAGCCGTTTCTGGCCCTTGAGCAGGGAGACCACCCCGAAGCAGCTCTTGAAGGTCGTCGGGGACGAAAGCCTCCTGAAGTCAACAATAAGGAGGTTGAAGCCCATTGTCCCGTCCGAGAGGGTGCTGATAGTCACCAACGCCCGGCAGGCGGAGATAATAAGGCTCCATCTTTCGTACGACGGCAGATCGATGTCGCCCGGCTACTGCATCGAGCCCGCAGGCAGAAACACCGCCCCGGCCATAGGGCTTGCGGCCCTGGAGCTTTACGGGAAAGACCCCGATGCCGTCATGGCGGTGCTCCCGGCGGACCATATAATAGAGGACGGAAAGTCTTTCAGAGAGGCGCTGCAGGCCGGGGTCGCCGCCGCGCTCGACGGACACCTCGTGACCTTCGGGATAGCGCCAGCAACGCCCGAGACCGGGTACGGCTACATAAAGACCGGACACGCGGCCTTCAAGAAGATAGGGGGTTTCGGCGTCAGAAAGGTCGAGAGATTTGTTGAGAAGCCCGACATCAAGAGGGCGAAACAGTACCTTAAGCACGGCGGTTACTTCTGGAACAGCGGCATATTCGTCTGGAAGGCCGGCCGTATCCTCGAAGAGATAAAGACTCACCTCCCGGAGGTCTACAAGAGGCTCAACGAGATAAAGGAAGGCGCTGACATAAATACGGCGTACGCGGGGATGAAAGACATCTCGATAGACCACGGCATACTCGAAAAGGCAAAGGACGTCGTGGTACTGCCCGCCACCTTCCCGTGGTCGGACATGGGGAGCTGGAGCTCGTTCGGCGATATCATCCCGCCTGACAGGGACGGCAACATCGTCAAGGGCCGCGTCGTGGACATAGGGTCGAGCAACTCTATCATTCTCGGCTGCGACAGGGTGGTGGCTACGATCGGGCTTAAGGACATGATACTCGTCGATACCCCTGATGCCACGCTGGTATGTCCGAAAGACAGCGCGCAGGCCGTGAAAGAGGTGGTCGGGATACTTAAAAAGAAAGGCTACACCGAGCACGAGTTCCACAGGACCGTAGAGAGGCCCTGGGGGTCGTATACGCTTCTGGAGCAGGGCGACGGATACAAGATAAAGAAGATAAGGGTAGAGCCTCACAGGAGATTGAGCCTCCAGTCGCACAGCCGCAGAAGTGAACACTGGGTCGTGATATCCGGAACGGCTCGCGTCCAAAGGGGCGAAGAGACAGTGGACATAACTACAAATCAGTCCACCTACATACCCAGGGGCGTAAAGCACAGGCTCGAGAACAGGGGGGATGTGGCCCTTGAGATCATAGAAGTGCAGAGCGGAGAGTATGTCGAGGAAGACGACATCACGAGGTTCGACGACGATTTTAAGCGCAAATGAAATCACAGCGGCTCAAAGTACCCGGGCCATGCAGAACTTTAAAAAAATGGACCCGCCAGGCGCATAAACGGGGATTTAAGACGAATGAAGCCTCCCCGTTAGCCAAGGCTTGCGGGGTATCTCCTTTAGCCTCCCATCCCTTGATGGGAGGGTGAAAACATTTTTTCACTCGCACCCTTCCCTCCCTCATCGAGGGGGAGGGGTTTTATAAGGGCAAGATACGGGAAATTTTGTGATTAAAAATAAGACGGGGTCTGACTCATGCCATCTGTATCTTCAAGGCCGGCCGTCACAACGGGCATAGACGCCTCCTCCATAGAGAGGATAAGCAAGGCGGCCGGGAGAAAGCACTTCCTTGAGCGGGTCTTCACGGAGGGCGAGATCGCTTGTTCGTTTTCGAGGAATGACCCTTACAGGCACCTTGCCGGAAGGTTCGCCGCCAAGGAGGCCTGCCTAAAGGCCTTGACGATAAGCATGGGCAGGGGGATAAACCTGAGAGACATCGAGGTGGTGAACTCCCCCTCCGGGGTCCCGGCTCTTGAGCTTCATGCCGGGGCCAAACAAATGCTCGGTGAACGCAAGGCCTTTTTGAGCATATCCTACTCGAAAGGGTACGCGTTCGCGTTTGTCGTAATGGGTTGAAAAGGCATTCCGGAAAGAACTTTATGGCCAAGCAGGGCGAGAGGGAATATCTAAAGAATATAGGTGCTGAGAGCGCGTCTCACGCCTATAACAAACCCTATTCGGATAACGAATGCGGCGGGTACCTGATGGAGCTAGGGGCCATCATGTCTCTTCTTCCTCCCCCTCCGGCAAGGCTTTTGGACCTGGGGTGCGGGACCGGCTGGACGAGCTGTTTTTTCGCCAGAAGGGGCTACGAGGTCACCGGGCAGGACATCGCCGAGGAGATGATAGAGCTGGCGAAGAAAAAAGGCGCTCAGGAGCGGCTCGCCAATCTCCGCTTCACGGCCTGCGACTACGAGGATATGGGTCTTGACAACGAGTTCGACTGCGCGGTCTTCTTCGACTCTCTCCACCACGCCGAAAACGAAGAGGGCGCTCTGAAGATGGTCTACAGGGCCCTTAAGCCCGGAGGCGTCTGCGTGACCGCGGAGCCGGGCGTCTGGCACGAGAGAAGGAAAGAGACGAAAGAGGCGGTCAGAAAATACAATGTCACGGAGAAGGACACGCCCCCGTCGAAGGTCATAAGGCTCGGTAAAAAGGCCGGGTTCAGGGACTTCAGGGTCTACCCGCACGCCAGGACGCTGAACCTCTTCATGTACGCGGCGCCCGGCGGGTTTTTGAAGAAGTTTTTCAGGTCCCAAATCATAAGGAACCTCGCCTCGGTATTCACGATACTCGTCTACAAGAGGTTCAACGGTATTGTCTCTATGGTCAAGTGAAGCGGAACCGGCGGGTCTCATAAGACCAAAAAGCATTGACGCGGAGGATATTCTCCCATGAAAAAATCCCTTTTTATCCGTAAGTCCATCGAACTCCTCCAGAGGGAAGAGGAGATGGAAGGGGAGCACAAACTGAAGCGGGTCCTGACGCCCGTGGGGCTTGTGGCCCTGGGCATAGGCGGCATAATCGGCGCCGGCATATTCGTCCTCACGGGACACGCCGCGGCCGAGTACGCCGGGCCGGGCATAGTCCTTTCGTTCATCTTCTCCGGGCTGGCCTGCGTCTTCGCCGGGCTCTGCTACGCGGAATTGGCCTCGATGATACCGATAGCGGGCTCGGCCTACACATACTCTTACGCCACGCTCGGTGAGTTCATAGCGTGGATAATCGGGTGGGACCTGATACTTGAGTACCTCTTCGGGGCCTCGACCGTAGCGGTCGGGTGGTCTGGCTATGTCGTCAGTTTTCTCAGGGACTACGGGATAGCGATACCGGCGTACCTTTCAACCGCGCCGCTCGCGCACGACGCCTCCGGCTGGCATACGACAGGGGCTCTCGTAAACTTCCCGGCTGTCTTTATCGTCGCCCTTGTGACCACGCTGCTTGTGATCGGCATAAGGGAGTCCGCCCGCTTCAATAACGCCATAGTGGTCCTGAAACTTACTGTGCTCATTCTTTTCATCGGCTTCGGCGCGTACTACATAGCCCCGGCCAACTGGACCCCCTTTGTCCCTCCGAACACCGGAGAGTTCGGGCACTTCGGCTGGAGCGGGGTGTTGCGGGGCGCCGGGGTAGTGTTTTTCGCCTACATAGGATTCGACGCCGTATCCACGGCGGCGCAGGAGGCGAAAAACCCGCAGAGGGACATGCCCATCGGCATACTCGGGTCGCTTGTCATCTCGACGGTGCTCTACATACTCGTCTCATTGGTCCTTACGGGCATCATAAAGTACGAGTTCCTGAACGCTCCGGACCCGATAGCCGTCGGCATCGACGCCGCCGGGGCCGGGCTTCTTTGGCTTAAGTCTTTCGTCAAGATCGGCGCGATAGCGGGACTGAGCTCCGTCATACTGGTGCTGCTGCTCGGGCAGTCGAGGGTCTTTTTCTCCATGGCCTCTGACGGGTTATTGCCGGAGCGGTTCTCCGTGGTGCACTGGAAGTTCAAAACCCCGTATAAGACGACGATAACGGCGGGTGTTGCGGCGATGATCATAGCGGGGCTCTTCCCGATAGGGCTTTTGGGAGAGCTCGTCTCTATCGGGACGCTTCTCGCCTTCGTCATAGTCTGCGTCGGGGTGATGGCATTGAGGTACCGCCACCCGGAGCTTAAGCGCCCGTTCAAGACCCCGCTGGTGCCGCTGGTCCCGGTCCTCGGAGCGCTTACGGCGTTTTCGCAGATGATAGCCCTGCCGCTCGACACCATCATAAGGCTTGTTGTCTGGATGGCTATAGGGTTTGTGATCTACTTCACCTACGGGGCCAAAAACAGCAAGCTCAGGATGTAGGTGAGTGGCGCACTGGTGCTGGCGCACGGCTAATTAAAAACTGACCGTATGCCCGCCAACGAGCCTGTGTCGGATGAGCTATTTAAAATTGCCGACCGCACGGTCCTGGCGCACGGCGGGTTAAAATACGAACGCACTTCACTGCCTTTGAAGTCTTTGCTTTTAGTCGGTCTATGGATGGCAAGGTGAGCTAGGGTGAGTGGCGCACGGCGGATAAAATACGAACGCACTTAACTAAGGGTGGGAAAAATAAATTGACTGACGCCCTACAGCCCCATCTCCTTGAACCTCTGGAGCCTTCGTTCGGCCTTTAACTTCCTGTGTTTTATAATCGATCTTTTCACAATGTAGTAGCTTGCGACGGTAAAAACGGCCGTGACGACGAGGTTGCCAGCGAGGAATACGATGTAGACCCATTCCGCGCCTGTCAGGAAGCTCTCTCCTTTGAACCTGGAGAGCATGTGGCTGTAGTTCTCGCCGAAGATGATCGACCCGGCGACTATGCTCAATGTCCAGAAGAAGGGCGAGGTGACCGGGTTCATGATGAAGCTTCCGATGACGGCGGCGGCCTTGTTGGCCTTCAGAAGAAATGCCGCACCGAAGGCGAGAAACCCGCCGACGCCGAAGGTGGGGAAGACCCCCATGAAAACGCCGATAGCCGCGCCTCTGGCGATCTTTTCAGGAGGGTCTTCAATGCGCATTATCCTGAGATAATGGAGCCTGAGCCACCTTTTGAGCCTGACAAGGAGAGGATGTCTCCTGTTGTTTCTCTGCCGCCTGTTGTTGGTCAACGAAACCTCCCCCGCCGGTCAAGACGCGGGGTATCCAGAGGTATATCCATCAAAAAAACGATCTTAAAAAGCCCGGCTAACCAAACGACCGGAAAGGTCAGAACCGATAATAGCGGTCCGCCTCACCGTCTCAAACAAGGGGGATGTCCGCCGTGGAAGGCGGTTACGAAAAAACTCTTTATGATTTAGCAATTTATCACAACGGGGCTGGCGAGTCAATCTGGCCTTGTGTCCCGGCTGCAGGATTGCCGGGATGAAGCGCAAGATTGGCATGGTCATTCCTAAAGATTGAAGAGATGCGCAACAGGGAAGACTTAACCGTACCTGTAAAACCCCTCCCTGGTCTTTCTCCCGAGTTTCCCTTCATTTACCAGTTTCTCGATTGTCGGAGACGGCTTGTACTTCTCGTCCTTCAGCTCCCTGTAAAGATACTTCATGACATCGAGCGCGACGTCGAGTCCGATAAAGTCCGCAAGTTCGAACGGCCCCATCGGGTGGTGCACGCCGTGTTTCATGACGGCGTCTATGTCCTCCTTTGAGGCGACCCCGCTGTCTAAAAGCCTTATCGCCTCCCCTATCAGCGCGAAAAGGAGCCTGTTGGAGACAAACCCGGGGGTGTCGTTTATGACGATGGGTTCTTTTTCCATCTCCCTGGCGAGCCACCCTATCGTGGAGACCGTCTTATCGGAGGTCTTCGTCCCTCTTACTATCTCGATGAGTTTTATGACCTTGGGCGGGTTCATGAAGTGTATGCCTATGAAGCGGGACGGGTCGGCCACGGCAGAGCCGAGCTCGTTGATAGAGATAGAAGACGTGTTCGTGGCGATTATCGCGTTTTTGCCGCAGATGGAACTTAATTTCTTTAAAAGACCTTTTTTTACCTCAGGGTCTTCCACCACGGCCTCTATCACAAGGTCCGAGTCCCTGAGGTCTGACAGCGCGGTGGAGGTCTTTATGCGGTCTTCGACATGACCCCAGAGGCGCGGGTCCGCGTGCTCCCGTATGTGCACGAGAGCTTTTTTAAGAGCCTCGTCATCCTTGTCGACAAGGACAACTTTATAGTTGTACAGGGCGAAGAGCAACGCGATGCCGGAGCCCATCGTGCCGCTTCCGACGATCCCGATCTTGTGTATCTCTTTTTGCGCCATGATCCCCCCCGTGATTTCAATTCGATAGACCCTGTAGCTTGGCTCTTATAAAACCCTCCCCTTGATGGGGGAGGGCAGGGGGGTGAAAATAATCTTTCACCCTCCCCGCTTCCCGTTGCATCGGAAGAGCGCAACGGGAGCCCAGCCCTCCAGTCAAGGGAGGGCTGGGTTTAAGGAGATACCCAGGAGTTTGCTCCTGGTTGGTTCAACTACAATACCTTCTCGAAAACCGGACCTCCGTCCTCTATCCTCACGAAACCCATGGTCGAGCACGGGTCGTGCTCGAATACGAGCAGACTCCTTTCTTTC
This sequence comes from Deltaproteobacteria bacterium, assembly GCA_016219115.1. GTDB lineage: Bacteria > Desulfobacterota > GWC2-55-46 > GWC2-55-46 > GWC2-55-46 > JACRCH01. The sequence goes on from JACRCH010000016.1 coordinate 19,783, forward strand.
GCGGCCCTCTCGAGTATCTCTTTTTTAGCCCTGAGCGTCTCAAGGGGAAATAGGTCGTAGCCCATGATGAAAGGGTACTTGAGATGCGCTACCGTCGGCACTATGTCGCTTAAGTAGACGGCTGAGGAGCCGCCCGAGGCGATCCTTACGAGATGGATGTCTCTGTTGTGCCCGGAGGTCCTGAATACGGAGACCCCCTTCACCACTTCCGTGTCGCCCTCGATGAACTCAAAGAGACCGGCTTCCATGACCGGGTGAAAGTCTTCGTTCCTGTAGCTCGCGCGCGTCCTCTCGTTGGTGGCGTTCGCCGCCTCCCACTCGCCCTTCTGGACGAAGTGCCTCGCGTTCGGAAAGGCGGGCTTTACCACGCCGCCGGCGCCGGTAACTGTATTGCCGCCGGCGTGGTCGAAGTGCAGGTGCGTGTTGATAACGATAGTTATGTCCCCGGGAGTCAACCCGAAAGGGGCCAGAGACCCCGCTATGGTGGAGGTTCTTTCGATGGCGTAGATGGACCTGAACTTCTCGTCGCCCTTGCCGCCTATGCCGGTGTCGACAAGGATGTTGTCCGTGCCGGTCCGTATCAGAAGCGGGTTGATGCCGAGAGGGACACGGTTCAATTCGTCCGCGGCGGCGGTCTTCTTCCATATCGTCTTGGGGACTACTCCGAAGATGGCACCGCCGTCGAGCCTGAATGTCCCGTCACTCAACGGATACAGCTTGAAGTCGCCTAGATCCATATCTTATCGACCTTTTAGGTACCGCACCGATGGTAAGCCGCTCCGATTCAGAAATAAGGGTTGCGAACAACAGGGTTGTAGCGCGGAAAGGTATGTCCCGGAGACCAGCCGGGTCTATCCTACAATTAAAGTCTCATTTCGATTTTTTGTCAATTTTTTTAATCACAAAAGTCCCTGTTAGCAAGCTAGCAGGGTTTCCTTGTAAAACCCTCCCCCTCGATGGGGGAGGGCAGTGTGAAAGAGATACCCCGCGGCCCGGCAGGCAGGGTGGTTCATTTTTGGGAAAGGGGCCTGATAAGCCCGAAGGGGGTTTATTAAATCCGGGATCGTCCGATAAGTAAGAGAGGGCGGTTGACAGAGCCCCTTATCATTGTGATAATAGGATGAAAATCAAAAGGGTACAGGAAAAGATGAGCGCATCGCTTAACAGCAGGAAGACAAAGATAGTGGCCACCCTCGGGCCCGCCACAAGCTCGCTGACCGCCATTGAGGAGCTTATAAAGGCCGGGGTCAATGTGGTAAGGCTCAATTTTTCACACGGCACCCGCGAGGAGCACGGCCGCTTGATCTCAAGCGTAAGGGAGGTCTCAAAGAGACTAGAACTGCCGGTGGGGATACTCCTTGACCTTCAGGGGCCCCGGATCAGGACCGGGCTCATAAAGGGCGGCGGCATGGAGCTTAAGCCCGGCCAGACCATAGCCATCACGGCGAAGGAGACCGGCGGCCCGGCCGTCATCACCACGACATACGCGGACCTCTACAGGGATGTGGCGCCCGGCGACAGGATATTGATGGACGACGGGTTGATAGAGGCCCGGGTGCTGAAGGTAACGGGCGAGGATATAGAGTGCGAGGTCGTCTACGGCGGGTTCCTGAAGGAGCACAAGGGGATGAACCTGCCCGGGGTGAACGTGAGCGCGCCGAGCCTCTCGGAAAAGGACCGTGAAGACCTCGATTTCGGGATAGATAACGGGGCGGACTTCATCGCGCTGTCGTTCGTGAGGAAGGCCGCAGACATCTTCGAGCTCAAAGAGAGGCTCAAGAAAAAGGACGCCGAGATCCCGATAATAGCCAAGATAGAGAAGGCCGAGGCGATAGAGAACCTCGACTCCATCCTCGAAGAGGCCGATGGGATAATGATAGCGAGGGGGGATCTCGGCGTGGAGCTTTCGGCTGAAGTGATCCCGGTGCTCCAGAAAAAATTGATCTCAAGGGCCAATGAGGCGGGCAAGGTCGTCATAACCGCCACGCAGATGCTCGAATCGATGATACATAACCCGAGGCCCACGAGGGCCGAGGCCTCCGACGTGGCAAACGCGGTATTCGACGGCACGGACGCGCTGATGCTCTCGGGGGAGACCGCCGTGGGGAAGTACGCGGTAAAGGCCGTGGAGATGATGGTCAAGATAGCCGGGGAGGCCGAGGAGGCCGCCATGGCCCAGAAGCACTTCCTCAGGAGAAAAAAGGCCGCGGCCGGTTCATTCGCGCAGGCCGTGGCGTTCGCCGCCCACGCCGCCGGCGCGGAGGTCGGCGCCAAGGCCATAGTCGTCTTCACGCAGACCGGAGAGACCGCCCGGATCATCTCGAAGACGAGGCCGGCCTCCCCTATAGTGGCCTTCACCCCCCTAGAAAAGACATGGAGGCGGATGTCCATAACCTGGGGGCTCCAGCCGTTCCTCATCAAGTTCGGAGGACACACCGATGAGATGATATGCAGGGGAGAGGCGGCGCTCCTTAACTACGGGCTCGCCGGCTTCGGAGATACCATCGTCATAGTCTCGGGCACAAAGGTGGGGATGAGGGGCGCTACCAACATGATGAAGATAGACTGGATAGGGAGCGAGGAGTGCAAGCTCTATATCAAGAAGGAGGGGGGGCCGGAGTAGGTCGCTCTTCCGGCTTTACCGGCTTTTCCTGCGCCCGTATCTCCTTGAGCCTTTCGAGCACCACCTCGGCCCTCCTTTTGTATTCTACGGCCGTTTTGTTGTCCCGGTCGAGCTCTATGGCGGCGTCCCATACCTTTATCGCCGTCTCAAGGTCCTCCGCCTGAAAATACGCTATCCCTTTCTTAAGGTGTTCTTCCGACGACCTGACTCTCTGTTCCTTTGACATGTTGGGGAGGTCATCGACGACCCGGCGCTGCCTTTCGGGGACCTTTCCTTCGTGAAATTCGCCAAGCCTTTCGAGGGCCTTCTTGAACGCCTCCGATTCAAGGGTCAGCAGGTCCTTGATGCTTTCGATCTTCGAGAGGTGATCGTCGCCTTTAGGCGCCGCGGCGTCCTTGCCGAGAGCGTCTTTTGCCGAGAGCGTTTTGGCCGCCTGCTTGTACTCTTCCCTGAGCTCGGCGTGGCTTTGGGCTATCTGTGACGACAGGGCGCTCACCTCGGAGATGCCTTGCGCCGCCTTCATGGCCTCTTCTTTCCTGACGCGCTCGCGGGTAACGGAACTCCGGTGTACGCCAAGGAGGTAGACAGCGTCGGAGACGATGAACCGCCGACTGACCTCGGCGTCGATGACAAGGAGCAGGAAAAATAATATCAGAAGTGTTTTGAGGCACATAACCGCACCCGTTTCGGAAGGTCGATACGATACCGCGATTCTAAGACCTCAAGATTAAATTCATTGGAACGCCGGATTAAAAGAAATTTACCGCATAAGGGCGGGCTGCGGGTGGTTAAATGTGTAACATTTTGCAATATGGGCTGTCTGTGGCAAACGGTCCGTTTCAGAAATTGCTGACCGCAAGGTACTGGCGTACGGCGGGTTGCAAGAAAATATCCTTCTTAAATTTTCGAGCCCTGTCTTTCACAACCCGGCGGGGCGTAGGGTGAGGCCGCCTAAGGCGTAGGAGGGTGCGCGAGCGGGGAAGAATTAGCGCAGCGGTTAAGCGGGCGAAGCGCACGGGGCGGCGAGGGAGAAAGCGGCCAGAACCCTACCCCCAGGAAACGCACGGCAGTGCGGAAAAGACTCTTGGCACAGTGGCCGGATCAAGTCTTTTTCAATCGCTTAAGCACCAACAAAATATCAAGGTTCAGGTTGCAAACCTGAACCGGCTTAAGATCTTTTGCGCGCTGCCGCGCGCTTTTCGGGGTATTGGACTCCGCTCGTTGTCAAGCTCTATCGCAATAGATACCGGAGCTTGCTCGTTCGCTCTCCTCATGCTCGCTACGCAATACCCCTCCGGTATTCTGTTAAAGAACAAAACAAAAACCTTCTTCAATGAAATTTGGAGATTTTTAAGATACCCCGTAGCCTGGCCTGCGGGGAGGTTCATTTTTCAAATGAAGGCGACGCTTATCTTATGTAGGCCTCCGTCACATACCTTCTCATCATCCTGTGCGTGTTGAAGTAGTAGGCGATCTTGCCTATCGAGCTCTCCATCATCTTTATCCAGCCCTTCCTGTCATTGTAGTAGGTCGGGATGACGAGCGTTTCAAGCTTGTGATACAGGTCCTCGGCGTCCATCAGGTCGGTGCTCTCCGTGAGGGTCACCTCCGTCGGGCTCGCCCCTATCGCCCAGCCCGTGTGCCCCTCGATGTGCCCCTCGATCCACCAGCCGTCAAGGACGCTGAAGTTGACGACCCCGTTGTGGGAGGCCTTCATGCCGCTTGTGCCCGAGGCCTCCCTCGGCCTCATCGGGGTGTTGAGCCATACGTCCACCCCGGAGACCATCTTGAGGGCGAGGTCCATGTTGTAGTTGTTGAGGTACACTATCTTTATGTCCTTCTTCAACAGTTGTATGGTCTTGAATATCTCCTCGATGTTCTTCTTGCCGTCGAAGTCCTTCGGGTGCGCCTTGCCGGCGTATATCACCTGGAGCTTCCCCTTCGCGATCTTCCTCAGCCGCTCCGTGTCGGATAAGAGGAGGTTCGCCCTCTTGTACGCCGTGGCCCTCCTGGCAAAGCCGATCGTGAGGGTATCGTAGTCCATGGCCGCGCCCGTTACGGAGTTGACATGGTCGATGAGCTTTTTTTTAGCCTCCATGTGCGCTCCCCAGAGTTCTTCCTCCGGGACCTTGTCTACCCTGACGAATATCTCCGGCTCGTTCGCCCAGCCGGGAAGGTACTTGTCGTAGAGCCTCGCGAAACTCTCGGAGGTCCACGTGAATGTGTGCACGCCGTTGGTTATCGCCCGGATCTGGTAGCCCGGGAAAAGGACCTTGGAGACCTCGCCGTGCTTTTTGGCCACGCCGTTTATGTACTGCGACAGGTTCATGGCCAGGAGCGTCATGTTGAGTTTGTCCTTGCCGGCAAGGTCCTTGAGGACTTCGATGGGGAAGAGGTCGCCGAGGACCTTTTTAACGATATCGTAGGAGAACCTGTCGTGGCCCGCATCAACGGGCGTGTGGGTCGTAAAGACGCAGAGGTCCTTTACCCGTTCGATGTCCCAGATCTCGCGCTCGTCCCAGACGCTCTCGATGTCCCTTTTGTGCCTGTTGAGAAGCTCAAGCGTCAAAAGGCTGGCGTGTCCCTCGTTCATGTGGTACTTCTTGATCCTGAAGCCTAATGCCCTCAACATGGACACCCCTCCGAGGCCCAATACCGCCTCCTGCTTGAGCCTGTACCTCTCGTCGCCCCCGTAGAGGCTGTCGGTAAGGGTCCTGTCCTCCGGGTCGTTTTCAGGGAGGTTGGTGTCGAGGAAGAATATCGGCACGTTCCATTTTTCGACGAGGCTGGAGATGTTGTAGGCCCAGACCTGGATGGCAACGTCCCTGTCTTCAAGCCTTATCCTGACCTTCTGCGGCAGAAGCGTCATCTGCCCGGCCGGGTTCCAATCCTCCGCGTGCTCTGTCTGGCGGCCGAATTCGTCGAGGTCCTGCCTGAAGTAGCCCTTCCTGTATATGAGCGTGACCGCCACCATCGGAAGGCTCAAGTCGGCGGCGCTCTTGATGGTGTCTCCCGCGAGCACCCCGAGGCCGCCGCTGTAGGTCGGGATGTCGTTCTTGAAGCCTATTTCCATCGAGAAATAGGCGATCTTCGGCTCCGAAGTCAACTCCTGGATATATTTCATTAGCTCCTCATTGAAAAGGGATGAGAATCATATTTACGGCCAATTAATAATTATACATAATCGAGGGTGTTAATCAAGAGGGGTTTTCTTCCGCAAACGGGCCTCAAGGCGGAAAAATCCGCGGAATTGCGCCCCTCTTGCGCCCTTTCCGTGATAAAAACCACATGTCAAAGACCGCTCTTCCGTGCTATAATGCGGCAAAGAGGGGGGGGTCTGATGCGTCGTCATAGAGTCACGGTCGTCAATTATTCCTTGAGCGTCGTAGCTACGGCTCTGGCCTTATCCGCCTCCTCCTGTTCATTTAACAGGGGCGCGGCTCTGGAGGTCCCGGCTACCGCCGCCCAGCGTACCGAGGCGGCTGGCCTGACGCAAGAGGTTGACGGAGCATGCAGGCCTCAAGAGTGTTTCGGCTCGGCCATCGCCCTTTTGAGGTCCGGCGAGGCCGAGAGGGCGAAGCTTGGTCTGACGGAGCTTGCCGACCGGTATCCGGATACCGTCTGGGCCGCGCGCGCCTCGTTCGTTCTCGCCGACTTCGCCATCGAGGAGGGGAGCCGGGAAGCCCTGGGGCTCCTTGAAGACGCCTCGACGCTGACGGACATTGGCGACTATATCCTTCTAAACAAGGCGCGCGCTCTCAAAAACAGCGGCCTCCTCGATGCTTCGCTTGCCGCTTACGGCTCCCTGGACACGCTGTACCCTGACTCGGTCTTAAGGGCTGAGGCCCGGTTCCGCAAGGCCGTGGCCCTTATGGAGGCCGGCGACTACACAAGGGCGCGCCGGGCCTTTTCGGACTTCATAAGAGACTTCCCTGACAATATCCTCGTCCCTGACGCCTTGCTCGACAGCGCCGTATCTTCTATCGTGCTCAATGAGACGACCGAGGCCGTAAAGGCGGCCAACGCGATACTCGTGCGCTACCCGGCGCACCCTCTGGCGAGATACGCCGAATCCATCGTCTCCCGGCTCAAAAAGGACGCTTCTGCGCCGGAGCTCACGACGGAGGAGAGGTTCATGAGGGCGGACAGGCTTTTTGCCAACGCCCGATACAATGACGCCGCGGCCGAGTACGCGTACATCGCTAAAAACGCCGGAGAGAGGGAGCGGCAACGCTCTACCTTCAGGCTGGCGGTCACACAGGTGCGTCTCAAGAAGTACGACCTGGCCGAGAAGACGCTCAATGGATATCTGGGGCTCAGGGAGCCTGAAAGGGAACGCGAGGCGCTCTACTGGCTCGCGTTTACGGCGGCGAGGCAGGGAAAGGAAGAGCTTTTGGGCGACACGGGAAAAAGGCTCGGGGTAAAGTACCCGAAGAGCGCGGAGAGGGCCAGGGCGATGCTCCTGCTCGCCAACCTCTATCAGGGGAGGGCCCGGCAAGATAAGGCCGTCTCCATATTCAGGCAGGTGGTAAACGAGTTCGGGGAGACCGACGCGTCGGACGAGGCGCTCTGGAGCATCGGGTGGAGCGCTTACCGCGCCGGCAGGTACCCGGAGGCGTTCAAAAGTTTCCAGTCATACCGGGATACGAACCCGAAAGGCAAAAGAAAGGGGCAGTTCCTGTACTGGTCCGGCAGAAGCCTTGAGAAGACGGGAAGGGGGAAAGAGGCCGCGGCCTACTACAACAGGGTATGCGCCGCGGACCCTGCCTATTACTGCCAGATGTCCAGAGGCCGTCTCGACGCCATTAACGGGATCAACATAAAGGCGGCTCTCACACCGCCTGAACCAATGGCCCCGAACGGCGCGCAAACCGCGGATGTCACGGCGGAGGCGCAGCGTAACGATGACTTCTACGCCGATGGGCGTAACGAAAGGACCGATGACCGGGGTGCGGACCCGCAGGAGGATCCCCGGAGCGAACTGTCGCTGGATGTCCATTATCTGGCGGCCAGGGAGCTGTTGATACTGGCCCTTCCCGCGTCAGCCTCAAAGGAACTCTCGGTACTCACCTCCATGTACACGGACGACCCGGAGTCGCTGCAGGACCTGGCGGGCCTCTTCTATCAGGCCGAGGATTACTACAGCGCCCTAAGGATATACTATGATTATCTCTCGAAGACTGACCCCCACGAGCGGACGGACGCGGCAACAGAGCTGCGGGCGTACTCCTTCCCGCCAGGGCTTGTCGAATCGGTAAGGCATAAGGCCCCCGCGGGGGTCGACCCGTGCCTTGTGGCGGCCGTCATGAGGGAAGAGAGCTCGTTCAACCCGAAGGCCGTATCCGTCACCGGGGCCCTGGGCCTTATGCAGATAATGCCTTCCACCGGCATGTTCGTGGCGAAGGAACTCGGCAGAGCCGGCTTCGAGCCTAAGGAGCTATTGAATCCGGAGACGAACATAAGGATAGGCTCATGGTACCTGTGGTATCTGGGAAGGAAGTACAATAACGATATAGTCCTTACCATAGCCGGCTATAACGCGGGGCCGGGGGCCGTAAAGAGGTGGCAGGAGACGCTCCCGTCGGAGTTCGACGAGTTTATAGAGTCGATCCCGTATACCGAGACGCGCAATTACGCCAAACGGGTCTTGAAGAGCTACAACGAGTTCCGCAGGGCCTCGGGGACCGCCTTTAGGCAGGGGGCGGCAATACCCGACATCCTCATACAAAAGAAGAGCCCGGCGGCCTTCGGGCGTGCCGATAAGGAAAGGTCCTGAGGCGCGAAGCCGCCCGTGCAGTCAGTTTTTGATAACCGTTTTGACCGTATAATTAAAAAGCGGTAAACCCCGGCTCTGCCGTGGGTTTACGGAGTTTGGCAGTTCCGGGAATCTGATTTCCTGTAGCCTCTCCTTGCGAAATCCTCCCGTTTGACGGGGTATACGGAGGGGGGAGTGACTCTTTACCCTCCCCTTGAGCCTCCTCGCCATCAAGGGAGGGGAGGTTTTAGGAGATACCCTGCGGTAAGGGTATCCTTCTCTATTCTAACGCCATGGCCCCCCGAAGCCGCCCGGCCCTGCGTTCAACTTGTACCCCTTCGGGACCTCGAAGAGGGACCTTGGCTGCGGGCCGATCTTGAGACCTTGAAGCTCGGTGGAGACCTCGGTCCAGGGCCGCCCCCTCTCTCTTGAAACCATCTTCAAAAGTATCCCCTCGCCGGTCACCCAGATGTATCCTTCGTAAACGGTCCCGTTCTGGCCGACCGCCTCCATGCGGCTCTTTATGGTGATGATGCCGTTTATCAGCTCCGGGCCTAGCCGCGTATATTGATAGTCGAGGTCCTCTGGGCTCTGTGAGCGCTCCATCGCCTGTCTTACAGGTATCTCGATGTAGGTCTTTTCCCCCGGCATCAGCAGCCAGACGACCAATTTGTCCATCCGGGTTATAGTCACCTGCTCTTTACCCGGCGCTCTCTCCTCCCTTCTTTCCATATAGGGGGCGTGGTAGACCTTGCCGGTCGAGAACAGTCCGCCCGTTATCGTCATGGTCTCGGCAGAGTACTCTACCATCGGCTCCGCCAGCCTGCCGGCCGATGCCGTCGTTGAGATTGCCAGTAAGAATAAGAGGCTTGAAAAGAGTCGGGCTGACCTTCGCATGGCGCATACTCCTTTAGACGGGGTGTTGAAAAACAGCACGACCCACCCTACGGGTGGGTGCCCCGGCAATCCATGGACATGGTTAAAAAGCCATGGATGGACTTTTTCAACATCCTGCTCGACGGGGTGTCAACCGGCAGAAACGGTCTTGGGATAAGATTATAACAGAAGGAGCGGTTTTCCGCTATTATTCTTAGTTTTTTTCCGGATTACTGGTAAAATCAAACTTGACCGGCCACGGAGGGTCTATTGATGGAGCACGCAAGGTTTTTATTCCTTTTCATCTATATCGCCATAGCAGCCTTCGGCTACGCGCTTGAGTATCTCAATATCAGGCACTTGAGGAGGCGTCATTCGCCTCTGCCTCAGGAGCTTGAAAGGGAGATAGACCCGGACCTGCTCTCAAGGGCGGAGGCGTACACCATTGGGAAGACGAAGTTCGGGATAGTCTCATCGCTCTGCAATAACTCGGTCTTCCTCGTCTTTTTCTTCGGGGGCGGGCTTGAGTGGTATGACCGCTGGATAAAGTCTTTGGGCCATGAGTTCATGCTCTCCGGGGTCCTCTTCTTTATACTGCTCTCTTTCGCCGTCTCGGTCCTGAATATCCCCTTCAAGCTCTACCATGCCTTCGTCATAGAGAAGAGGTACGGGTTTAATACGATGACCCCGCTGGTCTGGGCAGCCGATCTTGTCAAGGGAGCGGCCGTCTCAACGGCGCTTATGGTCGTCGCCGTCTCGGCGGCCCTCTGGCTATACGCGGAGAGCCCTGAGTTCTGGTGGGTGTGGCTTTGGTTTTTCTACCTCGGCCTGAGCATTTTCCTGATGTATGTCTCGCCGTATGTAATAGAGCCGCTCTTCAACAAGTTCGAGCCCGTTGGGGACCCCGCCCTCGAGGAGTCGATAAGAGGGCTCATGGGAAAGGCCGGGATAAAGGTATCAAGGGTATTCAAGATGGACGCATCCAGGAGGACCGCGCACACGAACGCGTACTTCACGGGCATAGGCAGGGTCAAGAGGATAGTGCTCTATGACACGCTCCTGGAGAAGCTTACAGGCAAAGAGATAGCGGCGGTACTCGCCCACGAGACAGGGCACTGGAAAAAAAGGCACCTCCTCAAGGGCATAATGCTTTCAGAGGCCGTGGCCCTCATTTCGCTCTACCTCGCGCATATCCTCCTTAAGGGAGGGTTCTTGAACGAGCTCTTCGGGATAAGCGGCGGGTCTTTCTTTACCGGGGTCTTTATACTGGGATTTTTAGGGTCGATAGCGAGCTTCCCCTTCGAGCCCATCTTCTCTTACATCTCAAGGAGGCACGAGCGTGAGGCAGACAGGTTCTCATACGGGCTTACGGGGGACTCAAGGGCGATGATAGGATCGCTCGTGAAGTTGTCAAAGGACAACCTCTCGAACCTCCATCCGCATCCGCTCTATGTGGCAATCCATTACTCGCACCCGCCCGTGGCCGAGAGGATAAGGGACCTGCGGAAGCTCGAAGGCGGTTAAAGACGGAGCGCGCCGGCCTTCTTCAGCGCGAGAAGCGTCTTTTAGCCCTTACCATCTCCAGGTTCTCCATCGCCTCCTGCGCCGGATAGATGGCTATGGCGGCGAGATACTCCCTTTCGGCCTCCTCGTATCTGCCTTTCATCTCGTAAGCGTAACCGAGGTTGAGGCGCGCCTTGAACTGTCCCGGGGATTGTTTGGCGGTATCCTCCCAGAAGGCAAGCTCGTCTCTCCATACATCGAGGCGGTTGAAGGATACGGCCGAGTAAAAGATGACTATGGCGGCAAGTACCGCGTAAAAAGCGGCCCTGGCCGGGGCAAAGCCTCCGCGGATCAGGTACAGGCCTTCAAGGACCCGTCCGGCCATAACAAAAAACGCTATGGCCGGCAGATACATGTATCTGTCGGCGTAGAAGACCGGTATCGGGACGATGTTCGACACCGGCAGGAACCATATCCAGAACCAGAAGAACCAGAACCGCGTCTGCCGCGTCCCCTTCCGGAGTACGAGTATGAAGACTGCGGCCCACGCGGCGAGCGAGACCGCCACAACAGGGGTTAAAAAAGAGTTGTATACGGTGGTATCGTAGTAGCCGCTCAAGCCAAATGGCCAGATGATAAGTCCGACGTACTTCCAGAATATAGGGAGCATCGTGGGGTAGACCGCCCCGAAGAGCATCGATAAAGAGAGGTTCGCGCCTTCAACCGAACCTGCGCTCACATGGGCGTAGACGGCTATGACGGAAGCCGCCGCGCTGAGCGCGAAGAACGGGATGATAGCGAGCGACCTTCTTTCGCCTTTTTTGAAAAAAAGCTCGTATGCCGAGAGCACCAGGGGGAATGTGACCGTAAGCGGCTTGGACAGAAGGGCCAGGACAAAGAGGAGCAGCGCCGCGAGGTAAGAGGAGGCCGAACCCCGCTCGCGGAACCTTAAGTAGCTTAAGAGCGCGAAAAAGGAGAAGAACGCAGCAAGAAGCGTCTTTCTCTCAGAGACCCACGCGACGTTCTCGACATTGATCGCGTGGACGGCAAAGAGGGACGCCGCGGCAAAAGACGCAACCGGGCGGCCTGTTATCCGCTTTACCACGGCATAGACAAGGGCTCCGTTGGCGGCGTGAAGCGCTATGTTGGAGAGGTGATACCCGGCGGGGTTTAAACCCCACAAAGCGTAGTCCAGCGAGTAACTCAGGAGATGGAGCGGGGCGTAGTTGCCGAAGAAGGGCCGGCCTGATATGACCTTGAGGTTTTCCGCGGTGAGGCCGCGGATGAAGGTGTTGTTTATGACATATTCGTAGTCGTCCCACGAGGAGATGAAATCAAAGCCCAGACTCTTGAAATAAAGGAGAAAGGAAAAGAGAAAGAGGGCCGCGTACGGAAGGAGCTTCAGCAGGGCGTTTTGCTTAGGATCTTTAATCTCCCCGGTCATTACACTGAATCCCTCTGACGGCAGCGTTAAAATCGAGTCAGTCACCTGAGTCCGGGTATTATCAAAAATTTTATCGGTTAAGTCAACCTTCATCTGCCGCGGCCCGTGAAGGCGGCACGGGGCCGATAAAAAAACCCCGCGGGCTGAATTGCCCGCGGGGTTTTAATATTTCCTTCTGGTTGAATGGGTGTACCACTCCGCAATCCCGTCGCTTTAGCGGCGGGTCAAGGCTGGCAAATATATATGATTTTTCCCTACCATCAAAATTCTCTGTCATTCATGGCGGAGAATTTTGATTAAGCGTTGCTTGCCGCGTATATAAAAACAGATCTCCCTTTGGGTACCCCGCTGGCAAGGCTTGCGGGGTGGTTCGTGTCCTTTCAGGGTTACTCTTATAAAGTTTTAAAAGTCCGGGGCTTCAGGAACGCTTCCTCCACGGTCACCTGGCCGACGACACCTCGTCGTTGCCAGCGAGCGCTATAAAGGACCTGAAGGTCTCTTCGGTCTCGAAGTAGTGTACCCTGCCGGAGGCGTCCGAGTATATGACGGAGTCGGCCTTGTCTATCGGCCTGTTTGTAAACGGGTCGGCGGCGCGCGTAAGGGAGTGGTTCTTCAAGAGCGTCTGGGCGTAACCGGCGCCCGTACCGTAGTAGGTCTTGCCGTCTATCTTTACCCCGTCCTGTTTCTTCTTCTCGCGCCTGTTGGTGACCATGTTCACCTCATCCGGGCTCACACGCTTTAGCCATGCGGAGGCGGGACCGGCCTGAAGGTCCTTGGGGATACTGTTTTGGGTCTTGAGCGCTTCGCAGCGCTGGCTAGCCAGACGGCACTCCCTGATTGTATCGAGTTTTACCTGGGCCTGACCCCTGGTCCGGCTGGTGGCGCCGGAGACCGCGGGCGCCAGTGTCATCGCAAACGCCGCGAGTGCCGATAAGACGATGGTCTTTCCGTAAAGATTTTTTTTCATACAACCCTCCTGTTAAGTAAAAATATTCCGTCCACATTGCGAACAAGGTCAGTATTATACACAATTCCCGCCGTAAATCAAGCATATAAAAATAGCATCTATATGATTTGCAAGAGAATTTTCAGGGGTGTAGGATTTTTGACGCTTTTTAAGGGTTTTTTGGGAAATTTCACAGGGTGAGAACGAGGGCAAAAGGAGCGCCGCCGCTGTCAATAAAACGCGGCAAACTCACCCCCTGGAAGGGGATGGCAGCATAGCAGCTTGAGGCATATCTCGACCTCTGCCCGTGCGTTCAAGTAACAGTCCGCCTCATCAACCTTGCGCCCGCAAAGACCGATACTCACCGGTCCTTCACCGCCCTGAAGGCGTCCTTGACCGTCCCGTCATCGCCTATGCAGACTGGCAGCGGGGTCTCACCCGTCAGGGCCGTTACGGCAGGGATGAAAAAAAGATTAAAGAGAGATCGCGGCAAGCACCCGTTCAGTTATCAGAACTTTAATGCGTCCGTCATATTCCCGCAACATAGCCCCCGTAAAATAGTGCTGAATACATTGAAGCTCCCTCCTAGCCAAAGCCGCGGGAGGCAAAAACGGGCATGAAGCCGAAGAAAAAACATTTACGCACAGTCTCCGTATCCGGCCCGGAGAATTCAGTGGCTGACCGTCTGTCTCAAAAAGAATTAACTTGGAATTCCCTGTAGCTTGCCCTTGTAAAACCCTCCCCCTTGATGGGGGAGGGGAGGGGTGAAAATAATCTTTCAGCCTTCGGAATTTCACCCTCCCCGCTTCCCGTTGCATCGGAAGAGCGCAACGGGGGCCCAGCCCTCCCATCAAGGGAGGGGGTACTGGCGTACGGCGGATCGAGAACAACCTCTTTTTGTTCGTTTGATACCCCGAAGCTTGCCGCGGGGTGGTTCATTGCGAGGAGCGATTTGTGCTACGAAGGAATCTATAACCGGTTGATTTATTTAAAGATGATATTGCAACGCTACGCTCGCAAAGACAACAAAAGCAGTTTTTCAGCACCCTGTTAAACTTTATATTAAAGACTTTTAATTTATTGATAAGCGTTTTTTAATGATAGCGGATTATATTGTGAGGAGTTTTACGGAGGGACTGGCGTAGATCTTTCAAGCTTAAGGGTGTCTATGTCGGACGGTGAAGAGTGAGATGAAAAAAAGAGTGCTTGTCGTCGACGACGACATATCCACCAGGGTGCTGTGCACGGAGGCTCTCAACCTGGCTGGCTACACGGTTGACAAAGCCGCTGACGGCGGCGAGGCTTTAAAAAACCTGGGCTGGCTCCGCTACGACCTTGTGATATCGGATGTGGAAATGCCCGTATTGGACGGTATAGGGCTTTACGAGAATATCCTCAAGGAGCACCCGTACCTGAGGGACCGGGTGCTCTTCATAACCGGAAATGTCTCTAACGACAAGCTCTCCGCGCTGGAGCTTATGAAGCAAAGATATCTGCTAAAACCCTTTAAGGTGTCACACCTGCTGGATATGGCCGCGGAGATAACTAAAGACCGACCGTAAACCAATCTAACTGAACCGGCAAACCTGAAAAACAGGCGTGATTAAAATCACCGCCGCCTGCATAAATTACGCCGTATCATCCCCCGTACGGCGTAAGGGATATTTTACCGGGGGGCGGGGATTGAGAGTCGTGGACGACAGAAAGACAAGCGCGGTATTCAGGGCCGTTATGCCGCTAGCCCTGGTGGTATTGACCGCCATGATATATCTCAATACGCTCGGGAACGGTTTTGTCTACGACGACCACTCCCAGATAATCAGGAACCCGTGGATAAAGGACATAAGGTATCTGCCGAGCGTCTTTTCCTCCCATTCCTTCGGCTTCCTTAACAACAGCGCCGTGCCGCAATCCTACCGCCCGATGGTCTTTGTAGTCTATATGCTCGAGTACGCGGCGTTCGGGTTGCAGCCCCGGGGCTGGCACCTCCTTAACTCGGTCTTCCACGCGGTAAACAGCGTAATGGTCTTCGCATTGCTCTTAAGGCTCCTTGACGGCTACAGGCGCGGCGACTGGCAAGAGGCGCCGGTCATGCGCTATCTGCCGCCCTTTTTCGGCGCCGTGCTCTTCGCCGTTCACCCCGTAAACAGCGAACCCGTCTCATGGGTCGGCTGCGTACCGGAACTTTTATACACATTTTTGTGCCTGACCATACTCTACTCGCACGTAAAGACCTCCGGGATAAGGCATTCACGGGACTTCAATAACATAAGGTATTCGGTCCTGACGTCCCTGCTTTTCTTTCTCGCGATTCTTTTTAAGGAGACGGCGGTCTTCCTGCCGGCGGTCATCCTTGTATACGATTACATGACGGCGGAAGACGGGAGGTTCCTGACCCGGCAAAGGGTCGTAAGCTACATCCCCTACGCGGCGGCATGCGCGGCGTACATCGCGGTAAGGATTTCGGCCATCGGGCATCTGGCCCCGGAGCGGCTGCACCACTCTTATCTGAGCGTATTCCAGAACCTGCTGAACGCCCCGGTGCTCCTTGCCGGGCACCTGACGCATCTCATATTCCCCGCAGATATGCCTTTTCAGCTCTTCGCCCCGGTGCTCTCGGTGTACGAGCCCAAGTTCCTGTTGTCCGTAGCCTTTATCTCCGCGGCCTCGGCGCTTGTCATGCTCTTCTGGAAGAAGGTCCATCCGCTCTACATAATAGCGCTCTTCCTGATCCTTCTTCCGCTCATCCCTACCCTTTACACGTCGGCCATAAGCCTTTTCCCGCATGCGGACAGGTATCTCTATTTCCCGTCGATAGGGTTGTCACTCTTCCTGTCCACCGCGCTCAAGCGCTTCATGGACTACAGTTTGAAGAACGGGAGGAGGCGCTATGTCTGGGGGGTCGCCGGGCTCTTTATGGCGGTTGCGATATTTTTTTCATGGTCAGCCGAGAAGAGGAGCCTTGTGTGGAAAGATGACTTTACACTGTGGAGCATGTCGGCCGATGGCGGGCCGGAGAATTATTTCGCCCTTTATAACATAGGCATAGTTTACTTCACGCAGAACAGGATGGACGAAGGGATACGGAAGATGGAAGAGTCGCTTGAGGCGAACAAACTCAGGGCGCATCCGGATAAGACAATGCTTATCGGCGCCCACAGCAGTCTGGCCAGGGCCTACAAAGAGAAGGGGCTCATCCAAAAGGCGGCGGAAGAGTACCGCGAGATCCTCCGGTTTTTCCCCGAAGACGGCCAAGCCCTCCTAAACCTCAAGGCCCTATGCGCTGAAATGGAGCCGGCAGAGGGACTTGTCCCCGAGGTCTGCTCCATTTCAGCGAGGATGCCGCCCTTGTAAGCCGCGCTCAGTCCTCACCGTCAGTCTCCGGAGCCCTCCGGGGCTACAACTGATAGAGGTCCTCATAAGGCCCGTTTCTACGGAAAAAACCCGCCAAACGCACAATTCAGCATGTTTTCAATTGAATATTTTTGAAAGCGGATATACACTATTTATATCCGGAAAAATATTTTCGTTCAAAACCAGCGTCCCCTTAAACGATATGCTCAAAATCAAAGCGGCCGCCGTCGCCAAGATAACTCGTCCGAGTTACTTGAAGGTCCTTGACAGAAAGAGGCTTTTTACGCTCCTGGACCGATGCCGCAAGCGTCAAGCCGTATGGATAGCCGGCCCCCCTGGCTCGGGCAAGACCGTGCTTGTAAGCAGCTACATTGAAAAAAAAGGTCTTCCAGCGATCTGGTACCAGGTCGACCCCGGCGACTCTGACGCCGCGACCTTCTTTTATTATATGCGGCTTGCGGCCCAGAAGGCCGTCCCCAGGAAGAAGACACGGCTCCCACTCTTGACCCCCGAATACATTCCCGGAATACGCGCCTTTACAAAGAGGTTCTTTGAAGGCCTCTATGCGACCGTAAAGGCCCCTTTCTGCCTGGTCTTCGACAATTACCATGAGGTGGGCGGCTCGATCTTCCACCGGATAATAAAAGACGGACTCGAGGTCGTCCCCGAGGGCGTGAGCGTGATATTTTTAAGCAGGAGCGGACCACCGGCGGAGTTCACGAGGCTGCGGGTAAGCGGAGCCATGGAGGTCGTCGACAGGGATGAGCT
Source organism: Deltaproteobacteria bacterium (assembly GCA_016219115.1). Taxonomy (GTDB): domain Bacteria; phylum Desulfobacterota; class GWC2-55-46; order GWC2-55-46; family GWC2-55-46; genus JACRCH01. The sequence goes on from JACRCH010000016.1 coordinate 37,052, forward strand.
GGACCTGACCGCGGAGGAGGCCCGGGCCATTACGCGCATAAAGTCCGGACCCGCCATCACGAAGCAGGCAGCTTCCGAGATGCACAAAAGGACAGAAGGGTGGGCGGCGGGCCTTATCCTCATGCTCGAGCAGGTCAAAAATGGGGTCGCCGGCATAGAGGACTTCAAGGAGATGACCCCGAAGGCCATATTCGATTACTTCTTATCCGAGATATTCCAGAACATGGACGACGATACGCGGACGGTGCTCCTGAAGACCGCGTTCCTGCCGGATATGGACTCAAGGATGGCGGAAAAGCTCACCCGGCTTCCGGGCGCAGGGGAAATACTCTCGAGGCTCAACCGCAACAACTACTTTACCGAAAGGCGTTTCCAGGTCAACCCGGTCTACCAGTACCACCCGCTGTTCAAGGAGTTCCTCCTTGCAAAGGCCAGGGAATCTTTTACGGGGGCCGACATCATGGGGCTGTTAAGAAAGGCCGCGGAGATACTCGAGGAGTCGGCGAAGTACGAAGACGCCTTCAAGCTCCTGAGGGACGCCGGCGACTGGGAGGGGGTATCGCGTCTTATAGTCAGTCACGCCGGCTCGCTGGTGTCCCAGGGCAGGTGGGCCGTACTCGAAACATGGATAAGAAGCGTTCCGCCGGAGACGCTCTCCGAAGACCCGTGGCTCCGTTACTGGCTCGGCGCCTGCGGGATGCAGACCAACCCGGATGGGGCAAGGAAGGACTTCGAGGCCGCTTACGGCATATTTGCAGGCGAAGGGACCGATGTGGCGGGGATATTCCTCTCGTGGTGCGGCGCGGTGAACACCTTCCTGTACGCCTGGAGGGACTACCATCCGCTCGACGGCTGGATAGCCGGGTTCGAGGGGCTGAGGAAAAGATACGGGGAGCCGCTTCCCGAGGAGATCGAAGACAATATCGCCGCGTGCGTATTCGGGGCGCTGATGTTCCGCCAGCCCTCGCATCCCGACCTCCCGGTGTGGGAGGAGCGGGTAAAGCAGATACTCCATAGGTCAAAGGACGAAGTCGGCAGGATGAGCGTCGGCCATAACCTGATCCTCTATTACCTATGGACGGGGAGGAATTCAAAGGCGGGCCTCGTAATAGAGACTCTTTCGCCGGCGTTCAAGGGACTCAACGCCCCGCCGCTGGCGGAGCTTATGTGGCACTTTTCCCGGGCCCTCTACTACTACCATATGGCCTCTACAGGGACGCCCTGATGTCCGTCGAGGAGGGGCTCTGTCTGGCGGAAAAGACCGGGGTGCGCCTTGTAGACGAGATGCTTTTCGGGGCCGGCGCTTTAAGCAGCATCCCTCTTAACGATATCGACGGGGCGGCCAGGTTCCTTGGAAAGATGGCCGGGGTCTTGAAGGAAAAGAACTTCTTTGGAGCAATCTTCTATCACCACATTGCCTCCCTGGTGGCGCTCAACAGGGGTGATACGCTCTCAGCCGTCGAGCACGCGAGGACCTCATGGAAGATGTCGGATGAGTGCGGCGGGCCCTTTATCCAGAATATCATGCACTACGGCTTCACATATACGCTCCTGGAGGCCGGCAAGTACAGGGGCGTGGCCAGGCGCATAGAGGAAGTGAGGAGTCTGTCGCGCCGCACTAAAAGCGCCCTCATGGAATACGCGTGTCTGCTCCTGGAGTCCCTGCTCGCGATGAAGACCGGGGACGAAAAGACATTCCTGAACAGGCTCGGCAAAGCCATGAAGCTCGGAAGCGCCCGGGGGATAAGGTTCTACACGCTCCTTCTCCACTCGTCGTCTTCCATGCTCTGCGACAGGGCTTTGAAAGAAGGGTTCGAGCCTGAGTACGTAAAGACCCTTATAAGGGCCAACAACCTCGCCGCGCCGGACCCGGAGGCCGAGGGGTGGCCGTGGCGCCTGAAGGTACACGCCCTCGGCGGTTTCGAGATGTACAGGGATGACACGAAGATAGAGTTCTCAGGAAAGGCGCAGAAAAAACCCCTTGACCTCCTTAAGGCCGTTATCGCCATGGGCGGGCGCGACGTCAGGGAGGAGAAACTGACCGACGCGCTCTGGCCTGATGCCGAAGGGGACGCCGCCCACAGGGCCTTTGCCACTACGCTGCACAGGCTCCGCGCCCTTTTGGGGATTGACGGAGCGATACAGCTTAGAGAGGGGATGGTATCGCTCGACGGGAGGCGCTGCCGGGTAGATGTCCGGGAGTTTGAGCGCGCACTTGAAAAGGTCGATGAGAGGGTAAAGAAGCTCGGTTACTCTGACAGTACGGAGAACCTCCTGGAGAAGGCCCTGGGCCTGTACCGCGGCAGCTTCCTGCCGTCGGAGTCGGAGAAGGGCTGGACCGCTCCGATGAGGGAGAAGCTGAGGGGTAAGCTTTTAAGGCATATCAGGTCCGCCGGGATCTCGCTGGAGGAGGCCGGGGAGTTCTCGAAGGCGGTCGTCTGGTTCCAGACGGGTATCGAGATGGACCCGCTGGCCGAGGAACTCTACCGTCATTTAATGGTAAGTTTTACCAGGCTCGGGCAGAGGTCCGATGCCATGGCAGCGTACGAACAGCTTAAGAAAAACCTCTTTTCCAAGATAGGTTTACAGCCATCCCTGAAGACCAGGTCTGTCTATAAATCTATCTTTCCGGCCTCGTGACCGCTTGACAGAAGTCCAAATCCGTAGTATCACTAGTGCAACCAATATCAACCCTGTTTTTCAATCGGTAATTCATCCGTAACCTTTTCCGTGTAATAATATAAAAGGGAGTTTCCATGCGCCAAGGGTGTGTGAAGTGCTTAAAGTTGCCACGTATCGCGGAGGATACATTGGCAGGCGACATCAACCGGAAGAGGATTTTGGTTGTGGCCGGCGATGAGACTGTCCGGCATTTCTGCCGCGCTTCTCTCGCCCCGGACCTCTATCACGTAGAGCTTGTCTCGGGCATGCACGAGGCGCTCGGGTCCCTGAGGTCCGTGCCGTACGACCTTGTGATCTCGGATATAGAGGTCCCGAAGCTCGACGGGATAGACCTGTATATAATCATCCTCAAGAAGTACCCTTACCTCAAAAACAGATTCCTCTTCATAATCGGCGACTGCTCAACGGATCTGCCCTCGTTCTTAAGCTACGTACAGATCGGATACCTCGCGAAACCCATAAAAATATCGGAACTTATCGAAGCCGTCGGCAAGGCCGCAGCAGAGCGGCCTATGACGCCGGGCTCAAGTTCGCGGGACCGTTCCCTGTAACATCCGTGATAATGCTCGCCGAGGGGGCCGGCACTGGGTCGAATTGACCGCAGAGGCGCAAAAAGGGGCAGGCAGGGAGTAGAGAGGGAAGGGTCATAATAACGCATACTGGAGGTTTCAGTGTTTAAGATAGAGTGCGCAAGCTGCAACTCGTGGTTTCATCTCCCTTTCAACAGCGAAGGCGACGAGGTGGAATGCCCGAACTGCAGTAAAAAGACCCCGGCCAAGGACGTATACGTCGCGGCGGGGCCTTACATGATATTCAGGGAAGTGTTGATCAAAAACATGCCCAAGTACAGACGCCTCATACTCGAGGCCGAGAAGTAGATACTCGACCTGCAGAAAAAGTCCGCGCTAAAGACCTACGACATATCAGCGAAAAGCGTCAACGCATTTATCGAAAACCTCAAGGAGATGAACGTTGACTATATCAAGATAGCCGGCTCGTTCATCAAGAACTTGAGACAGAACGTAAACGACCAGCTCTTCGTAAAGGCGATAAGCGATGTGGCCAGGGGGATGGGGATAAAGACCATAGCCGAGTTCGTGGAGTGCGTCGAGCTTCTGCCGGTACTCAAGGAGTACGGCGTGGATTACGCCCAGGGGTACGCGATCGGCCGGCCCGCGCCCGCCCCGGAGTACAAGGGCGCCATGACGGATGCGCTCAAAGATATCGAATAATCCGCCTCAGCCCCGGGAGACAAAAACACCGGGTCATTGAACCCGGTCCACGCTTCCATGCCGTCTTACGCGAGTCCTCCGTCATTTTTCCCGATCAGTCCGGAAGGCGCAACCACATAATACCGTTGCCGGCCTGACCGACTGTAAGGGGTGAGGGGCAGGGTTTTTAGCTCGTCAGATGTGCTCCATCGATGAAATGTCGGCGCGCCTTGCCAGGTCGCGGAGCTTTCCCAGGGCCTTGCACTCGATCTGCCTGACCCTTTCGCGTGTCACGCCGAAGGAGTTGCCTATCTCCTCGAGGGTGTGCGGCTCCTCATGGTCGAAGCCGAACCTGAGCTTGAGTATCGTCCTCTCGCTCTCGTCGAGTATGCCCAGGAGCTTTCTTATCTTCTCTACCCTGTCGGAGTCCTCAAGCGACCTCTCCGGTGTGGGGAACCTGTCGTCCTCCAGCCTGTCCAACAGCGTATGGTCTGAGTTCTCGTGAGTAAGTGATTCAAGCGAAAGAGACTTTCTCGATATAGTATCGAGTTTTTTCACGTACCTGCCGGAAAAGCCGGTCTTCTGGGCGATCTCCGAGAGGTCAGGCTCCCTGTGCAGGATGGCAAGAAGCTCCTTGGATGCCCTGGTGACCTTGTAGAGGTCCGTTGAGATGTGTATCGGTAGCCTCACGGTGTTGGACTGGTTAGCCAGGGCGCGTTCTACCGTCTGTTTTATCCAGAAGGTGGCGTATGTGGAGAACCTGCACCCCTTGGTGGCCTTGAACCTCTCAACGGCCTTGATGAGCCCCAGGTTGCCTTCCTCAATCAGGTCCTCGAATGAGAGCCCGCGGTTCAAGTACCGCCGCGCGATGTTGACGACAAGGCGCAGGTTCGAGCTTATCATGGCGTCGCGCGCTCCTGTGTCGCCTCTGGAGATCTTTCTCGCGAGCCTGATCTCGTCCTCTTGCGTAAGGAGCTTGAATCGCTTGATCGACCCGAAGTATATCTTTATCGATTCCCTCGCCGGTACAGGGCCTTCGTGCTCACGGGCGGGTTTTGCCTCCCTAAAAAGACCTGAGACCGGTTTTCCTTCCGGCGCATCGGGGTATGTACCCATCTTGTAGGGCATAGGATAACCTGAACCTTTGCCGATGCCGGAATCCTTTTTCCCGGTTTGCATCTTTGAAACAACAGGCCTTTTTTTAGACTTCGTCACGGTGACAGTTCTCCCAAGCATAAGACCCTCCGTTTTTTTTGTCCGTGAATAGAATTAATACGGCCAGTTAAAACCGAAAGTTTTCTGGATAGCCTATATCGGCCAGGTCTGCATTTTAAAATATGTTTGAACAAAGGATATAAATTGCAAGTGGCATGCCAGAATTGAAGTCTATAAAAATCAATGTGTTAGTCCGGGTGGGAGAATAAATAAGAATTGAATGATAAGTTTATTACCATGTAATATGGTAAGAAACTTATCGCCAAGAATGGATAGAAGCGCCTTTAACCCTTCTATTTGTCAGATAACAGGAGTTTTTTTCTGAGCGTAAGCCGTGAGATGCCGAGTATCTTTGAGGCGGCTGATTTGTTGCCCCGCACCTTGGCGAGGACCATATTGATGTGTTTTTTTTCGGCTTCTTTAAGCGTCATGTCCGACGCGGACATCGCTAAAGGTTGTGCGGAGGCGGTCTTTGAGAGCTCATCGGGCAGATGGGCAGGCAGTATATCTCCGTTGCCGGAGAGTATGGTAGCCCTTTCAATGGCGTTTTTAAGCTCCCTGACATTACCGGGCCAGTTGTATCCCAAAAGTATGCGGTGGCATTCTGGAGAAAGCCTCTTTACCGCTCCGAGCGAGTTCTCGTAGGTCGATATAAAATAACGGGCCAGCGGGAGTATGTCTTCTTTCCTATCCCTCAGGGGTGGTAAGTTTATTACCATGACCTTTAACCTGTAGTAGAGGTCTTCCCTGAAACGGTTCTCCCTGACAAGGGCCTCAAGGTCCTTGTTCGTGGCGGCTATCACCCTTAAGTCCACCTTTATGTCCTTTGTGCCGCCAATCTTTCTGAAGGTCCTGCTCTCAAGGAACTTAAGGAGCTTAGGCTGGATCCTCAACTCCATGTCACCTATCTCGTCGAGAAAGACGGTGCCTCCCTCGGCAAGCTCAAAGAGCCCCTTTTTGGTCTGCTTGGCGTCCGTGAAGGCGCCCTTTTCGTACCCGAACATCTCGGTCTCAAGAAGCGTGTCGGGGATGGCGCTGCAGTTTATCTCGATAAAAGGGTGGGTCCTTCTGTTGCTGGCGAAGTGTATCGCGTTGGCCACCAGCCCCTTGCCCGTCCCGGTCTCTCCCTGGAGGATTACCGAGGTGTTCGAGGTCTGGGCCACCGTGCGCACCATCTCCTCGACCTCCTTGAAGGAGCTGCTCGAGCTTATCATCCTCAGGTCGCATCTCTGCTCGGCCATGTGCGTCATCGACTCGGACCTGAGTTTTTTCGCGTCCCGCTCCTCCGCCCTCCTTTTACGCTCCAGGGCGAAGCGTATCGCGCGCACCAGCATGCTTGAGTCCGCATGGCCCTTTACGAGATAGTCCTGAGCACCGGCCCTCACGGCGTTCGCCGCCAGCATCTCGTCGTCGAGGCCCGTAAGCACCACTATCGGGGTGGAGCGCGCCTTCTCATAGACTTTGAGGAAGGTATCGATCCCGCTTGTCTCCGGAAGCGTGAGGTCAAGAAGTATTATGTCGTAGCCGCCGGCGGAAGCTTCCCTGACGGCGGCCTTGAGGGTGTGGGCCTCCGTGATACTGAAAAGGTCCCCGGCGCCGGAATCCGCGAGCATCTCCCTGACAAGCCGGGAGTCGGCCGGGTTGTCGTCTACAAGGAGTATATTCAAAGGTTCGATATTCATTTTCTCTTAGGGTTGATACCCCGTAGCCAGCTACGACTATTTGGATCAGATGTCCTTAAGATACCCCGCTAGCAAGGCTAGCGGGGAGGTTCATTGCGCTCTTGTATAAAAATCCTTTTTGCGGTTGCGACGCCCGGAGGCGGTTAAGCCGCGCCCGGGTTTACCTGGGCGGAAGCTTCACGACCGTAAGCCAGAAGTCCTCCACGGCCTCAACGATCTTTATGAACTGGTCGAGGTCGACCGGTTTTTTGATGTACGCGTTGACATGCAGGTCGTAAGCGGTAAAGACATCCTTCTCGTCGTCCGAGGTCGTAAGTATCACGACCGGTATCCTTTTGAGGTCCGGGTCCGCCTTTATCTCCGAGAGGACTTCGCGCCCGTTTTTCTTCGGCAGGTTCAGGTCGAGAAGTATCAGGTCCGGCTTCAAGGCGTCCCTGTGTTTGCCCTCTTGCCTCAAGTACGCCATGGCGTCCTCTCCGTCCACAGCCACGTGCATCCTGTTACGCACCTTGGCGTCCTTGAAGGCCTCTCTCGTAAGACGCACGTCCGAAGGGTTGTCTTCGACCATCAGGATCTCTATCGGGTCACCGTTCATTCTGGACATATCTAACCTCTTTTCTGTCGGGGATATTGAAGTAAAAGGTCGAGCCCTCGCCCGGTCTCGACTCGACCCAGATCCTTCCGCCGTAATTCTCGATGACCTTCTTGCAAATCGAGAGGCCGATCCCGGTGCCGGGGTACTCGGTCTTGCCGTGCAGGCGCTGGAACATCTCGAAGACCCGGTCGTGGTGCCTGGGCTCTATGCCTATGCCGTTGTCCGAGACCGAAAACTGCCAGGAGTCGGCCACGCGCTCCGCAGCGATGCGTATCTGCGGCGGCAAGGAGCCCCGGTACTTGACGGCGTTTCCGATAAGGTTCATAAAGACGTTCACTATCTGGCTGCTGGCGCGTATCTTCGGGAGACCGTCGTAAGTTATGACCGCTCCGCTCTCCTCTATCGACGACTTGAGGTTGGCCAGGGCCGAGCGCACGGCCTCCCCGGTGTCGACCGTAGTGAACTCCTTCTTACGGCCCACCCGTGAGTATGAAAGGAGGTCGCTGATGAGCCTCTGCATGCGGGTGGCGCCGTCCACGGCGTACCCTATGAACTCGTCAGCGTCCGAATCCAGCTTGCCCTTGTAGCGGCGGGACAACAGCTGCATGTACCCGGCCACTATGCGGAGCGGCTCCTGAAGGTCGTGGGAGGCGGAGTATGTGAACGCCTCAAGCTCCCTGTTCAAGGTCTTCAGCTCGGCCGTGCGGGCGTCCACAAGCTCCTCGAGGTGTTCGCGGTACCTTGAAAGCTCCTTTTCCGCCATCATGCGCCTGGTTTCAATCTGCGCCGACTCTATGGCGAAAGAGAGGTCAGCCGCAAGCGAGCTTAAAAGGCTTATCTGCGACTCGTCGAAGAAGTTCGGCTCCCCCGAATAGAAAGAGAGGGCCCCCACAACGCGCTCGCCCGAGAAGAGCGGAAAGGCCGCGCTGGAGCGGTAGCCTCGTTTCAGCGCCTCTTCGCGCCGTACCGCAATGTCCGGGTCGCTCTCGAAGTCGTCGCAGACGTAATGCCTGCCCTCGCGTATCGCGCTCCCGGTCGGGCCTCTCCCCTCGGGAGAATCGGCCACCGAGATCCGCACGCCGGCGAGATAGCCTTCCTCCTTCCCCCAATGCGCCACCGGCTTTATAAGGAGGGTCCCGGGGTCTGCCATGCCGACCCATGTCATGAGGAAATTCCCATCCTCAACCCCGATCCTGCATGCCTCCCTGAAAAGGGTCTCCGGCTCCCTTATGCGGACGATCGACTCGTTGATCTTGCTTAAGACCGAATATAACCTGTTTAAGCGCACTACCTTCTTCTCGGCCTCTCTCCTCTCGTCTATCTCGTGCTTGAGCCTCAGGTTGGCCGACTCAAGGTCCTTTCCCTTGAGGTTGGCGGCCTGGGCGAAGTAGACCGCCGAGACAAGCACAAAGGTCCAGACAAAGCCCAGCGCCAGCGCTGCCCCCGGAAGGTCCGAGCGGATACTGGAAAGGAACGCCCGGCTGGGCCCGATGCGAACGCGCCATGTCACGCCGTAAAGCGCGATCTCCTGTTCGGCGGTGAAATCCGGTTCGTACGAATTGCCGGAAGAGTTGGCGTAGAGTATGTCCTTTCCGTCGAGGACCTCTACCGCGTAGTTCTCGGTCTCAAGATGCCGCATCACGGCAAGGATGCCGTCAAACACCTCCCGGTTTTTAAATACCACAACGATGGAACCCTTGAACGCATCGTTGCGGAAAAGCGGAAGTGCCGCAAGAAAACCCTTTTTTCCCGACGGAAGGTCGAGCAGATGTGAGAAGACCGTCTCGCGGGTCTCTTTCGCCTTTTGAAGCGCGTCGGAGACCGTTTTGGACGCGCCGGACCTGTAATCGAACCCGACTCTGGCCTCGTTGCCCTCATGAGGCTCCACCCAGCGGAGCCTCATGTCGGGGCCGACAAACTCGATGCTTTCAATGCTGGGGTAGTCCTTTAAGTACAACCTCGCGTCGTACCCCCACGCATCTTTCGTGAGCGTGCCGTCGTGTTCCAGCCTTTTGGCCATCCTCGCGAGAGCCTCAACGCGGAAGACGATATGGTCACGTATGTCCTCCTTAAAAGCAGACGACTTCTCAGTGATATCGTGCTTTATGCTCTGGCGTTCCCACGAGGCGAGCCTCTGCCAGAGTATGAATGTAACGGTTATGGAGACTACTGCGATGATAACGGGTAAATAGCGGTTAGATCTCATTTTAAATAAAACCGATGGTTTAACGGGGCGCACTGTAAATACCCGGAACAAATGGCCTCAGGAAGGCCGTCACCGCTTATCTTGAAAAGGCTTGAAAAATTTAAGCCATATTGGGTTTGATGTATGAGTAGAATACTACGGGTGAGAGAAAAAAGCAAGTTTTGAGGGCACTTTAGAAGCCCCGGCAGGCAGGGCATAGGGCTTTGGCGGCGGCTGACAGGGTCTTTGCCGGCAAGAAGTCTTCCGTCAGGTGGCGTCCTTGAGGACCTCGCTTCTAACCAGCTCGGTATAATCGCTCATCGGCTCCATCGAACATGAGCGCAAAGAGACCGCGATATCGGCTATTTTCTTACCAGACCCCGGAAGAACAAGTGCGTTGGCAAGCTCGTAGAGCGGCAGCGCCAGATACGGGCGGTTTGAGATATCGGGGTCCGGGATGGTAAGTGTGGCGGAGTTGACGGTCATGGAGCCGAAGATTATAAGGTCGAGGTCTATCGTCCTATTTTCGGACCTGTCGGAGGTCCTTTCCCTGCCCAAATCATCTTCGATACGGCGGAGCACCTTGAGTTTGAAAGACTCCGGCTCCATGTCGGTGTCAAGCCTTACGACGCAGTTGAGGTACGGCGGGTCATGGGGCCTTCCCTCAGGCTCTGTCCTGTAGACGGTGGAGACCCCGGTGACCCTGTGCGACCGGGCCAGGAGGCAGAGCGCCTCAAGGAGATGTTTCTCCGGGTCTATGTTGGAGCCGACGGCTACAAAGGCCTGGGTCAACGCCTACTCCCTTTCGCGTTTTATCTCGACCCCGACGGTCCTGGCGAACCTCAAGGCCGAGGGCTTGTCCACCCGGACCCGCACTTTCCTTACGGCAGGGTGCTCAAGGCACAGTCCGGCTATCTTTTCCGCGAGCGCCTCCACGAGGAAGTACTGAGACTCCTCGGCCATGGCGAGGACCTTTTTCTTCATGGCCCTGTAATCCACGGTATCCTCGAAGCGGTCGCTCCTGCCGGCCTTCCTCAGGTCCGCGTAGATGGCGAGGTTGATGACCACATCCTGCCTTTCACGCCGCTCATCGTCGTTTATGCCGATGATGCAGCGCGCAGTGAGGTCGTTGATGAGGATTCTGTCCATCAGCGGCCCTCCTTCAAGTGTCTTCCGCCGTCAACGGGTATGACCGTCCCGGTGAGAAAATCATTTTTGAGGAGGAATATGACGGCGGAGGCGACGTCTTCGGGGTCTCCGTGCCGTTTTAACGGGACGGTGTGCGTGAGGCCCTCGATGTAGCTCTCGTCTTCTCCGGGCGGCGGGAGTATCAGCCCCGGTGCCACGGCGTTTATCCTCACATCCGGCGCGTACTCAACGGCCGTCATCTTCGTGAGTACCGAGAGGACGTGTTTGCTCAATATGTAGGCGACATGCTTCCAGTCGTAGTCCGCAAGCCTCGTGTCCAGGATGTTTATGACGTCGCCTTTTTTGGAGAGCCTCAGAAGGTCCCGCGAGAGCGAAAAAGGGACCCACGCGTTGACCGTCATGGAGCTTAAGAGGTCTTCAAAGCTCAAGTCGCTCAAGGTGGACGGCGGGAACACGGAGGCGTTGTTGACGATGATGTCGATTTTGCCGGCGGCTTTCGCGGCCCTCTCCACGAGCGTCGAGCGCTCATCCGGCCTTTCAAGGTCGGCCTTTACCAGCCACGCCTCGACTCCGCAGGCCCTTAATTCCCCGGCCAAAGCGGCGGCCTCTGCCTCAGAGCGGTTGTAGTGGATGACGATATTCGCGCCTTCGCCAGAGAGCGCCATGGCGACCGCGCGCCCGATCCTTTTTCCCGCGCCCGTTATCAGGGCGGTCCTCCCCTTAAGACTATTTACCGCCATTCTGTCAAGATTCCCTTCCCAGTATTTTTATTGTAAGACCGCTGAAGAAGACTGTTTTGGGGACCGTGCGGTCGGCGGATTAAAAGCTGACCGTACGACGGTATGAATAATATGGTCAAAAGGTTCGTCCGTCCATCCGCCGTCCGCGGGACGCTTTTGCGGAAAGTTTCCCTCAAACCATTCCCGGCAGCCTGTCTATTTTTGACGCGAGTATGAAGTCGTTACGCGTAAGGCCGCCGACCTTGTGAGTTGTGAGGGTCAGGCGGACCTTACTGTATAAGATAAGGATGTCCGGGTGGTGTCCCTGAGATTCCGCAAGCTCGGCCACCCTGTTCACGAACGCCATCGAACCTTTGAAGTCGCCGAACTTGAACTCCCGTTCCATAGAGCCTTCTTTAAGGACCCAGCCGGGGACTTCTCGGGCACGGCGCAGGGCCTCGTCTTTGCCGAGCGGGAGTTCGCCTGGCCGCGGGGGGGTGCAGTCTTCTCGGAAAAGTCTCATGTCATGTCCGCTGAAGTCGGCCGTCACAGCGCGCCCCGGAGGTTTTTCCCATCGAAGCGGACCTTTCTCTTTATCAGCTCGCGAGCCGCGGGGACCTTATCCCAGACGTTGCACATCATGACGCCCCTGACGACCTTGTCCTTAAGGTAGTAGATGACCCCCGTGTCGTTTTCCTTTTGCCAGTCGGCGAAGGTCTCCATCGCTGAATCGACCTCGCCTACGGCCTCGTACCCGAAGTCGAACAAGTCGGAGAAGAAGTACGGCATGTAGGTGAATTCTTCGTTCGCGCCGGCCATGTTCCTTCCGGCCAGCGCGCCCTGGTTCAACGAGTTGTCCCAGTGCTCGATGCGCGTGGATTTTTGAAGCGCCGCGTACGGGAAGAAGGCGATGTCGCCGGCGGCGTAGATGTCGGCCTCCGAGGTCTGAAGAAGCCCGTTGACCTCGACACCGTTGCCGGTCTTCAGCCCTGCGCCTTCGGCCAGCTCGACGGAGGGGATTATCCCCGCTCCGACTATAACGGAGTCGGACTCTATCTCGGCGCCGCTGTCGGTCTTTGTGACGAAGCGGCGCCCTTTTTTCGTAAACGAAGCGGGCTTCACGCCTGAGAGTATCCTGATGCCGCGTTCGACGTAATGGCTCTGAAGCGCTCTGCCGAGCCCTTCGGGGAAGACCCTGTCGACAAGATAAGGCGAGGGGTAGACCATCGTGACGGCTACCTTGTTCCTGTTGAGAGCGGCGGCCAGCTCCGAGCCGATGAAGCCGCCGCCTATGATGACGGCTCTCATGCCCTCTGCCGCCGATGCCCTGACCTTCAGGTAGTCATCGAGGTAGCGGTAGTAGGAGATGCCGTCTAAATCCCCGCCGGGGACCTTTAGCCTCTTGGGTACGCCGCCCGTTGCCAGAAGGAGCCTGCCGTACCCGTAAGTCTCCGTCCCGGCGGTCACGGTCCTGTTTTTGGGGTCGATTGAAGAGGCCCTGGTGGAAAGGGCGAGAGTCACCGAGTGGTTCTTGTAGTAGTCGGGGTCGTGGAGGAAAATTTCCTCGATTTTTTTTTGGCCGAACCAGAGCTTTTTGGAAAGAGGAGGGCGGTCGTACGGGAGGTGCTTCTCGTTCCCGATCAAGAGGATGGAGCCTTTTGTGTCTATCTCTCTTATCCCCTGCACGGCCGAGGCCCCCGCGAGCCCTCCTCCGACGATCACATAATCGTAACGATTAGCCATGGATGACCTCCGGGATTTTTTAAAAGTCTGAAAACCCCCGTGTTTTTGAAGCCTCCGGAGGGCTTATTCTCTCATAGGGTAAATACCCTGCGGCTTGCCCCGCGCAATACATTAGGCCTTCTTGCGCGCTGCCGCGCGCTTCGGGGCGATTGCTCCTCGCTTGCAAGCCCGCTCGCAACGAATACAGAGGCTTGCTCGCTTGCTTTCCTTTATGCCCGCTTCGCAATGGACCTGGTGTTTTGTTAAAAAATACAAAAGACCTTCTGAAACAGGACATTGGCTGTTTTCATATACCCCGGAGCTTCTTGCGGGGAGGTCCATTGCCTTTCCCATATTACAATCCCGTGCCTCTCATGTAAAGTCTTTTAGGGTCACGGTTTGGAAGTGACGACCCTTCCCCAGAGGTCTTTCGTCCCCCAAATACCCGAGCGCAGCGATTCGAGCAGTATTATCTGGCTGTGGTCCACGAAGAGGTTCACCTCCGGGCCATAGTTTTTTATGTACCAGCCGAAGACCTCCGGGTCGGCGGCCTCGAACATCGTCTTCTCAAGCCCCAATTCCTTGACAAAGGCCGTTATGATGTCTGTCCTCCATGAGCGGACCTGCTCGGTTATCCCTTCGGACTCGATCATTATCATATAGGCGCCGGCGTCAAGGTGCTTTTTCGCCTGCTCGACGGCCCAGCCCGGGTCGCTCGTACCCTCGGCCTCCAACTCCGCGACGGCGCTTGCTCCGCCGGAGCCGAATTGCACCCCGACCTCGGCCTTTACCTCGAGGCCCGCTTTGCGCGCCCTCTTCGTCAGGCGGACAAGGTCGTCCGCGGGGACCGTGATGAAGCCCTTTGATATCTCTATTATGTCGAAGCCGATGTTTTTGCACTCAAGGATGTATCTTTCCACGGCGTCTTTGCCGAGCGTGAGGACATGTTCGATGTAGCCGCCGGTGTCGGCCTTGACATCGTATCTGTGGCAGAGGTCGATGAGTTCCATGACGGCCTTTTTCGGCATGAGGCTGAAGGACCCTCCGGCGAACTTCAGGATGTCGATGTATTGGCCCATCGTCTCAAGGATGTCTTCGAGGTAGCGCTTGCCCATCGGGGTGTAGTAGGGGCCGCGTATCTCGGTGACGCCGCGCTTGCGGGGTTTACCCTCCCGCTCGTTTAAAGGGAGAAAGGAGAAGGCCCTTTCCGTCGCGTTGCCCTTCGCCCTTTTTTTCTCGTCGGCCATCGTTAGCCTCCTTTGTCTGTCGTCTCTGCCGGTCCCGTACGCCCGAAGCGGTCCGGGCGGGTGCGGTTTTAATCACAAAATTCCATGTAGCTTGCTCCGGGGTGGTTCATGGCCGGGCCGCCTTTGAGAGCGGCTCCATCAGTTCCGCCGCGGTGATCCCCTCGATATTTTTCACCCGCCCGATGATGTCGGCCTGAAGCCTGGCGTCGATAAAAGGCCCGGTGAGCCTTATAAACTTCTCCTCGACCCGTTCCCAGCCCATGGGGCTGGTGCGGAAGCCCTCGTAGCCTGTCTTCTCTCTTGTAAGGGTCCGCCCGTCCTTAAGCCTTACCGTGAGGCCGCAGGCGTGTCTTTCGGGAAAGAGCCGGGTAAGCTTCTCACTCGGGCGGACAATGACTTTTTTGAGAAGCCGCTGCACGTCGTCTCTTATTATCCTCTCGGGGGCGTACTCTTCGGGCATCACCTTGCCGTCAAGAAGCGCGACGGCCACCAGGAACTTAAGGCTGTGGTCGGCCTCTTCCTTCGTCCTGACCCTTGTCTTGTCGCCCTCAACGCCGCCGCCTATGATATCATAGGCGGCCTGAAAGATATCTATCTCGACGGAATCGACATCACGGGCCGAAAAACAGTGCTCTGCCTGAAGCTCGAGCGCGCCTTCAATCGCGGACTGCGAGTGTATCTCGGCGTTGTACTTCTTGAGTATCGTCCATGTCACCCGCTCAAGGTTCTCGTTCGACCAGTCGATGACGAACTTCCCGGAGATGGATTCCATAAAGCCTTTGTTCCCCTCGAAGACCTCTTTCGGCCCCGTTACTCCCCTCATGGCGAGAAAAGCGGCGTTAGAGCAGCAGAAGGCGGCGTTCGGGTACGCCAGCCCCTTCCAGTGGCTGAGTTCCCCGGTGCGGGTCACCCTGAGCGCGTTGAAGGCCGTGCCTGAGATGGCGACGGCGTTTGTGGTCTGTTCGCCGTTTAAGCCCAATGCCTTTGAGACCCCGGCGGCCAGAGCGAAGGAGCCCTGAGTAGTGTGGTCAAAACCCTTTGAGCGCACGGGGGCGACGTCACTTAGCCTGCATTGGACCTGGTAAGCCACGGCCAGCGCCGTCAGGAGGTCTTTCCCGCTTGCCCCTTTGTACTCGGCGGCGGAGAGCACAGCCCCGAGGTTGTCGCTCGGGTGGCAGGTCTCTCCCGGGGCCATGTAGCTGTCGTTAAAGTCGAGGTAGCGGACAAGGGCGCTGTTGTAGAAGGCCGCCTGAGAGGGCGAGGTCTTGCCGCCGCCTATGAGCGTAGAGAGGGGGTTGCCGCCGAACTCTTCTATCTGGGCTCTTATCATCCGCACGGGCGGTTCGTTTCGCGCTCCGACGGCGCACCCCAGCGAGTCAAGCAGACGGAGCTTCAGCTGGACCAGTGCCTCCCTGGAGATATCCTCGTAGGAGGCCGATACGACGAAGTCCGCAAGTCTTTGAGCGTCGGTCATCACGGCATAAGCCCTTTCGGATCCTGAGCCCCGGTGTTGCGGACGGGGCGTTTATTGACAAGTATAGCATGTAAAAAGACTTTCTTCCCGTCTTGAAGCGTTTTAATCACAAAATTCCCTCTAGCTTGCCAGAGGGTTTCCTTGTAAAAACCCTCCCCCTCTATGGGGGAGGGGAGGTTTAAAGAGATACCCCGCGGCTTGGCTGGCAGGGAGATTCAATCCTTGAGAAATCAACCCCTTAAGGCGCGTGCCTGAGGTCTTGATGAAGGAGCTCTATCGAAAATCTCGACAAACGGCAAAAAATTTACTACATTAGATAGCTTGAGAATATCCTGAAAAAAGATAAGAGGAAGAAGAGAGGAAAGCAAGATGAGCAAGGGTCCCGTATCACAGTTTATTGAAAGGCATTATCTCCATTTCAATTCGGCGGCGCTCGTTGACGCGGCCAGGGCGTACGAGGCGCATCTGGTCAAGGGAGGCAAGATGATGGTGACGCTCGCGGGCGCCATGAGCACTGCCGAACTCGGCAAATCCCTGGCCGAGATGATACGCCAGGGCAAGGTAGACATAATCACCTGCACGGGGGCGAACCTCGAAGAGGACGTCTTCAACCTCGTGGCGCATACGCACTACAAGAGGATCCCCAATTACAGGGACTTGACCCCCGGGGAGGAATGGGAACTCCTGCAGAAGGGTTTTAACAGGGTCACCGACACCTGCATCCCCGAAGGCGAGGCGATAAGGAGGATCGAGCACCATATCTACAAGCTCTGGCAGGAAGCCAACGACAAGGGTGAGGAGTACCTGCCGCACCAGTTCTTCTACGCGTTACTCCGCAGCGGTGTCCTTCAGCAGTACTACGAGATTGACACAAAGGACAGCTGGCTTCTGGCGGCCTCTGAAAGGGACCTGCCGATAATAGTGCCGGGCTGGGAGGACTCCACGCTCGGCAACATCTTCGCCTCATACTGCATAACCGGGGAGCTCAAGCAGTCCACCGTCAGGTCGGGAATAGGCTACATGACGTTCCTGGCTGACTGGTACACGAAGAACAGCAAGGGCGCCGGAATAGGCTTCTTTCAGATAGGCGGAGGCATAGCCGGGGACTTCCCGATATGCGTCGTTCCGATGCTCCAGCAGGACCTGAAGAAAAAGGAGACCCCCTTCTGGGCGTACTTCTGCCAGATATCGGACTCCACCACGAGCTACGGGTCGTACTCCGGGGCCGTGCCGAACGAGAAGATAACATGGGGCAAACTCTCGGCCGAGACCCCGAGGTTCATAGTCGAGTCAGACGCTACGATAGTCGCCCCGCTCATCTTCGCGTGGATATTGGGCTGGTAACGGCCATAATAACCCGGAACGGAATAAAGAAGCTGGGCTTTGGATACGCAAAGCCCAGCGTTTGTTTTGTAGAGTACTGTATATTGAGGTTCAGGTTGTAAACCTGAACCCGCTGAAGTGCCGGCGCACGGCGGATATGGACGAAGGAAACAAACAAGGGGCTATCCAATATGACGGAAACGACGACCAAACTCCAGGGGACGCTTGCCGCTCCGGCGGATAAAAGTAACGCTCCAGCCGGTGATGACGAGACAGGGAGTCATTACCTTGGACAGTTCATCCCGCTGCACTACCACCACAACATGCTGATGGACGAGCACCGCATGGGCGCTTTCAAAGCCGCCATAGACCATGTTGTTTTCGACGGCGCAAGAGTTTTGGAGCTAGGCGGGGGTACGGGTGTGCTCTCGTGTTTCGCGGCGTCCAGGGCGAGCAAGGTATGGTGCGTGGAGTTTAATCCCGAACTTGTGGCGGAAGCGCGCCGCCTGCTCCCGCTCAACCGGGACGGGCACAAGGTGGAGGTCGTCCACGCGGATGCTTTCGATTACTTGCCGCCTGAACCAGTGGACGTGGTGATCTGCGAAATGCTCCATGTCGGAATGCTCCGGGAAAAGCAGGTGGAAGTGATCGAAGCGTTCAAGGAACGCTACCGCCGTCGCTTCGGCGGACCACAGCCGGTTTTCATTCCTGCGGCCGCCATTCTGGCTGTTCAGCCGCTGCAGCAGGCTTATGACTTCTTTGGCTTTCACGCGCCCATCATCCAGTTCCAGCAGCCGCAAGTGATCCAGGCAGGGACTATCGAGCTGGCTGCGCCGGCGGTCTACAGCATCATGGATATGTCACAGCCTGTCTCTCGCGACATTCGATGGAAGGGCACTTTCGTACTTGAGCGGGACGGCACGGTGAACGCCCTGCGCTTCGTCACCAAGAACATACTGGCGGTGGTGCCCCGGCAATCCGCCACTATAGACTGGATAATCAGCTACCTTGTGCTGCCCTTAGGCGAGCCGGTGGAAGCCAAAGCCGGCGACGCGCTCCAGGTGACTTTCAGCTACCTGGCGGGAGGGTCGATCCGGTCATTGGAGAAGAACATGAGAGCCGTGGTGAAGGCGGCAGGCAAAGGCTGAACAAGACGGGCGCGCATCCAAAGTCCCTCAGGCCGGGTTACGGAAGCGCGGCCCGACAACTCCATCCTCCGTTCAAAAAGCCACAACCGTCAAAACCAATCTTTGCGGTGTCAATTGTGTAAATTAAACCCATAGTTGCCCGGTACGAATATTGAGGTTCAGGTTCATAACCTGAACCCGCTAAAGCTACTGTTGCGGCGACTGCGGATATGACCTCCTTCAAAACCGTCCTTTTAATAAGCCACCTCAAAACCGCTCACAAGTTTTTTTGCCCCTTGTCCGTCACGGATACTCCACCTGGTTCTTTAAATCACAAAATTCCCTGTAGTTTTCTACAGGGTTTACTTGTAAAATCCTCCCCCTCGATGGGGGAGGGAAGGGTGGGGGTGAAAACAGGTTTTCACCCTCCCCGCTTCCCGTTGCATCGGAAGAGCGCAACGGGAGCCCAGCCCTCGCAATCGAGGGAGGGCTGGGTTTAAGGAGATACCCCGGAGAAAAGCTCCGGGGTGGTTCATATCCTTCCGTTACAAGAGACATCCGGTCTAATCGCCCTTTAATCAGCGATAGGTATAATGGAGTCGTAAGAAAGGGATTTGAAAGACTTTAGAACGGAAACAGAAAAGGAGGCGGATAAAATGAGAGACGCGGGCGGGATACTTTCAATAGTGGTGATAATCGTAAATATCGGTGTCATGGGTACCATACTCTCGGCGCTGGTATAGCTGAGAAAAAAACGGAGGCGTCAGGTGAGCAAAATACAAGGTAATATTGAGGTCATCGCCACACTAAGCTACGCGGCGGTCTTCGCGGTAATATCCTTCGTGGCCGTATATTCGATGACCGCTTAAAAAGAGGCACGAGGCCTGAAGAGGGGCGGCGGGAGTTGACTTCCGCCGCCCCTCTGTTTTCGCGCCTCGGATTTGCTCTTAGGCAAGGTACGGAATTGTAAAAAATTTCTTTACAATCGTGTTGAAGAATCTATATATTAAAATTCTCCGCCATAAATGACGGAGAATTTTGATGGTATGGAAAGATCATTTGTATTTGCCAGCCTTGACCCGCCGCTAAAGCGACGGGATTGCGCAGTGGCACACCCATTCAACAAATCCCATCTATGACAAAACGCTATATCATGCTAAAAAGGCGTATTGAACGCCGGGGACTGAAAATCAAGCAGCCTCAGGTGAACTGACACCGCCGACTCATAGAGAAGCGTAAAGAACACCGGTCCAGGAGATAAGGTACACTTCTATCGGCGAGACCGGGCAAAAGGGGCCTCAATACGCAAAACATGGCAGAGGGGTGGCATACGATCCGTGAGTCCGAAAGAAGCCGTATTCAGGGTAAGGGGCCTCACAAAGGTCTATGAGATGGGCACGGTGAAGGTGCACGCCTTGAGGGGCGTGGACCTTGAACTTTATGAAAGAGAGCTTGTCGTGATGCTCGGGCCTTCGGGGAGCGGGAAGTCCACGCTCCTCAATATCCTCGGCGGGCTCGATACCGCTACCGGCGGGCTGGTCGAGTACCGCGGGAGGGATTTCACGAGGGCCGGCGAGTTGGAGTTGACCGAGTACCGGAGGTTCCACGTGGGCTTCGTCTTCCAGTTCTACAACCTCATCCCCAGCCTCACGGCCCGCGAAAACGTCGCCGTGGTCACCGAGATAGCGAAAAGACCGATGAAGCCCGAAGACGCGCTCGCCCTTGTGGGCCTTAATGAAAGGCTCGACCACTTCCCGGCCCAGCTCTCCGGAGGCGAGCAGCAGCGGGTGGCCATAGCACGCGCCATCTCAAAAAACCCCGAGGTGCTTCTGTGCGACGAGCCGACCGGCGCGCTGGACTTCGCCACGGGGATCGTGGTCCTCGATGCCATTGAGAGAATAAACAGGGAGCTCGGCACCGCCACCGCCATCATCACCCACAACGCGGACATCGCTGCGATGGCGGACCGCGTAGTGCATCTGAGTAACGGCATGATCTCCGAGATCGGCGTCAACGCGGTTAAAAAACCGCCGGGGGAACTTCACTGGTGAGAGCATGAAGGCGCTCGACCGCAAGCTTCTGAGGGACATGTGGAAGATGAAGGGGCAGGTCCTCGCAATCGTCCTCGTCATCGCGGGCGGCGTGTCGGCCTTTGTGATGCTCATAAGCACGATGATGTCGCTGAACCTGACGAGGGACAAGTTTTACAGGGAGTACGCCTTCGCCGATGCCTTCGCGTCGCTCAAACGCGCCCCGGAAGGCCTCAAGTACCGCATAAAGGAGATACCCGGAGTAAAGGAAGTCGAGACCCGCGTAGTCGCCGGGGTGAAGCTCGACATCAAGGGCTTCACGGAGCCGGTGACGGCCAGGGTGGTCTCCGTGCCCGACGCCGGAACGCCGCTGCTGAACAGGCTTTATCTCAGGCGCGGTCGTCTGGTGGACCCGTGGAGGGACGACGAGGCCGTCGTGAGCGAGGCCTTCGCCGAGGCGCACGGGTTCAACCCCGGCGACCGCTTCGGCGCGGTCATCAACGGCAGGCGGAAATCCCTCACCGTAGTCGGCATAGCCCTCTCGCCGGAGTTCGTCCTGCAGACAAGGCCCGGGGCGATAAGCCCGGATTACAAGCGGTACGCGATACTGTGGATGGGCAGGAACGCGCTCTCGAACGCCTACGACATGAAGGGGGCGTTCAACGACGTCGTGCTGGCGCTAGACGGGGACGCCGACTTGAACGATGTCCTGGCGAGGCTTGACAGCCTCCTTGACCGCTACGGCGGCCTGGGCGCGTACGGCCGCAAGGACCAGATGTCAAACCGCTTCCTGCATGAAGAGTTCCGGCAGCTGCAAAGGAGCGCCGAGATATTCCCGACTGTATTCATAGCGGTAGCAGCCTTTCTCCTTAATGTGGTCATCGGCAGGACCGTACTCACGCAGAGAGAGCAGATAGCGGCCCTGAAGGCGTTCGGCTACGGCAACGCCGCAATCGGGGCGCATTATATCAAGCTCGTGTTTTTGATCGTGCTCGCCGGCGCCGCGGGGGGGATCATTGCCGGCGTCTGGTTCGGTAAAGGGCTCGGAAGGATATACATGGAGTTCTACCGTTTCCCTTACCTCATCTATGAGCTCAAGCCGTCGGTAGCCGCCACGGCGGTCCTCATCACGGCGGCCTCGGCGCTCGCTGGCACGCTCCATTCGGTGAGAAAAGCGGCTATGCTGCCGCCGGCGGAGGCGATGCGGCCGGAGCCGCCGGCGCGCTACAGGAAGACGATAATAGACCGCCTGGGCCTGGGCCGTTTTTTATCCCAGCCCGGCCTGATGATAATCCGCGACATCGAGCGGCGTCCGGTAAGGGCCCTCCTCTCAACGACCGGCATAGCCCTTTCGTGCGCCATAATGCTGGCGGGGACATTCTCGACTGATGCCGTCGATTTCATGATAAACGTGCAGTTCAAGCTCTCGCAGAAAGAGGACATGACCGTCGTTTTTACGGAGCCTGCGTCGAGGAAGGCGGTCTACGAACTGGCGGGCTTGAGGGGCGTGGAGTACGCCGAGGTCTTCAGGACCGTCCCGGTGCGCCTTAAGTTCGGGCGGCAAAGCTACCGCACGACCATACAGGGCACGGAGAAAGGCAACCGCCTGCACCCGCTCATCGACACGCGCCTCAAGCCGGTGGAGCTTGCATCCGAGGGGATCGTGCTTACCGATTATCTGGGTGATATTCTCGGCGTAAAGCCGGGTGACATGCTGACGGTAGAGGTCCTTGAGGGGAGCAGGCCCGTAAGGCAGGTCCCCGTGACTGGGCTCGCCGGGCAGTACCTCGGGGTGATGGGCTATATGGACATGACCGCCTTGAACCGCCTTATGAGAGAGGGCAACTCCGTCTCCGGGGCCTATCTGAGCGTGGACGCCCTCCATCAGGAAGAGCTGTACGGGAAGCTGATAGAGATGCCGCGGGTAGCGGGGACGGTAGTGAGGAAGGACGAGATAAGGAACTTTTATGAGACACAGGCCAAGGTGCTCCTCTTTTTCACCTTTATGACGAGTCTGCTTGCGGGGACCATCGCCTTCGGTGTAGTCTATAACAGCGCCAGGATCGCGCTCTCCGAGAGGAGCAGGGAGCTGGCGAGCCTCAGGGTCCTCGGTTACACCAGGGCGGAGATCTCGTACATACTTCTCGGGGAGCTGGCCGTCTTTACGCTTGCAGCCATACCGCTGGGGTTTGTCCTGGGGCGGGTCCTGTGCGCGTACATAGCCCGGTCTCTGAGTTCAGACCTTTTCAGGGTACCTGTCGTTGTGAACCCGGCCACCTATTCGCTGGCGGCCACGGTCGTGGTCGTGTCGGCCTGCGTTTCGGGCCTGATAGTGCGCCATAGACTCGATCATCTGGACCTAGTCGAGGTCTTGAAGTCAAAGGAGTAAACAGGATGCGCCTTCAGAGATGGATAATCATGTTTTTGATAGCGTCCGCCGTCGTGCTGGCGATAGTCTACGGGTTCATGCCCGGGGCCGTGCCAGCCGATGTCGCAAAAGTTGCGCGCGGGGTCCTGCGGGTCACGGTGGAAGAGGAGGGAAGGACGCGGGTGGTGGAGAGGTTCGTCGTGTCGGCTCCCGTGGCCGGGTACATGCGCAGGCTTAAACTCGACGTCGGCGATCCCGTAAAAAAGGGACAGACCGTGGCCGAGCTTGAGCCCCTGAGGTCTGCCGTGCTTGACCCCAGGAGCCGCGCCGCCGCGGAGGCCGCGGTGCGTTCGGCCGCGGCGGCGTTGAAATCAGCTCAGGAGAACGCCCGCGCAAGCGTCGCCGACGCTGAGTTCGCGGTGGCAAGGCTTGAGAGGACGAGGAAGCTCTATGAGGGCGGTTTTGTCCCGAAAAACACGATGGACCAGGTGGAGAGCGAGGCGAAACGCTTGGAGGCCGCGCGCCTGGCCTACGAGGCTTCCGAAAAGACAGCGCTCCATGAGCTTGAAAAGGCCCGTACCGCCCTCGGGTACTCCGCAGCCGAGGGTTCAAAGGACCATGGCCGGGTGGTGGCCGTGCGCGCGCCCGTCAAGGGAAGGGTCCTCAAGGTACATCACGAGAGCGCCGGGGTGGTAAACCCCGGAGAACCCCTTGTCGACATAGGGGACCCCGGGAGACTCGAGGTCAAGGTGGAGGTCTTGAGCGCGGACGCGGTCAAGATATCTCCGGGCACCACGGTGCTCTTCGAACGCTGGGGAGACGAGGGGGCGCTGACCGGCAGGGTGAGGGTTGTGGAGCCGGCCGGGTTCACGAAGATATCGAGTCTGGGGGTGGAGGAGCAGAGGGTGAATGTCATAGCCGACATCACTTCGCAGGCTGAGAGCCTGCAGAGGATGGGTGACGGATTCAAGGCGGACGCGCGCTTTGTCATCTGGGAGGGTAAAGGCGTGCTGCAGGTACCGGCAAGCTCGCTTTTCCGCAGACGCGATGCCTGGGCCGTATTCGTGGTCGGAAACGGCCGGGCGCGCGAACAAAAGGTGGAAGTCGGACACTCCAACGGGCTTGCCGCCGAGATACTTTCAGGGGTCGCCGAGGGTGAGACTGTCGTCACCCGCCCCGACGACTCGATACGGGACGGCACCCGCGTTACCCCGAGGTGACGAGGCTCAGGCAAGAAGATGGTTTCTTCCCGGCGTAGATAAGCAGACGCCTTGTTTTACGGGTATAATTGCGGGTAGTTTTTCATAAGCCGGCTAAAACGTAAACATTTGACAAAACTTCTGCTATACTGTCAACAAGTAAAAAAAATAATATTTTGGGGGTATGTAAAATGAACCTGCAAGAAGAGATCTCGAAAGTGGCTTATGAGCTCTATCAAAAAAGCGGCAAAATAGGCAGGGACCTGGAAAACTGGCTTGAGGCCGAAAAGATCGTTATGGCAAAATACGCCAAAAAAGAGGCGGCCGCCGCGAAACAGATAGAAGATGTGGCCGGGGCCGCGGCGCAAAAGGTCAAAAAAGCGGTGAAAGAAACGGTAGCAGGCATAAAGACAGCCGCGAAAAAGAGCCTGTCAAAGAGTAAATAACAGACAGTCTTAAAAGACTTGCAGCGTAAGTATCTTCCTGAGCCCCCGTTCGGCCCGCGTTGCCAGTTTGAGACCCATGAAAAGTCCTTTTTTCCGTCATTGCGGGCGTGACGCCGCAATCCCGTTTTAAGGAAATCAGACGCCTGGAGATTGCCTCGTCGCTTACGCCCCTCGCAATGGCTACAAAAACAGGGTTTTTCAGCGTTCTCAAGTTGCGCCATCCTTGAGCGTCCGGGTTTTTTCAATGACCTCATCAGCGACCCTTTGCCGCACCCATCCGGTGAGGGCTCAAGGGTCTGTCTTTTTGACGGTCCGCCGCGCACCCGCGCCGGGGTCGAGTTCTGGCAATGGAATAACAGTATAAAAAGCACTTGGCTTGAGTCAGCCGGGTGCTTTTTTGTTTTTTGACCCTCCCGCAAGGCTTTCGTTCCATGGTTTTTGGCCTTCAGGGCGCTTTCCCTGCCTTGACAAAATCCAAACAGGTGCTATCCTGCAATATATACGGCCCCGCATAGCTCAAGGGGCGTTCTTCACTCTACATAATCTAACCCTTTCATATTTCCTCCGGGTTGAATGGGTGTGCCACTCCGCAATCCCGTCGCTTTAGCGGCGGGTCAAGGCTGGCAAATGCAAATGATCTTCCATACCATCAAAATTCTACGTCATTTATGGCGGAGAATTTTAATTAAGCGCGGCTTGCCGCGTATATAAAAACAGATTTTCCAACGGAAACCCCGCTAGCCTTGCTAGCGGGGTGGTTCATAGCATTAAAACATCCTATCTTTAACATCGTATGACGGGATACGAGGTCTTCGTCTTTTTTCAGCCCTTCTGAGGTCTTTTCTAAAGCAAAGGGGGAAAGCCATGAAGTCAGGGTCAGGGCCGTTCAAAGGTTTCCCGGTAGAAAGAGAAGAGAAGAAAGCCGAGAACGATTTTTTCAAGCTCCTTGAACTGAAAGGCATATCGAGGAGAAGTTTTTTAAAGTACTGCGCCTCCACGGCCGCCCTTTTAGGTCTATCCGGCCTCCATGCGCCCATGATAGCCGAAGCCATCGAGAAGATGGCAAAACGCCCGTCCGTAGTATGGCTCTGCTTCATGGAATGCCTCGGCTGCACCGAGTCCTTCGCCAACGCCACATACCCCGAGATAGACAAACTCATACTCGAGATGATAAGCCTCGAGTACCACGAGGCCCTGATGGCCGCCGCCGGAGAGCGGGCCCATGAGAACCTCTGGAACGCCGTCAAGGAAGGCGGATACCTCTGCATCGTCGAAGGCGCGGTGGCCACGAAGATCCCGAGCGCCATGACCGTAGGCGGCATGACCTCTATCGAGATAATGGAGAAGGTCGGCAGGAAGGCCAAAGCCGTGATAGCCGTAGGCACGTGCGCCACCCACGGGGGCACGCAGGGCGCCTCCCCTAACCCGACCGGGGCCGTGGGGATAGTCGAATTTTTCAAGACGAAGTCCATCGCTACACCTGTCATCAACCTCACGGGCTGTCCGGTGAACCCCGAAAATATCATCTCTACGGTACTCCATGTGCTGCTCCTCAACAAGCTCCCGGAGCTCGATGCTTACCAGAGGCCCTTGGAGCTGTACGGCCAGACTATCCACGACAACTGCCCGAGAAGGGCGCACTTCGACGAGGGACGCTTTGTGGAGGTCCTCGGGAGCAAGGAAGAATCCCTCGGGTACTGTCTCTACAAGGTAGGGTGCAGGGGCCCCCAGACCTACGCAAACTGCCCGAAGGTCCTCTGGAACAACCGCCAGAACTGGTGCATAGGCGTGGCCCCGTGCATCGGATGTTTTGAGCCGTACTTCTGGGACAGGTTCAGGGACTTCTATAAACCCCTGCCCGATGTGAAGCTCCCGGGCGTCACCACGAGCGCGGATAAGATAGGCATGGGCATAGCCGCGGCTACGGCCGCAGGGGTCGGGGCGCACCTCATCGGAAAGGCCCTCAAGGGAAAGAAGAAGGAGGGGGACTCCGAAGGGGAGGAGAAGAAGTAGTAGGTATTTGAAGGCAAGAAGTCCTTTGAACCGGGGATTGCTTGCGCTCGTACCTTATAAGGCGTTTATGAGACACCCCGGAGCTTGGCTACCGGGGTGTCTCATAAAACCTACTCTCCCTTGAGGGGAGGGTGAAATGACCGGATGGTCAAAGACTATTTTCACCCCCCTGCCCGCCTTCTTTCAGGGGGAGGGTTATGTATGGACAAGCTACATGGAATTCCCGGATCGAAGAACCCCGCCATGAATGACGGGGGTTCTTCACGGTAAGGTGATTGTCATTTTTACAGCCCGCCTTGCCCCGCTTATAAAGCGGCGGGATCGCGGCGGGTACCCGTTCAATATCACATGACAAAAAGGAGTGTGAGGCGATGGGGCAAAGGATAGTAATAGACCCGATAACGAGGATCGAGGGCCATCTGAGGATAGAGGTCGAGATAGCGGGCGGCAAAGTAACAAACGCCTGGAATACGACCACGCTTTTCAGGGGCTACGAGATAATACTGCAGGGCAGGGACCCCAGGGACGCCTGGCACTTCTCCCACAGGATCTGCGGCATATGCCCCACGTCGCACGGACACACGGCCTCGATGAGTCTCGAGGATTCCTTCAAAGTAAAGCCGCCGGACAACGCGAGGATCATCAGGAACCTGATGGAGGCCGCCCAGATAGGATACGACCACATACTCTGGTTCTATATCCTGAACGGCTTCGACTATGTCGATGTGGTCAGCGCCCTGAAGGCCAGGCCGAAATCGCCGTCATTGAAGAAAGTCCAGGAGAGGATAAAGGCCTACGTTGACAGCGGGCAGCTCGGATTCCTCGGTAACGCCTACTGGGGCGCCCCCGAATACAAGCTCCCTCCGGAATTAAACCTCGAGCTTGTGGCGCACTACCTCGAATCGATCAAGGTGAAATCGCTGGCCACCGAAGCCGCGGCGGTATTCGGCGGCAAGTTCCCTTATGTGATGAGCACCCCTCCGGGAGGCGTGACCTGCGTGCCGACGCTCACGATGATAGCCGACTATCAGGACAAGATGAACAAGGTCAGGGCATTCGTGGACGATACGGTCATCCCGGACCTGCTGGCGATAGCGCCGTACTACCTCTATCTTAAGGACTACGGGCCGGGGCACAAAAACTATCTCTCGATGGGCGTGCTCGACAGTAAGAGTCAGGACCCGTACGAGAGGCTCTTCCCCAGGGGCGCCATATTCTCGGACGCGCTGAAAATAGAGAAGGTGGACCTCCTCAAGGATATCGAGGAGTATGTCGGCCACAGCTGGTACACGGACCAGAGCGGCGGCGGCAGAAACCCCATGAACGGCGTGACGGAGCCGAAGTTTACCGGGCAGGAAGGGATAAAGGAGATAGACCACGAAGGCAAGTACGACTGGACAAAGGCCGTAAGGTTCAGGGGCAAGCCCATGGAGGGCGGCCCGCTGGCGCAGATGCTCACGGCGTACCTTGCCGGCAGGCCCCAGGCCAAAAAGCTCGTCGACGGTCTCCTCTCGGCCGTGGGCGCCCCTGGCAAGCTCAATATACTCCACTCCATCCTCGGAAGGGTGGCTGCCAGGGTCTTAAAGCTCAAGATGACACTCGATGAGGTGGACGGCTGGGTCAACGAGCTTGTGGCCAACATCAAGGGCGGCGACATGCGTTTTTACACGCCTTACGAGATACCGGATTCGGCCAGCGGGGTAGCCGGGTGGGACGCCCCGAGGGGCTGCATAACCGACTACAATGTGATAGAGGGCGGGAAGCTCAAGCTCTGGCAGGCAGTACCGGCGTCGAACTGGAACTTCTCGCCGAGGGACGACAAGGGGGTAAGGGGGCCCGCCGAGGAGGCCCTGATAGGAGTGCCGGTCCAGGACCCGAAGAAGCCGCTCGAGGTCTTGCGATTGATACACTCCTTCGACCCCTGAATGGCCTGCGCGGTTCACGTGATTGAACCGGAGACAAACGAGATACTCAAGTTCAGGGTAAGATGACTCCCTGAGTGACTTTTAATCACAAAATTCCCTGTAGCTTGCCGCAGGGTTTCCTTGTAAAATCCTCCCCCTTTATGGTGACGGGGGAGGGGGGGGGTGAAAAAATGTTTTCACCCTCCCCGCTTCCCGTTGTATCGGAAGAGCGCAACGGGAGCCCAGCCCTCCCATCAAGGGAGGGCTGGGCTTAAGGAGATACCCCGCTGGCAAGGCTAGCGGGGTGGTTCATGGGTAAGGACAAAGGCCGGTAAGCTCCTGACGGCTATACCCGAAAGGGGGTGCTCACGATGGGAGAACGGTACTTGAGGCATGATTTTTTTGAGAGGGCCGTCCATTGGGTGATGGCCCTCTCGGTAATACTGCTCATCCCGAGCGGCCTTGACATCCGCTTTCCGGGCCTCATCCCCTGGGGCTTCGGTACGATGAACTCGGCCCGGTTCATCCACTTCGTCTCGATGTACGCGCTCATATTCTCGTGGCTGGCGTACACCATTCATCTCATCGTTGATGAGTTCAAAACGGAGATAATCCGCTGGAGCGACATAAAGGGGCTGCCGGAGATGGTGAGGCACTATCTCTTCCTCACGGAGAAGCGCCCGGCCTATCCAAAGTACAACCCCTTGCAGAAGCTTGCTTTCAATATCGTATGGGTTATGATACTCATACAGGCCGCGACCGGTGCCATGCTCTACTGGCCCGCCCTGACCATGGGGATAACGAGCTACTTCGGGGGCCTGATGGCCGTGAGGGTCCTCCATGATTTCATGACATATATCTTCATTTCCTTTATAATAATCCACATATACCTTGTATTAAGCTCGGATATAAGAAATCTGTGGGCCATGATCAACGGTTACTCGTACAGATGATCTTTTGAGGAACGGGGTCCGGCCTTTTGGCAGCGTCGGAGAAACTATGGACGGATTGCCAAATTGCGAGACTAAAAAAGTCGAGCAATTTGTAAGATTTGGACGAATTCATTTCGGCCAAATCGTGGTTGAAAAAGCCAGGGAGGGACTTTTTTAACATCCTGCTAGATAAATGGCTAAAGCGAAGAAGGACAAGAGATATCTGGTGCTCGGGGTAGGCAACATCCTCTTAAAAGACGAGGGCCTCGGCGTAAGGGCCATTGAGTACATCCGGGAAAGATACTCGGTCCCGGAATCCGTCAGCGTCGTCGACGGCGGGACCGGGGGCTTGAACCTTTTATCCCTCATAAGGGACTTCGACCACATAATCATCGTCGACGCCGTAGCCCCGAGGACCACTCCCGGCGCTCTCTACAGAATACCCGGCAAGATGCTGCCCAAGAGTCCGCCTCTCATGACCACGGCGCACCAGCTCGGCGTCAGTGACATGCTGGCCATAGCGGACCTCGAAGGCTACGACCCGGATGTCGTCGTTATAGGGATGGAACCCAAGGAGATCTCCGTCAGCCTGGAGCTGTCAAGCGTCATAAGGGAGAAGCTCCCGGAGGTAGCCGAGATGGTGGCTAAAGAGCTTGAGGGGTTCGGGGTCGTCCTGAGGGAGAGAAGCGGGCGTGCATGAGATGTCGATCACTATGAGCATGATGGAGATAGTCAAGGAGCAGATGATTAAACACGGCGTCAAGGACCTCAAAAGGCTCAAGGTCCGGGTCGGGGAACTGACGGCCGTGGAGCCTGAGGCCTTGCAGTTCTGTTTCGAGGTATACGTGAAGGGCACGCCTATGGAAGGGGCCGCCCTCGAGATAGAAGAAGCGCCGTTGATGGGAAGGTGCGTTGATTGCGATGAGGAGTTCCGGATGGAGTACTTCCTGCAAGCATGCCCCAGGTGCGAAGGCGGCGCGGTAACGAAAACAACGGGCCACGAGCTCGACATAGTGTCCATGGAGGCGGAGTAAGATATGCACGACATCCTGATAGAAGAAGGCGTCCTGGCGAAGAACGACGGGATAGCCGGGGAGAACAGGGAGATGCTCCGCGGCAGGGGGATATACTCCATTAACATGGTAAGCTCGCCGGGCTCGGGTAAGACCTCGATAATAGAAAAGACGGCCGGGCTTCTTGACGGGCTCTTGAGGCTCGCGGTGATAGAGGGCGACATCGAGACCGACCTCGACGCTGAGAGGATAAGGAGGCACGGCGTCCCGGCAAAGCAGATAACTACGGGGAGGGCATGCCACCTTGACGCACACCATGTGCACCACGCGCTCCCGTGGCTCTTTGAGCAGGACGGGATAAGGCTTCTTATAATAGAGAATGTCGGCAACATGGTCTGCCCCGCCGAGTACGACCTCGGCGAAGAGATGAAGGTAGCGGTTATGAGCGTTGCCGAGGGGGACGACAAGCCGCTTAAGTACCCGGCCCTCTTCAGCGCCTCGCAGGCGCTCATCATAAACAAGACGGACCTCCTGCCCTACACGGACTTCAACATGCACAGGGCGAGGGAGAACGCATTGCGGATAAACCCGGAGTTAAAGGTTTTTGAGACCTCGTGCACGAAGGGGACGGGGCTTCAGGAGTGGTGCGGGTTTCTTCTCAGTTCCGCCGGAGCGGCGGCAAAGGCGCCGGTGAAATAAAAGCGGCCGCCTGCGGATGGAAGGAAGGGAACGGGGGCGGCCCGGCGCCGGGGGCGGAAATAAAAGAGTACAAGGAGAGGGCCGGCGGCGCATTCCAAGCGGCGTTTAAGGCTGCGTATAAAACCATGTGTCTGACCATACCGGCGAAAGTCATAGCGATCGATAATCCGGTGCCGGGCTTTCCGGTAGCGAACATCACCGTCGAGGACTCAAAGGGCAGGAAGGAAATAAAATCCCTGTGGCTGCCGGAGCTCAAGGTCGGCGACTGGGTGCTCTATGCCTACGACACGGCGATACGCAAGGTAAGCGAGGAGGACGCCAGAGAGATACTGGAGCTGCTCGAGCCCAAAAAGCATATCGACATATCCGCTTTGGACACCGGCTTCCTCGAAGTCCTGAAGGGCCATTCCACGGGTAATCTCTCAAGGGACGGGATAGTGAGGCTTTTGAAGACCGAAGACCCCTTGGAGATGGAGACCCTCTTTGCCGAGGCCAATACCGTAAGGCAGGCTTCCTTGAGGGATTTTTTCTGTATCCACGGGATAATGGAGTTCTCGAACCACTGCGCCATGAACTGCTTCTACTGCGGCTTGAGGAGAGACTCCGCTGACGTGGTTCGCTACAGGATGACCCCGGATGAGATAGTGGGCGCGGTCGAAGACGCCGTCAACAGGCGCGGGTACAAGCTCATAGTGCTGCAGTCAGGCGATGACTTCCATTATACCGACATCAAGCTCGTGGAGATAATCAGGAGGATAAAAAAGTCCTCCAAGGTCTTTATCTTCATGAGCGTGGGGGAGCGCAGTATCGAGTGCTACCGGAGGATGAAGGCTGCCGGGGCCAGCGGCGTGCTCTTCCGCTTCGAGACGTCCAACCGGGAGATCTACAACCTGATACATCCGGGCCAGTCATATGACCGGAGGATGGAGCTGTTGAAGGGGATGAAAGAGCTCGGTTACTACATAGCCTCAGGTTTTCTCATCGGCCTGCCGGGCCAGACGGCGGAAGACATCGCCGATGACATACTCGCCATGAAGGCGCTGAAAGTCAACATGGCCTCCATAGGCCCCTTCATCCCGTGCGCCTCGACTCCCCTGGCGACGCATCAGGCCGGGAGCGCGGAAATGACCCTGAAGGTGACCGCTGTCCTGAGGCTGCTGATGCCAAGGGCGAAGATCCCGGTCACGACAGCCCTTGAAACCATTGAGAGCGAAGAGGGCAGGAGGCTCGGGCTCTCCTCCGGGGCGAATTCGCTCATGTTCAACCTCACGCCCGAGAGATACAGGGGCGACTACAGGATATATCCGAACAAGTACCACGGCAAGGAGGAGGTCTGGGAGAAGTACGGTCTCTTTAACGAAGAACTCAGCTACAGGATGCTCGAGAAGAAGATGTTCGAGGCCTTCGAGGTGCTGAAATGACAACCGGCGCATGGACGGAGACATTCATAGACGATAGAAGGATCGGCTCGGCGCTCGAGAAGTCCGCAAAGCCCTCGAAAAAAGCTGTGACGGAACTCCTCGCCAAAGGGCGCTCCCTTGCCGGGCTTACCCCCGAAGAGGCCGCGGTCCTGTTAAACGCCGAAGGTGAAGAGGCAAGGGCCGCGATATTCGAGACCGCGACCCGCATCAAGAACGCCATATACGGCGACAGGCTGGTCTTTTTCGCCCCGCTCTACCTGAGCAACTACTGCGTGAACGACTGCGTTTACTGCGGGTTTCATTCCAGCAACAAGGCCGTCCGCAAAAAACTGACGATGGACGAGATAAGGGGGCAGGTCCGCCTGCTGATAGAGATGGGCCACAAGAGGCTGCTGCTTGAGGCCGGCGAGGACCCCGTGCACAACCCCATAGACTATCTCCTCGAAGCCGTAGACACTATCTACTCCGTCAAGACCGACAAGGGCGAGATAAGACGCCTGAACGTAAACATCGCCGCCACGAGCGTGGAGGACTACAGGCTCCTGAAAGCCAGGGGTATCGGCACATATCAGCTCTTCCAGGAGACCTACCACAGGGCCACCTTTGAACGGCTGCACAGGGGGCCAAAGGGCGACTACCGCAGACAGCTCTATGCCATGGACAAGGCCTTCGAGGCCGGTATTGACGATGTCGGCCTCGGTGTCCTCTTCGGCCTCCATGACTGGCGGTTCGAGGCGCTCGGGCTCGTCTCGCACGCCGAGTACCTCTCGAAGGCATTCGGAGTGGGCCCCCATACCATCTCGGTTCCGAGGTTCAGGCCCGCCGCGTCGGTGGAGCTTACGCCCGGATTTCCAGTAAGCGACGAAGACTTCCTGAAGCTCATAGCGGTCTTGAGGATAGCGGTCCCTTATACGGGGATGATAATAACTACACGGGAGAGGCCTGAGATAAGGGAGGCCGCCTTCAGGATAGGCATAAGCCAGACGAGCGCCGCGTCTTCTACTACCCCCGGCGGCTTCGGCCAGAAGGGAGAGCAGGGGGTGGAGCAGTTCGCGCTCTCGGACAAAAGGACCCTCGATGAGATAGCGATAAGCGTCATGAAGCAGGGCTACACCCCGAGCTTCTGCACCGCCTGCTACCGGAAAAAGAGGACAGGCGGTACATTCATGGACCTGGCCAGGCCCGGCGACATACAAGAGTTCTGCACTCCCAACAGCATCCTGACGCTCTTTGAATATATCGAAGACATCGCCTCTCCGGAGAGCAAGGCCCTCGGCATGGAGATAATAAGGAAATCGCTTGAAAGCATCGAAAACCCCACTATAAAAGAAGAGACGGAAAAAAAACTTGAGAGGATCAGGCGGGGCGAAAGGGACCTTTATTTCTGACAGACGAAAGACCTCTCCGGCGGACAACGGGTCTTTTTCCGTCCTCCCCTTAAGCGCGGAAAAGCGGTCCCCGGGCACGAAAACCGTCTTCTGTTAAAGAGGCAACAAAGTAACGGTCGGCACGGTTTTGCGGTTGAGACGGGTTTCCTTGCCGTACAAAGATATACGCAGAGACTGAAAAAGCGTTTAGCCTTAGAAGGCTAAACGCTTTTTCAGTCCCCCGGGGCGCAACATCCGCCGGAGCCTTTCTTGCGCCGTCCGCCAGGACCTTTTTCATCCCTTATTGCTTTAGGCGATGACGCTCTCGCCAAAAACCGTTATACGGCGGGTTCCAACGAGCATAGACAGTTGTCAGGTTGACCGTATACCGTCGTTGGAGTATAATCATCTCTGGCCCCTTGGCGGCTGATGTATCACAGGAAAAGACCGATGTTTCTGCCGACGACAAAAAAGGAGATGGAGGCGCTTGGCTGGGAGGGCCTCGATATAATACTGGTAACGGGCGACAGCTATATCGATTCGCCCTTCGTCGGAGTGGCCGTAATAGGCAAGGTCCTCCTTGACTCCGGTTACAGGGTCGGCGTAATAGGGCAGCCGGAAATAAGTTCCGATGTTGACATCCTGCGCCTCGGCGAGCCGCGTCTGTTCTGGGGCGTTACTGGCGGCTGTATCGACTCCATGGTCGCCAACCGTACGGCGACAGGCCGCAGACGCAAGAGCGACGACTATACTCCCGGCGCCGTAAACAACCGGCGTCCGGACCGGGCCGTCATCGCCTACGCCAATCTCATCAGAAGATATTGTAAAAAAGGGAGCCGCCCTATCGTCCTGGGAGGGATCGAAGCGAGTCTGCGCCGGATAGCCCATTATGATTTCTGGACAGACAGGATAAGAAGGTCCATCCTCTTTGACGCGAAAGCCGATTACCTTCTTTACGGGATGGCGGAGCGTTCCGTCGTTGAACTGGCCGAACGCTTAAAGGAAGGGAAAGACCCCGGAAGCGTGCGCGGACTCTGCTATATCTCCAAAGACCTCCCGGATGGCTGTCTGGAGCTTTCCGCGTTCGAGGAGTCTTCAAAAGACAAGGACGCTTTCACGAGGGTCTTCCAGGCATTCTACGATAACAACGACCCGGCTACGGCCCGCCAGCTGGCCCAAAAGCACGACACCCGTTATCTCATCCAGAACCCCCCGGCGTTCTATCTCTCACAGAAGGAACTTGACAGGGTATACGGCCTGGGATACGAGCGGGACGCCCACCCCTACCACCTTAAGGACGGCGAGGTAAAGGCCCTTGAGACGATCCGTTTCTCCATTTCCACGCACCGCGGATGTTACGGTGAATGCGGTTTTTGCGCCATCGCCGTTCACGAAGGCCGCCGCGTGAGGAGCAGGAGCAAGGAGTCGATCCTTGCCGAGGCCGGGGAGATGACCCGGCACCCCCTGTTTAAGGGAAGGATCCATGACGCGGGCGGACCGTCGGCGAATATGTACGGGTCCGGCTGCGAGCGGATGGAGAAAAAAGGCTGCTGTCCGAAGAAGAGCTGCATCTCCCCGAAGGTCTGTCCCCTTCTCAAATTAGGCCACGCTGAACTGCTGTCGCTGCTTAAGGCGCTGCGAGCCGTCAAGGGGGTTAAAAAGGTCGTCGTTGCCTCGGGACTGCGCCACGACCTGGTGCTGGCGGACAAAAAAGACGGAGAGAGATACCTTAAGGAGTTGGTCCTGCACCATGTCTCCGGACAGATGAAGATAGCCCCCGAGCACTCGGAGGCCAACGTGCTCGAGAAGATGGGCAAACCCGGCTGCGACCGGGACGCCCTTATAAAGTTCAAGGAGCTTTTTTACAGGTTTACGCAGGAGGCTGGGCTGAAGCAGTTTTTATCCTACTACCTGATGGCCGCCCATCCCGGCTGTGACATTAGCGATATGAAAAGGCTCAAGTCGTTTGCCTTGAAAGAGCTCGGCACGCTGCCGGAGCAGGTCCAGGTATTCACGCCCACCCCATCGACATATTCCACCCTCATCTACTGGACCGAACACGACCCCAAAACCGGCAAACCCTGTTTTGTGGAAAAGAGCGAGAGAGGCAGGGAAGAACAGAAGTCCATACTGGCGGGTCCGAATATCAGGAACGAGAAGAAGCGAGAGCAGGACCCTAAAAGACATGGTCTTAAAAAGACTCACTTCAGGGGGAGGGGGAGATAAAACAAACCGCGTGCAACAGATGCCCCCCGGGCATCTGTGAAGCGATTGCTTCTTTCTGAATAAACACCTCCGAACACCGCAACCGAATGTAATGCTTCAAGCGTAATAGATATTTCCCGGAAAGTAACAGTCTATCAAACCGGGTGAAGTCCATCAACACGTCTAATTTCCTCAAAGATATTTTCGTCGGTGGCGTTGGCGGGTAAAAAATTAAGGTCGATTTTCATAGTTCCATAGGGTAGGCTGAGCCACCATGCCCTGCGCCCTGCCAGCCGTAACCAGCGAAAAAACCAATAAAAACGCCCCACCGCGAACGGTGAGGCGTTAACAAGCCCAGACGTGGGTTCGTCTGAGCGTCCAGTCTGGCTCCCCGACTTTCCCATAATACTAACCGCAATAAGATAGC
The DNA here is from genome assembly GCA_016219115.1 of Deltaproteobacteria bacterium. GTDB lineage: Bacteria > Desulfobacterota > GWC2-55-46 > GWC2-55-46 > GWC2-55-46 > JACRCH01. The sequence continues at coordinate 73,407 of JACRCH010000016.1, forward strand.
CGAGCCGGAAGTCTGGTTCCGCATCGTCCATGTAACTCCCGAAGATACCAATGATTTTTCCACTCACCAGGAACAGACCGTGGAAATAGCCCTCGGCCCGAAGGTGGCGTTCGAAAACGGAAACATCGGGATCGTAAAACGGCGGGTGGCGCTTAACGGAGTGGTTAACGCCCTGCCGCGATCTGTGGTAAAGCTTAAGCCTCCGAAGACTCCGAGGGTGACGGAACTTCTACGGAAGGCGATGGAGTGGAAGGAACTTCTCGACGCAGGCGAGGTGCCTACCTTGGTTGAAATAGCTCGCCGAGAAGGCCTATCAAGGGCCAGAATCACTCAGATCATGAGCCTCTTGCGTCTGGCACCGGATATCCGGAACTATATCCTCTCGATGCCTCGGGTCACTAAAAGGCCGGTGGTTACAGAGCGCTTGCTGCGCCCTATCGTAAGAGTTGAAAACCTGTTGGTGCAAGCAGAAAGGTTTCAGCAATTGCTGCGCCATAGAGGCAAGACATCAAACCTTTATCCCATGTGACAATTCTTTTCTTTTTCATGAAACCGTGGATTGTCTAAGTATCTCCTCGACTTCCTCTGGGGAGAGGCTCAATTTGATTTCCTTGTTGTGCTTGTCGATATGCCCCACCTTTTTTCCGCCGAGCACCACATCCATACGCCATGTGCCGTGCTCGAAGTCTATATGAGGTTCAACTTCCATCTTCTGGACGATTTTGTTTTTTTCTTCCTCGGTCAGGTCGTAAATAGTGCCTTCTATTGCGGTAGGCACGTCAAGATATCCCTTCGGGTCTTTACGGTATGCGTGGGCTTTGCCCTCCTTGCTCAAAATATCCGCTCTGCTCGCCTTCCATGGGCAGTCTATAACTTCAAAATGAAGGTGGCTTGGGTCCTTACCGGTTTTGCTGTAGGCATACCCGCTATGGCCGACCGTGCCGATAGTCTTTCCTTTTTTGACTATGTCTCCTACCCCCGCGCCTATTGTGTTGAGATGCGCATACAGTGTATATATGTGGCGTTCGTTGTCCTTTGCCTTTGGGGCATGGTCAATGATCACGTGGTCCCCATAGCCGGGGACGTTGGCTTCCGAAGCTATAACGTCACCGCTTTCGCTCGCCTCAACAGGCGTGCCCTTTGGAGCGCCGTAGTCTATACCTTTGTGTTTTCTTCCCCCGGGCCTTGCCTCGTCGAATACTGAAGTGATATTGAAGCTGCCATGTACAGGCTCTTTAAATGTCAGTTCACCCATCGTCTTCCCCCTTCAAAAAACAGGAACGTACTCGGTTTAAATTGGCTTAAGACCTGGCTACTTGCAGAGATCAAGCAACCGTTTGGCGCGGACCATATTCCTGCGTAGTGCTTGCTCGCCCTCTTCAGTAAGCTCCCACGGCCTTGGATTCGAAACCTCGCTTTCGGCTTCTTTCAAGAATTCTTTCAACGCATAAAAAGCCTTCCTTTTTTCACCGCCAAGGAGATAAGCCCTTCCTAAAGGCAGAAGAACCTCATAACTTGAAACCTCATACCTTGTAACTTTGTATGCTTTTTTATAAAATCCGGCTGCATCAGCAAACCTCTTCTTTTTTTCTTCTTCAAGCCCTTTCAGCCAAAGTCCATAGAAATCAATATCTCCCTGAGCCCATGGTGCATCTTTATTCCTTCCAACTAACTCCAGGTTTTCTTTGACAAGTAAGGATTCTTCATAGATGGCCCTGAGAATATCTTGTCCGTCTTCAGGAGGCACATAGGACTTAGCGCATCCCAGAGGTCCAAAAAACAAGAAGAGTGACCACAAGGATATACAAAGAGAAATTAACGCAGGATTTTTGCACGCCTTATTCATCTGTTTTACCTTTTCCCGCCGAATACGGAGCTGACATAGCTGCCTGTCAGCCGTATAAACGTCAACTCTCCCATTTGTCTTCCTCTTTTTGTGCAGTTTGGTATAAATCAGTCTATTACATTTGGCCCACATTTTACCGTGCCGCTGGAGAGGTCTTCATGAAATTTCCACTCCCCTTTTTCCAACTTCAAGATCACAGGATATGTCATATCGGACGTTTTGGGACAAAGCTTCCTGTCTGAACGGGTGTACTTGTCAAGCAGTACGGTCTGGCTGTCCTTCCACTCGATAAATCGGTACAATGCGTATTCATTTACTGGAGGGTCAAAGGGCCTGTACGAGAGCTCCGGCACAATTCCATCGTCCTCAAAACGGTCTACAAAAACCCCGTTTTCGTTATAGCCGGAATCGTTTGCCGAGACTGAGACAAAACGTTTTCTGTCGGGTGAAAACTCCGGGAAGGCTGGCACCATATACTTCTCTCCGCTTTTATCGGATATCATCGAATACTCAAAACCTTCATAGTAGCCAATGAAAACAAGATAAAACCCGATATCCTTGTAGTAATCAACGAACTGATACAACGCACATGTTTCCCCTCTTGTGCAATCACTTGAATCAGAAAGGGTAACAAAAGAGCCGGACTTCAAGCGAAGGCGCAGCACATTGCCGTCTCTTTTGACATATGGCGCAAACTTCTTTAACTGTTCTTGTTCCTTAGCGCTTATGTCCTCGATAAGCTCTGCTTCTGACGGTAGCGCATGAACAAACGTCAGCAAAAAAAGTATAGTTGCAGAAAATAAAAAAATGCTCTTTTTCATTCAAAAGCTCCATTTGGTATGATTGCCATGCAACCGCGTAGTCTTGCCTTTACCTCATGAGCCGAAGTTCAGTTCTTGTGCCGCTCCCGATTATAACAAGAGGGGACGTATGTGCAAAGCGCATATACGATAGTGTATTTTTTCTACCCCTGATTTTGCATCTAGGCTGTTTTAAAGCAAAATAGGGCGGAAATTATTCTACCCCGAAGCCTACTCGGTTTTAAAGGAGCTTGTACGATTTTACCAGAAATGAGTTTTCGGAGGAACATTGAAGTCAGCGGTTCGTATACCGGGTAATTCATTTTTGCGCGCTAACCAAAATTCGACTTTAAGACCTGAATTCACCTTAAAATAAAGGGGGTTGCGACACTTACCGCAACCCCCTACAAATCTGGCTCCCAGGGAGGGATTCGAACCCCCGACCCGGTGGTTAACAGTCTGAAACTTTAAAAATTTGTAACTGAGCCTTCTGCCTGCACTTTTAAGAAAAAAACGAATTTTCAAACATTTGCGCCATTATGTCCTTTGCGGCATTTTCCGTCCCTTAAGACCGATTCGGACGCTTTCGGCTACGTTTTGGTTACGTTGACAACTATTCGGAGTTAAGTAAGGGCCGTCCATTCCTGCTGCAAAATACGCTGTCTCATCACTTATTGCTCCACTCCCCCCAACTGATATCGACAGAGCGTACTCCTTGCCGTCCATTATGTAACCACTCACTTTAATTTATCGACTCGTCAGGGGTGCTGCAAGTCAGGGTTATACATTCTGATGGGTTAGAAATTCATTCGAGAGGGGTCATGGGTTTGCTTTGCCAAATGGCAGCGTGACGTCAGTAAGCGTCCCGGTGACCTTTAATGCTCTGAATTTTGGCGGGTACTGGATTGAATACGTTCAAAATGATGAAACCAAAATGGGGAAGAAAAGTTCGATATATGTTCCTAATTATCGCATGGCACTGCTACGAGGCAACCCCTGGAAAATCAATGGACTCAAACCTGAACCAGCTTCTGCTGGTTCTTAGTTAATGGGAAACCAATGTTTTCAAGATAACCTGTCCTAAAGTACAGGTTCAAAAAACAGGAGTTTATATTATAAAATGACGATACTACCTCTAATAAATTTCGAAAAATAGTGTATATTTGCAGTTTGCATGATATGTCTGTTTATAAAGTGATAGAGTTTCTCTTACACAGAAAATTTCACCGGCGACATTGAAAAATAAACCGTATCTATGGTGTGATTGATGGCACAGAAAGCTTCATGGCGTGAAATTAATATTGTATTAGCAATACTAGTTATAATCACCGTCTTCACCGCGCTCCCTGCCAATGCCGACAGCACCTTAAACCCTGAGGTACTAAAAGAGTCCGCTACCCTGCCATCAGTCAAAAGTCCCATCGGGGCTGCCCACCGCAAGGCCCTCAAGGCATATCAGACTACAAAAGACCCGAAGCATTCTATCAAGATACTGGAAGACGCAGGGGTAGCCGGACTTGCCGGCAAGGACCCTGAAACAGCCTCTCTTACAAAGGGTCAATATGCCGCCGTGCTCAACGACTACGCCTATTTTCTTTATCTTGCAGGGCAGAAGACAAGGGCTCTTCCCATACTTAACAGGGTCATAGAGGTCGACCCCGAAAGGGTGGCCGCATATCTAAACCGGGGCGATATCTATGGGGAGGTATACGGCAGGACAAAAGACATCCGCGACAAGGAACTGTATGTAGCCGACTACAGGGCCTACAACGAGCGGATGATAAGGGATAAGAAGTCCTTCCTCGTCCCAGAGCGTGTAGAGCGGGGGCTTTATGCCCTTGAGATAAAACAACCGCCCGTGGAAAAGGAAAAGAGGCGGGAGTTGGAGGAGAAGCTCTACGAGGCCGCCAAGATGAACAACATCGAAGAGGTTGTAAGGCTTCTGAAGGAAGGAGCAGACCCTAACGCAGGAGCCTATGTTGCGCCCCTGCGTTACTCTGACAACGATGTGCTTCTCTACCAGAGCAAAAGCTACGAAACACCGCTGGACTTTGCGGCCTTACAGAACAATATCGAGATGGCGAAGTACCTTATCTATAACGGCGCCACGGTGCATATGAGGTCTCTACAACGCAACACCCCCCTGCACTATGCCGCGTGTGGGGGAGACCTTGAAATGGTTAAGTACCTCTTGGGGAAAGGCGCCATATACGACTACCCGAACAACAACTCCTTTATGCCTGTCGGTTGGGCCATCGGCTGCAAGGACGGAGAGCATGAGGAGGAAGTCTTCGACTTCCTCCTGAGCATAAATAACGGAAGGTATATAAACGGGGCGACCTTAGACGAGATAATAAAGAATGCCGGGGGTCTTAAGGACAGGGAGAGGGGCCTGCGGGTAGTGCGCGACATTTTCACAAGGTTCAGGAAGCGCATTTCAACAAAGGCCCTTGGTGAGAGTTATGTAAAAGCCGTGATGACTGACAACAGGAAGCTTGTCGATTTTTACAGAAAAAATAAAGTCAAGATAGATACTGACGAGTACATAGGGGCCCTTATAAGGGGGAAGAAGTTCGATGAGGCGAAGAAGGTTATTGAGTCGGCTAAGAAGCTCGGGAGAGAGACTTTTTCGAGTATAAGCTTAATACCTGTCTACAAAACAGATTGGAAGTGCGAGCGTGGGCAGGAGAGGTATGAAGGTAATGAGGTGGAGGAGTTATTGCTGCCTGCCATAAAGGCATACAATCTGAGTAAGCCTACGGAGTCTAACAACCATGACCTTATCTTTTCCCGGTTTTTAGACCAGCTCAGCTCTTATTCTTTCAAATATCCACTATGTTTTAATAAGGCGAGGACAATTAAAGTTGTCCGGTTGATGCTGGAAAATGGACTTAATCCAGCATTCCTCAATTCGGGATTCCATTATATTGTCGCACTCAATGATCTTGAACTGGCAAAAGAGGTGCTTGAAAAAATAAGTGTTGATGAAAAAATTTGTTATTATTTATTTGCTAATGCAAGGTCGATGGAGATGGTCAGGTTTCTGGAGTCTCATGGATTCAGCCTTTCCAATGAAGAGTACAAGAGACTTGTCGAACATATGGAGAAAAAAACTTTCCCAGATACAGACCGGAGCGTTATCGTGCATTATAAAACAAAAATCAAATAGGGAGGTAGAACATGGCGGTATTTAATACAACACAGCAAGAGACGGACTTCAAGAATCTGCTTCGGGAGGTTTACTTACGGAATGAAGCACAACCTAATGAGTGGTATGTATTTACAAGTAATGCGGGTACGGGCACTAGCGGCTGGAGCTTCGGCCCGGCGCAGTGGGATGTGAGAAATAATCCTTCGGTCGCTATACCTATTTTAGATAAGATGAAAGATAGTAATGGAGTAAAATTATTTAGTGATACTGATATTAGTAAATTAAGAGGCTCTGAAAACATTACTGCTTCTGACCTGGAAAGATATAACGCTATACTTAATGCTAATCAGGTGTTGATTAATGCAGAATTTGAGCAGCATCTTAATAACGATGTTGCTCTCATTGAAAACCTTGTTTCAGAACTTAGCGCATCAGGCAATCAACAGACGGCCGATTATATAACAAGCAACAAACTGGCACAAGTGATGTTGGTGGATTACAATAATCAATTCAAGATCAGTGGGGTTGACAGCAACGGAACAGTTAACGGTGCCAATGACGGCAAGATGATGAAATTTTTAAAAGGTCTTCAGGTTGATGATTACGGCGGTGGAAAGATGGATACGGGCCCAAGCTTTGATGTGACGGACATTATGAAGTTCTTAACAGGGACTAAATGGGCTTACAATTATGAAAACGATGGTCAGGGTCCAAGAGATATATATAGAAGGCTTACAAACATCAGGGATACAGTCGGATCATTTTTAACAGATGCGGAACGTCAACTGATAAATACTTTTTTAGGTATTCAAAGGCTCGGTTTGCTGGGTGATGCTATTCATGATGCTTGGCTGAACTATTTTAATACGGCAAAGACGGTAATAGTCACTCCAAGTTCGCATTGTCCACTAATTTTTGATTTGGATGGAGACGGCGTTGAGACAACGAATGTCAAGGCTGGCTATTATTTTGACCATGATGGTGATGGTTTCGCCCAACAGACCGGGTGGGCCGGACAGGATGATGGCGTACTGTTTAGAGACCTTAATGGAAACGGACTTATTGATAACGGAGCAGAATTGTTCGGGAATGAAACTATCCTAACAAGCGGTGCAAAGGCGGCCAATGGATTTTTGGCGCTGGCTGAACTGGACAACAATGCTGACGGCAAGATAGACTCGAATGATACCGCATGGGGTGAGCTGAAAATATGGCAAGATAACAACAACGATGGATATACCACGGTTGATGAGATGCTTACGCTTGATGCATTAGGCATTCAGTCGATAAATACCGGCTACACTACATCAGCCATGGTCGATACCCAGGGCAATGAACATCGTCAAACAGGCAGTTTTACTAAGACGGACGGAACAACAGGAACGGTTTCTGATGTGTGGTTCCGGACTGATAACGCATTTGCAATGGCAAAAGAATGGCTTGATGTGCCTCAGGATATTGCCGCCCTGCCTGATTTGAAGGGTGGCGGAACTGTCTATGATTTGCACCAAGCGATGGTACGCGATACGAGCGGAGCATTGAAAACACTGGTTCAGAGTTTTATTGCCGAGGCTGATCCCATTATACGCGGCAATTTGATGGAGCAGATACTTATAAAGTGGACCGGAAGCGATGATATCGACCCTAATAGCAGGGGGCAATGGATTGATGCACGAAATTTGAGTGCCCTAGAGAAATTATTCAACAACCAATTTGTAGATATTAACGGCAATACAGACCCCAATACTATGAATGCGATCCTATTAAGGCAAGCGTTTCAGGGAGTGGTTGAAAAAAATTACGCACAGTTAATTGCCCAGACTCATATTCAAAACCTTGTCAATATGATCACATATTCCTGGGATGCTACTGCATCGGACCTTAAGGGTGACTTGAGTGCTGTACAAACAGAAATACAGACCCAAATTAATACAAACTATGATACGGGCAAGCAGTTCCTTTCCGAATTCTCTCGAATTCTGAAAGGACTTAACGCAGAAGGAATAACAGACTTCACAAATTTCAGAGATTATTTTGCGTCTCAGAGTGAAGATTTGGCGTGGACAATCGATGCCGCAGGAAAATATTTAATAAGCGGAACAGCCGGTAACGATGCTTTCAATGCAGCAGATATTAATAGCGCTTTGACCGGAGGTGACGGGAATGACACTTTATCTGGGCTAGATGGAAACGATACGATATACGGGAATGCCGGTGTAGACTATTTAAACGGAGGCAACGGGGATGATTTGATTGCTGGTGGGGCCGGCAATGACTTCTTATACGGAGAGACCGGCAATGATACCCTTTACGGGGGCGATGGGAACGACAATATAGATGGCGGCGATGGCTCTGATTTTCTTTATGGTGGAGCTGGAGACGATTATATCGCTGGCGGAGCCGGCAGCGATACCTATCTATTCAACCTTGGAGACGGTCAAGACACCATAAGCGAGGGTGACTGGCCGGGGATTGATATAGACGTGCTCAGGTTCGGGAGTGGCATAACGAGTGCGGATCTTCTTATCGGAAGAGATATGAACAATCTTTACAACCTTACGGTCGGTATAAGCGGTACCTCTGACAAGATCACGGTGGAGAACTGGTACGGTGACAATGCTTACAAGCTTGAGCGTTTCGACTTTGCCAACGGTACAAGCCTTACGGGAGCCGAGGTAGAGGCGATGGCAGTTATAAGGGGGACTGCCGGTGATGACTGGATTTATGGTAGTCCCGAGAATGAGAAATTCGAGGGTGGTTTAGGCAACGACTATATCTCAGGCGATGGGGGAAATGATACATACCTCTTCCAGCGTGGAGGCGGGCAGGATACTATAACTGATTATGACACGATAGTAGGCAATACGGATGTTGTCCAGTTCGACGTTAATCCCCTTGATTTGATCTTTTCCCAATCAGGCAATAACCTCAGCCTCTCGATAAGTGGCTCTTCCGACAGTCTTAACGTGCAGAACTGGTATTCAGGCATAGATAACCAAACCGAGATATTTAAGGCTGCGGATGGAAGTCAGCTTCTGAGTACTCAAGTCGACCAGCTTGTCCAGGCCATGGCGTCGTTCTGCTCCAGCAACGGTATAAGCTGGGAGCAGGCGATACAAACCAACCCACAAGATGTCCAGCAGATACTCGCTCAGAATTGGAGTCAACCTCAACCATAACGAGTTTTTGTTATATGTTTTTGTGTAGCTTCCAGTTAATTTCACTCATCCCTATCAATACACATGGGGAGAGGATTGAAACACCACATTGAAGAATAGTATCGTTATTAAAGGTCGTATTTTATGGAAAGCGCGCAAGAGGTTATGTGGACACGGAACAGCAAAAGGATGCCGGCGGTGACCATAAGAAGATAGATAGCGGTTTACACTGCCTTGTAACGATAGCGAAGTTTCATGGTGTTGCCGCAGATCCTGCCCAGATAAAACACACCTTTGCCATCGGATCGGATGGCATGAGTACCATTGATATATTAAGAGCCTCCAGAGAATTAGGATTCAAGTCAAAAGCAGCAATAGTAAGATACGAAAGGCTACAAAGACTCCCGCTTCCAGCGATTGTAGAGGCTGAAGGCGGTGGGTATTTTATTCTTGCCAAAGTTGAAGGCGAGCAATTACTTGCCTTGAATCCTTTGGAAGGCAAGCCTAAGATTTTAAAAAAAGAAGAATTCTTAAGAGCATGGAAAGGCGGGATAATTCTTTTATCATATAGAGGTTCAGGATTTTTGTATTCAGAGGAAATCTTTGGGCTCAAATGGTTCATTCCCGCGATATGGAAATACAGAAGAGCACTCAGAGACGTGTTGATTGCCTCTTTTGTACTTCAGATTTTTGCCCTTATCACTCCCATATTCACCCAAGTCATAATCGATAAAGTCCTTGTCCATAACGGTGTAACTACACTTGACGTCCTTGCCATTGGGTTAATAACGATTGCCCTCTTTGAGGCAATTCTGAATATTTTGAGGACATTCGTTTTCACCCATACCACAAGCCAGATAGATGTCACGCTTGGTGCGAAGCTGTTCAAACATCTAATGGCGCTACCTCTCAGATATTTTGAGGTTCGGAGAGTGGGAGATACCGTTGCCAGGGTACGGGAGCTTGAGAACATAAGGCAATTCCTTACGGGTGCGCCGCTTACGTCCATTCTGGATGTAATGTTCATAGCCGTGTTTGTGATAGTAATGTTTTTCTACAGTGCAACTTTATCACTGGTTGCCTTGGCGGCGCTCCCTTTTTTTGCTCTGCTATCAGCGATTGTCACTCCCATGCTACGACACAGACTTGACGAGAGGTTCAACAGAGGCGCAGACGCACAGTCGTATCTGGTTGAAGCAGTTAACGGAATACAAACGGTAAAATCGTTTGCACTTGAGCCTGAGGCTCAGAAAAAATGGGAAAGTCTTCTTGCAAATTACATCAAAGCAAGCTTTAAGACATACCAGTTGTCTGGCATTGCAGGAGGCATCGGGCAACTGATACAAAAATTATCTTATCTTGTTATTCTATGGGTAGGAGCGAAGCTAGTAATGGATGGGCAATTGACCGTCGGGCAGTTGATCGCCTTTCAGATGTTGTCGGGAAGAGTCAGCGACCCAGTACTAAGGCTTGTTCAAATGTGGCAGGAGTTCCAGCAAGCTGGTCTTTCCATAAGAAGGCTTGGCGACATATTTAATACTAAGCCGGAACCGGCGATTGCCGCTACTAAAATGAGACTTCCATCCATCAAGGGAAGTGTCAGGCTTGAAGGGGTTAGGTTCAGGTATCGTATCGACGGCTCTGAGGTGCTTAGGAACATTTCGCTTCATGTTGAACCTGGGACAACCATAGGGATTGTCGGAAGAAGCGGATCGGGGAAGAGCACTATCGCCAAGCTCATACAGAGACTCTACCTTCCAGAATCAGGCAAAATACTTATTGATGGTGTAGACATATCACTTGCGGACCCTGCTTGGCTTAGACGTCAGATAGGTGTTGTGCTGCAGGAAAACTATCTTTTTAATAGCAGCGTAAGAGATAATATTGCGATTCATTATCCTTCCGCGCAGATGGAAGAGATCATCAGGGCCGCACAGCTTGCCGGTGCCCATGAGTTTATCCTTGAACTTCCGGAAGGATACGACACCACAGTAGGAGAAAAAGGTACTGCTCTTTCGGGTGGGCAGAGACAGAGGGTTGCCATTGCGAGGGCGCTTCTTATGAATCCACGAATTCTTATATTCGACGAAGCAACCTCGGCGCTGGATTACGAGTCTGAAAGTATAATTCAGAGTAATCTTAAAAGAATATGCCATGGTAGGACCGTAATAATAATAGCACACAGGCTTTCCACTTTAAGGAACGCGGATAAAACAATAATGATAGACAGAGGTGAACTCATAGAATCTGGAAGTCATGAAGAATTAATTTCCAGGAAAGGACTATATTGCCATCTCTATAGCCAGCAGGAAAGGCATGTGTAAATGGTTGCATTTGAATATTCTGAATTCTATTATTCGATTTTTTCGCCCTCTTGATTACGGCTTATTAGAGGTGTTGCTATGATAGAATGGCTTAAAAAGGCATTAAGAAAGGATAAGCTTGAATATGAGTTCTTGCCTCCAGTCCTTGAAATAATCGAGACCCCGCCATCTCCATTTAAAAGCCTATTGATCTGGGTTGTTTTTTTAATGGTTCTCATAGCCTTTGCTTGGGCCTATTTCGGTACGGTTGACGAAGTGGCTACGGCCAGAGGAAGAGTAATACCTGATGGAAGATTAAAGGTAGTACAGCCTATAGAAGCGGGCGTAATCAGGGGCATACATGTTCGGGAGGGACAGAGTGTTAAGGAAGGAGATGTGCTAATTGAACTTGACCCAACGATAAAGCTCGCAGATGTTGAAAGTAACGAAAAATCACTTTCAATTCATCAGGTGGACAGAGAAAGGCTTTTGGCAGAACTCCGAAGCGGCAATATGATTATCAAGGGAAGAGGAGAATTATTTGAATTACAGAAAAAATTAAAGGATGCAAGGGAGTCTGAATACAATGCAAGGGAAGAAGCAATTAAGTCTGTCATTGCTCAAAAGGACAATGAGATTCGGGCTTCAGAGGCTATATTGGTGAAGCTGGAAAAAACATATTTGATTTTAAAAGAGCAGGAGAGTTCCCTTAGGAGCCTTTTCGAGCAGGGTTATCTTACCAAAAAGGATCTACTCGACAAACAGTTGCAGTTGTATGCATCTGAGCAGGAAGCTGAGGCGCAGAAAAAGACGGTACTGCAGGTGAGGGAAGGGTTGAATGAAAAAAAGATGAATCTCGATGCGCTCAAAAAAGAACGGGAGAAAGTGATACTCAACGATATTGTGGATAGTGAAAAGACAATTGCTCCGATAGAGGGAGAGGTAAGGAAGGCACGGAGAAAATATGAACTTGAAAGACTGAGTTCTCCGGTAGATGGTACTGTCCACGGTATTTCCGCGCATACAATTGGAGGAGTTGTAACGCCGGCACAGCCCGTTGTCACCGTTGTCCCGGTAGGAACACCTCTTATAGTTGAGGCAACAGCGCTTAACAGGGACATCGGATTTTTAGAAGTCGGACAGGAAGTAAATATCAAATTCGATACCTTTCCATTTCAGAAGTACGGCACTATTCAAGGAAAGGTTGTATGGATAAGCCCTGATTCCTTTGATGATGAAAAGCTTGGCCCTATTTACAAGATGAAGGTTGAGATGGAAAAGCGGAGTATGAATATTGACAATAGGGTTGCGTCAATCACGCCAGGGATGACCGTATCCGTTGATGTTAAGACTGGTAAAAGGCGCGTAATAGAATTTTTCCTCTCACCTATAGTAAAATACACAAAAGAGAGTCTCATACTTAGATAACACCGCCAATACGGCAACTGGTAGGGCGACAGCTTGGTGTCCAAGAAAAGTCTGGTTGCACTCAATTTTCTGGTAGAATGCAAGAGCAGGCCTCTGACGCTTGTCAAGCTAAATACTAAATCCGCCAAGGCTACATATAAGGCAGCTGTGAAGAGGCTAAAGGGCCTAACAGCAAGGGGCAGAAGGACCTTGTCCATGGGGAAGTGATCCCATGATGCGTCGTTGGAGTCTTAAATAAATAAAATTTAAAATTCTCTCTAAAAAAGGACTTAGCTGCATCCAACGATCCCCTGGTCACAACAAGACCAGGGGATTTTTTATTAATTTTTTTTCAACTCTCCCCATATAGTCTCTTCCATTCAGGTGAATTTCTCGAAGCTTGCTTCGACCTTTTAGTATAGAAGTCCTGTAGATACATCGTAGCTTGCTGCGGGAAGATTCATTTGGATTTTTTTCTGGTCAAGCCAAGGGATCCTGTGCCCCCTACACTTACCCCTCCATTTTCATCTTTCAGTCCGCTCTTTCTAAAATTTCCTAACATTTTCATTTGAACGGGATTTTTTTCCTCTGGCAGGCATATTTCTATAATAGAGGAAAGTTTCAGACAAAAGGAGGAAAAGTCATGAAACTGAAAGAGCGGGTGGATAAACTTGTAAGCGCCATCTATAGACCTAAAGTAATAGTCACAATGTTTATACTGGGTATTTTACCGCAGATCATCGAGCATTGGCTGTCGGATGCATCCCCATGGAGATTGTTCCTGACAGTTGCGAAGTTATCATTGGTCGGGGCCTTAATATCATGGGGTATTAGGTGGGCAGACCGGATAGACCGCAAGTATAGAATCAGTTTTTTCGATGAACTCGAGGAGCTTTCCCGGAAGGAAGAAGCGGAAGCCCGGCGCGAAGCGGAGATCGTGAAGGGGTTCAGAAAAAAGTAAAAAATACTGTGGTCTCAATTACGAACATCAATTCCGGCCAGGCCGGACACTATTACGCCAGGGACGATTATTATTCCAATTCCCACGGCCAGTGGACAGGGAAAGGGGCCGAAACCCTGGGCCTTCGTGGAGAGGTGGAGAAAGAGGACTTCCAGCGCCTTCTCACTGGCCGGGACCGGCACGGCGACGATCTTGTACAACCCGGCCCCAAAGTCCACCGCGCAGGGGTTGACCTCACCTTTTCAGCGCCCAAGTCTGTATCCATCCTTTCCCATGTCATTGGCGACGACCGGGTCAAGGAGGCTCACGAAAAGGCCGTATCCTCCACCCTCTCCCACATCGAGGAACGCTATTCCCAAGCCAGGGAGACCAAGGCCGGTGAAACGAAGAAGATAGATACCGGCAACATGGTAATTGCCAAATTCGACCACCACACGAGCCGCGAGCTCGACCCCCAGCTCCATACTCATTGCGTGGTAATGAACCTTACCATGCAGAAATCCGATAAATGGAAGGCCCTTTCGAACGAAAATCTCTACAGGCACAAGATGTATATCGGACAATTTTACAGGAACGAGCTTGCCGTAAACCTAAAAGACCTCGGTTACGGCGTCAAAACCGACCACAAGGGGCTTTTTGAAGTCAAGGGCTTTGACCGGAAATTACTCGACCACTTTTCTCAGAGAAGCGAGCAGATTGCGGAGAAGGTAGCCGAACTCAAAAACTCCGGACGCTACCCCAGTGCTTCCGGTCAGAAGCTTAGGGAAATTGCGGCCCTTGGATCGAGAGTTGCCAAGCGTGACGTCAATCCTGAGACCGTCAGGGAGGCCTGGAGAGACCGCCTGAAAGAGCTGGGTTATACCACAAAGAGGATACGGGACACCGTGAAAGAAGCAGGGAAGGAAATGAGTCAGGCCCCCTCAAAGCCAACCCGGGAATACATCAGCCAGGCGGCAAGAATCATAACGGA